>CASESH010000026.1 GCA_949290565.1 uncultured Christensenella sp. | reverse complement strand
TTATCTGGACGAGTTTGAGAAACTCCATAACCAGAAAATCTAAAAATATTATTTTTTATTAAAAAAGATTTAATATATGAATTTTCCTTATCTTGTACTATTGAACTAGAAACATTCCAATATTCAATACTGTAATTACACTTTTCAACGACATTGTTAGAAAACTCTGCATTTTCAATAATAGTATTAGTCGAATTTGCAGTATATTGAAAAGTTATTCCCACATCATAAACTTCATAAATATAGTTATTTTCAACAATAAAACCTCTTTCTACATTGTAACCATTTGTATCATTAACTTGTCCATATATTTCAATAGCATTACCAAATCTCACATTGTTTTGGTTTTGTCTTGAACCACCTATGTAACCAAATTCACAGTTTGTTACAGTTAAATTAGCGACGCTACCCGTTCCAATACCATGATTACCTGCAAAAACAATTTTAATATTATCGACTACAAGATTTGTTCTTCCATAAATACCGTTGAGACCTATTGAAAATTCAATTTTATCAAATAAAGATTGAGGATTATCGTGCAAATATACATAAACATACTCACCTGTATTTATTCCACTACTTGCCTTACCTGTATGATAAAATTGGTAGTTTTGACTTAATATTGAAGACAAATCCAAATTATCTTCATTAAAACTAGAATCAAAAGAAATTTTTTGACCTATTTCATAAGAAAAATCACTCCAATCGTATTTATTAGAAAGTGAATCATTATTATTAAAAAACCATACAGCACCAACATCTGAACTAATTTTTTTATCATATTTCCAAATATTATTTTCTACCTCAATCCAACTTCCTTCAATTGCAGCATTAAAAGGCGAAACATTGATTATAGGTTTTTGTTTACTTTCATCTCCGTACGAACCAAGTAAAATATCATCTTTACTAACATTTATATTTCCCCTAAAAACATCTCCTCTATTAAAAAGAATGTAATCTCCACTTTTAATCGAATTGTTAAATTCAGATTGTAATTTAGAAAGAGTTTTCCAAGGAGATTTGGGTGTTCTTCCATCATTACTATCATCGCCATTATTAGAAAGATAATATATATTTCCACGAAAATTTTCAATATTAGTATTTTTTATAGTGCGTATTTCATTTATTCTAGAAAGAGTTTTTTCATCTACATTCAATATAGGATTTTGATTTTTATCTTTAAAAAAATAAAAACAAATAATACAAACTAAAATTAATACTAAAAGAATAACTAAACTAATAAAAATTCTTTTTCTTATAGTTTTCATACCTCACCTAAATTACTTTTATATTTTAACATAACTTTCAAATCTAAACAATTTAATTTTTTTAACAAGTGTTTTTTTACTTTAAATAGAAATAAATATAATTTTAATTATTTTTAATTATTATTTAAAATTCTTTATAATATTAAACAAATACTTTTCTTCTTTACATTTTTACTATATAATTTAATTGAACAATTTATATTTACAAATTATTATTTTAAATAATATATTAAAATTAAGGAGAATCATTATGAATAATATGTGGAAAAAAATTTTTATTTATTTAATTAGTTATTTAACTGTTGTTGGTTTTGCATTAATAGGTGGTATTATTTGGTATAAAAAAGATGAAGATGAAGAAATAAGAAAAACTTTTAAAACTGCTTTAATTGTTACATTATTATTTGCAGGAATTTCAGCACTACTGAGCATTTATAACTACATTGGAGGAATGACAACAGGTTATTATTCATCCAATGCCTATGAACTTTATTCAATATTGAGTTCGCTTGTTAATATAGCAAAAATTATCACTTATACAGTTTTAATTTTAAAAGTAGTAATTGATTATTCAAACAATAAAAACTTATCTTATAAGACATCAGATAATAACTATAACGTAAGCGAAAATAAAAAAAATAACACTAAAAGCAACGAAAATAAAAAAATTACAAAAAATGATGAAGAAATAAATAATTAAAAGATATAAACCATCAATTAAGACTAAATATCGTTATGGAGTAAACTATGTCAAGATATAATGAAAAATATTTTAACAAAGATGAAATGCACTGCAATAGTATTGATGAACTAATAGATAAAAATGAAGAAATTCTTTGGAGAGGAAAACCTAAAAAGTCTGCATTTATATGGTCAAAGATTTTAAATCTATTACCTCTTGCATTATTGTGGATTACTTTTGATGGTTTCTTTATTTATGGGATTATAAAAACGGGAGCCTTTGAACAATTAGGGACAATATTTGTTATCTTTATTGTTGTATTTTTCTTATTTCACTTGGCTCCATTTTGGATTTGGTTAAGTAATGCTTTATCGGCCGCATTGCAACACAAAAATATTGAATATGCCTTCACAAATAAAAGGATAATAATTCGTTCAGGAATAATAGTAGATATAAAAATTATTTATTATATGGATATTCAAACGGTAAATTTAAAAATTGGATTAATAGATAGATTATTAAAAGTTGGAGATATTTACATTACAAGCAAATCAGGGACTGCACGATTAAACGATATTGAAAATCCTTATAAAATTTTGAATTTTTTGCAAAAAATTGTTAACGACATTAAGACCGATATGTACTATCCAAATAATTTACGACCTAATGAGAACAAAGGATATCAAACAAACTATAAAATAGATTAAAAATAAAATTTCTAAGATTAAATTAAAAATAACGATTTATAAAAATGGAACTCTATCATTGGAGTTCCACTTTTTTATTTTTTTTTAATTTTATTATTTTTTATAAATTCAATATCTAAATTTAGTAAAAAATATAAATAGTCTAATTTTATAACAAAATAGAGATATTAATTTTTATCTAACTTCAATATTAAATACACTAAAATATTTTTATACGATTTATTATTATTTATTATTATAGAGAACTTTAATAATTAAAAATTAAATATATTATAAAGATGTTTTTTAGACAAGGAGCAATCATTACTTTATAAATTTTTTAATCTAATAATTTATAATATTTCTACATTAAAACTACTATTTGCATTTTTTATATTAAACTATCAAATAAAATAATTAAAAAAATTTTTAGACTTTTCCTAGTTTTTACATTAGACATTTTAACATTTAGATATTTGATTTTAAATTATTTATTTGCTCAATTAAAAACTTATTATCATTAAAATAATTTATACCCATTGCCTGTTTGACTTCTAACAAAGTATTATTAGCAAATTGCTTTGCCTTTTCAGAGCCCTCATATAAAATTTTATAAACTTGTTCAATATTATTTTCGTAATATTTTCTTCTTTCCCTAATCGGAGTCAAAATACTATCTAAAATACTAAATAGAAAGTTCTTAATAGTTACATCTCCTAGTCCACCTTTTTTATAATGCTCTTTCAACTGATTTAAGTTTTCGTATTGAGGTAAAAACAATTTAAAATGTTCTTCAACACAAAAAGCATCAAGATAAGTAAAGACTATATTTCCTTCAATATGACCAGGGTCAGAAATTTTTATATGAGATGGGTCAGTGTACATTTTTTTTATTTTAGATTTTAGGGTTTGCGAATCATCTGATAAATATATACAGTTATTTAACGATTTGCTCATTTTGGCGTTTCCATCTATTCCGGGCAATCTGCAACAAACCTTATTTTTAGGAACAACCGGCTCTGGCAAAACTAAAACCTCTTTATAAGTCGAATTAAAACTCTTAACAATCTCCCTAGTTTGCTCAATCATAGGTAATTGGTCTTCACCAACAGGAATAAACTTAGCCTTAAACGCAGTTATATCTGCTGCTTGACTGATTGGATAATTTACGAAACCAACAGGAACACCTTTTGAAGAATCATCATATCCTCTAAAAGCAATCTCAGATTTTACAGTTGGATTTCTAAGCAATCTAGGTAGAGTCACTAAATTCATATAGTACATTGTAAGTTCATTGAGTGCGCTTATATGACTTTGAACAAAGAAAATAGTTTTATTAGGGTCAAGACCAACACTTAAATAATCTAACATAACTTGCAAAACATTTTCTCTTACTTTTTTAGGGTTTCCAGCGTTGTCAGTCAAAGCCTGACTATCGGCAATCATAACAAATAAATTATCATACTTCCCTTCATTTTGAATACGAACACGTTCTCTTAAAGAACCGACATAATGTCCAATATGAAGTTTACCGGTAGGCCTATCTCCGGTTAAAATATTTATAACTTCTTTCATAAGTACTCCTAAGTTTTACTAGAAATATAATAGCATAAATAAATAATTTGTCTATTAAAATAGTTTAATAAATTTTCTAAAAAAGATATTAAAAAGGTGTACTGTAACTAGAAATTAGGTGTTCCATCTTTTTTGTGCTTTGTGCCATCTCTTATAAACATAATAAAGACAAAGAATCTTGTATTTTTTCATTTTGTGTACATCCAAACTATCAAGGCAAAGGAATTGGAAAAAAATTAATGAAAGAACTTGAAAAGGACGATTATTACAAAAGATCAGATAGAATTGAAGTTTCTTCAAGTATTCCAGCCTTACCATTTTATTTAAAACTTGGATTTAAATATAAAAACAATGAAATGACATTTGAAAATGGAAGTTTTTACTTAGAAAAATATAAATAAATTATTTATAAAAAATATTAGTATCAATTCCTTCTAACTTTAATAATTTTGATTTATTTTCTATTCCAATATAATAACCACCTAAATTATTGTTAGAACCAATTACTCTATGACAAGGAATTGCGATTAAAAATGGATTATTTTTTAATGCTCCCCCAACTGCCCTTGGGCTAATTTTTTTATTGTTTTGCTTTTGTAATAATTTTGCTATTTGCCCATAAGAAATTAAATTAGAATATTTAATAGACTGTAAAATTTTAAATACTCTCAATTGAAACTGTGTACAATTAAATTTAAGTGGCAAAATATTAAAATTAATTTTTTCTCCTAAAAAATATTTACTTAATAACTCTTTTGTTTTTATAAAAATTTGTAAGTTATTATTTAATGTAAAATTTTTTAAATTAAACTTTAAAAAATCAGTATGGTAAATACCAAGTAAATATTTACCGTCCGAAACTAAAACCAACCTACCTATAATACAATCATAAAAACAATAATAATTCATATTTTCAGTTATAATTTTATCAAAGGAAATAGTAGGAAGCAATAATTATTTAGTAAAAAATATTTTTAACTTTATAATACCAAATAATTTATTAATTTGACCTTAAAATTAAACAAATATATAATATAATAAAAATTGGAGAAAAAATGAAACTTAAAGTAATTAATTCAACAAAAAATTTAAATAATGAACTTAAAAATACAATTTTAGTTATTCCTAACTCTCAATTATCTAATATTTTTGATTTAAAAAAAGACAAAGAAATAATTGACAGTTTAAAATACATTAATTCAAATAAAATTGAATTAATAAATAATACCTATTTATTGACTTTTCTTTTTGAAATTAAGGATTTAGAAAAAAACACTACTAAACTAGAAAAAATAGGATTATATACGGATTTTAAAAATTTTTCAATATATGTAGCATCAAAAACCGAAATTTTACAAAACACTATAATTTCACTTTCAAATAATGGGCTTAATCATGCTGAAATTTTATTAAGTCTGCTCACAAGTTTAACAGAGAATGACTATACCAAATTAGAAAACATAGAAGATGAATTAGATAAACTTGAAGAAAAATTAACAAGCCAAAAAAGTTTAGAAAATTGCACATCAAAAATCTCAGTATATAGGAAAACATTAATTAAATACAAACATCACTACGAACAATTAACAAATATTATAGACTTTTTTTCTACAAGACAAGAATTATTAATTCATGAAGACCAAAAATACAACTACCTTGTAATAACAAAAAGAATACCAAAATTATACAACCAAATCATATATCTAAGAGAAATTTTATCTCAACTAAGAGATAGTTATCAGTCTCAGGTTGAAATAAAACAAAATCATCTTATGAAAATTTTTACCATTATAAATGTAATATTCTTACCACTACAATTAATAGTTGGTTGGTATGGAATGAATGTGTATATGCCGGAGACAAAATATGCAATTACTTATCCAATTATTTTAGTTTTTTGTTTGATATTTATAATAATAACGTTAATTATTTTTCATAAGAAAAAATATTTTAAATAGTAATAAATATATTTGACTTAATAAGTTAACCTAAAATATAATTTAAACATAAATAATAACTTAGATAAAAGAATTATTCTGAAAAATAAAAGGAGTATTTATGGAAGAAAATGAATATAATAAAATGCCATTAATTGGAGATAAAGCACCAGAATTTAAGGCAGTAACTACACAAGGACAAATTAATTTTCCTAGCGACTTTGCAGGAAAATGGGTAATACTTTTTTCACATCCAGCAGACTTTACGCCCGTATGTACAACAGAGTTTATGACTTTTGGTTCAATAATTAATGAATTTAAGGAACTAAATACCGAATTAGTAGGTTTGTCAGTTGACTCTCTTTATTCTCACATAGCTTGGCTTAGAAAAATTCAAGAACTTGAATGGAATGGTAAGAAGAATATTAATATTACTTTCCCTCTTATTGAAGATATAAGAATGGATATTGCTAAAAGATATGGAATGATACAACCTGGACAATCGAACACACAGGCTGTTAGGGCAGTTTTTGTAATTGACCCAAATGGAATAATAAGAACAATTCTTTATTATCCACTATCTACCGGCAGAAATTTTGATGAAATAAAAAGAATAATACTAGCCTTACAAAAAGCGGATAGTGATGCCGTAGCAACACCTGCCGATTGGAGACCAGGAGATGATGTCATTATTCCTACTGCTGGAAGTTGTGGGGTAGCAAAAGAACGTATGGAAAGTAAGAAAGAAGACCAATATTGCTTAGACTGGTTTATGTGCTTTAAAAGAGAAAAAAAATAATAATAAAATGGTAAATTAAAGAATTAAGTTTGTTTATAACTTAAAAAATAAATTAACTAAATAATTTTTAAATTATATAAATAAAATAATTATTCACAAATTATAAAGTATATTAATTAAATAATTTTTTACAACTTAAAATATTTAATAAATAAAGCAAATTTATAAAAAATTAATATTAAATACAAAATTAATTTATAATAAAAAATCATATTATTAATTTTAAATAATATGATTTTTTTATTTGTTGTATTTTTTAATTAAAGTTTATAAAACCACAAATTTAAAATATAATTTTATAACTTATTTTAATTTTTTTTGAATTTTTTTATATAACTTTTTTTATTTATTCTTAATATATTTTATTTTATTAGTTTATTTTATTTTTGTAAAAAAAATCTCTTTAATTAAAAAGAGATTTTTTACTAATAATAATTATTCATTAATTAATTTTAACTCTACCAAATAATAACTTACACTGTCAGGATGCTCAATATAAATTCTATGACCAATAAAATCCCCTGTTGTTACATCAAATATAAGATATACCTCAGAAATACTTGTATATAACTCACTTGTATCTAAATTACTTGCAATTTTTATTTTTAAATATTGACTATCCTGTGCAACAGAATATACTGCATTTTTACCTACACTTTGCTGAAACAAATAAATACTAAAACATGACAAAATCGCATTTTCTAATTCATTATGAATAACTGTACCAGTGCTATCATTTACCTTATAATTACTAGTTTGACCTATCAAATCAACAAACCCAACGATATTAAAAGTGTTACCATCTTTATCTTCTATATTACTATTAGTTTTATAATTATAAATTCCTTCTTCTTGTTCTTCACTTGGAAGGTTAATATTTAAATCAGTATTATGAATTTGTCCTACATAAGTCTCATCAAAATTATATTCATCTTGAGACTTAAAAACTAATCTTACATCAGCAGAATAATCTTGTGCTACTGTAACAATTTGTCCAGGATTATCATCTCCATTACCTAACCAGTTTGTCAAATATTGTTTATAAAGGACATCTTCTCCATCTGTGTCTAGATTAACACTATCATAATTTCCAAAAACATTTAAAATACTTCCGTCGCCGACAATTTTTACAGTAAACTCAATTGGGTCTAATGAACCATCTTCCCAACAAGCATTAGTTGTATCAGTTAATGAAAGAGTAAAAGTATATTCTCCAATTTCCTTTAATCCTTCGATATAAAAATAACCCGACCAAACATCTAAGACATGCCATTTTAATGCTACATCATTTCCATTGCTATCTTTTAACTCAACAGTTGGGAAAACTTCACCTAAATCTCCGTCTTTATACGAAATAGGAAAGTTCTCTAATTTAATGTTATGTTCTTGATTATCAAAGGCAATCTCAGTCAAATCATTATCTTCAAAAACCATAGTCATAGAATTTTTGTTTCCAGCATCAGCCTTTTCAATTGTTATTTGTAAATTAATTTCATTACTTTCATAGCAATCATAATTTTCATTATCAGCCTTAAATATAATTGGATATGATTGTCCGTTGTTAGAAGCATTGACTAAATCATCAGGATTTTTCCAATCAAAATATCCTTGAACATCATCTCCTTTTCCATTTTTTATTGTCTTATTAGAGAAACCTTCTTTTATCAATTTACTTAATGCAATGTTCCCTGTTTGTTCATGGGCATAATAAGTATGAGAGGCTGATAATCCTTGTATATCATCTTGCGTTACATTGATTTGTGCTTTATTAACAGTAAATGGGCGAGGATTTGTTAATCCTAGATAATTTTGATTTTCACTTGCAAAAGTTATATTTGCAAAAGCATAATATTGACCAGGAATAATAGAATACAATTTTCCATCCCAAATTTTCTCATAACCACTACCTATTATATTTCGATAGTCATTTAAATTCTCATAATCACTCTCTTCAATATAATAATAATCTACCTTTTCATTTTGACCTGAAGAATAATTAGATAGAGATATTGTAGGCAATTCATCATCATAATCCCATGATAATGAAGTTAAAGTAACATTGTAATAATTTACTTTATAAACATCAAAGAAGATGTCAACAGACAATCCATCTTTTATATAAGTAATTTGATAATTTCCTGCATCAGGTATAGAATTTATATTTTCTATCTCATTACCATTTTCTTTATAAATTGTTGTGTAGTCTCTACTGGAAAGTTCTTTTGAACTATTGTCAGAGTAATCGGCTTTTAATTTTATACCCGTAAGGATTTCAGACAAACTTACTCCATAATCATACTCGCCTGCATAACAAAAAGAATTTTGGATTTCTCCATTTTTATCTACAATATAAAAATTTAACAATCTTGCATCACTACCTCCACACGCAGTAATTATAAAGGCGCATGGAATAATCAACAGTACAAGTAAAAAAGTTAAAAATTTCTTTTTCATTTTCCCTCCACATGTAAAAGATTTTATTAACTATACCATAATTAGTATATATAAAAATATAGAAAAAATCAAATATATTAGAGATTAAATTTAAAAAAATTATACAAACCAGCCCCAAACATGCCAAAATTCTAGGTTTCCTGCACTTAAAGCCATACTAAAATAACCTAATGTAAACATAGTAAAGAAGACTATTGTACTAATTACTAAAATTAGTTTTAGAGTAAAAGAAATTTTTTTAGATAAACTAGGCTGTTTAGAAATAGAAAGATAATGCCCACCATTAATATAATTTGAACTCCACCTTACATAAATTTTACCCCAATGTTTAATATAAAGAGCCATGTAAAAAGTGGCTATTGAAGAAATTATACTTAAAGCAAAATAAGAAAGTGCTGTAATAAAAGCAGAAAAATAAGGAATATAAGGAATTAAATTAAAAATATTAATTCTAGTAATTAGGCAAAATCCCAACGCAAATGAAGACACAGCAAGTGCGAAAACAGCAATAACAGACAACCACATTAAAATGTAAACTAGAAAACTAGGAATTGACAACATAGAAATGTAAAATCTTTTAGTTCCCTTCTCATATTTATTAACTTGAACATTATTATTTTCAAATTCTCTTGCAATATTTTTTGGATTACCCAAATTATTAGATATTTCTTCCTCCGTTTTTCCTTCTTCCAACTTAAATTTAAAATGTTCTTCATAATCATTTAATATATCATCAATCTCAGAAACATTATTTTTAATTAATTCGTTTTTAAACAATCAATAAATTCTTTTTTATTCATTTTATTCTCCTTTTAAAATTTCCTTAATTATCTCTGCAAAATTTAACCATTCTTTGCAGTCTTTTTTAAAATGTTCTAAACCTGTTTGAGTTATTGAATAATATTTTCTAGGTGGGCCTCCACTCTCCTCACTAATATAAGTTTTAACATAACCATCTGCTTTAAGTTTTCTAAGGATTGGATAAACTGTTCCGTCTGAAATATTAATCTTATTAGCAATTAATTCAGACAACTCATAACCATACATATCTTTTTTACTTAAAACACTTAAAACACAAAGTTCAATAACTCCCTTCTTGTATTGAATATTCAATCTTGTATCCCTCCCTCGCTTTATCAACTACTATATAATATATAATAGTTTTGTAATTGTCAACACTTTTATTTTAAAATTTTGAATTGATAAAAATTTTTATTTATGCTAACATGATAAAAGAGGAAATTAAAATGATTGATAAGAAATGGGATAATAGATTTATTCAAATGGCAGAACTTGTCGGGAATTGGAGCAGTTGTTACAAGTCAAATAGAAAAGTTGGTGCAGTAATTGTAAAAGATAAAAGAATAATTGCAACAGGTTATAACGGCGCGCCTGCTGGAATAAAAAGTTGCGTAGAAAGAAATGAATGTATAAGAATAAAAAACAATATAGCAAGTGGCACACATCAAGAATTTTGTTATGCAATTCACGCTGAACAAAACGCCATTGTTCAAGCAGCAAAAATGGGAATTAGTGTTAATGGAGCAACAATATATGTAACTCATCAACCTTGCTCAATATGCACAAGATTTATAATTAATGCTGGAATAAAAAGAATTGTATATAAAGAACCATATCCAGACAATTTTGCGCTCAATTTAATAAATGAAGCAGGAATAATTTTAGAGAAAATAGATTAAATCATAAAAAAAAGAACCAATTATATAATTAAACTATAAATTGGTTCTCTTTTTTTATATTCTCAATAAATAAAATAAATAAGATTTAAGTTTATGATAAAATTTTTAATTAATAATTTTATTAGTTTTTAAATACTAAAAAGTTACAATCAAAAATAAAACTAATTATTTACTACAAAATTTATTAAATATGTTTGTTTCAATAGAAATATTTAAAATTAATTATAATATTTATTTTTCTTGCAATTTCTTTTTATTTGCTTGAATTAATTTAACAATATTATTAACAACTTTTTGTTTATTTTGCCACCAATCACGACTCCAAATTCTTAAAATGTTCCAACCTCTTGATTGTAAGAACTTAACTCTATACACATCTCTTTCAAGAACTGAATCACTACTATTAAAAGCAGTATAATCGCATTCAATTCCAAGTAAATATCTATCTAATTTTTCATCATAAATAGCAAGAGGTAATTTATAATTAGTATTACCTAAATTTGTTTCAATCTTATAACCTAACTTTTCAAGTTCAATCTTTATTTCTTTTTCCATTTTATTAAGATTGTTTTCTTTAACCTCAATAACCGGCTTGAAGGAGTCTAAAATATATTTTATTTCCTTCTTTTTATGTTGAGAAACAGCGCGAACATATTGTAAATATTTTTTAAATAATTTAGGTCCGGCATTTTTTGTTCCTTCAACCTGCAATTCCTCAGGTTCAATACTAGTTATTACAAAAATTTTTTCCTTAGCACGAGTTATAGCAACATTTAGCCTATTTTCTCCACCCTCAACCGAAAGCGAGCCAAAATGGGCAACTACTCTACCATATTCATTTCTAGCATATCCTGTTGAGAAAATAATTATATCTCTTTCATCACCTTGAACATTTTCAAGATTCTTAATAAAAATACTTGTATCTTCCCCATTTTCAACTCTATTCTGTTCTCTAATATAAGCATTTCTAAATGCTGTATCTTTTTGACACTCATTATCAATGGCATCTTCAATAGCGTTCTCTTGCTCAGTGTTAAAGGTAATTATACCAATAGAAAGTTTATTTCTCTTATTCTTTATTAACTTTTTAAGAACACCAACAACTGCATCAGCCTCTGCCTGATTCTTTCTACCTGACCAAACGCCATTAACCTTAATTCTTTCAATAGGTTTCTTACCGACATTCTTTGAATTGTTAGGTGCAATTTGTAATTTTCCATCATAAAAGGCATAATTTGAAAAATTAATGAGTTCTTCACTTTTACTTCTATAATGATAAGTTAAATTAGTGCTAGCATATCTTGAAGTAGCAAGGTCAAGCAAACTCTCTACTTCAAGTGCAGCCTGAGTAGCAAGATCAACATCTTCATCACTATCATTTCCCATATACCTTTTCATAAAGGTGGAAGTTGGACGCAACTGTTTAGAGTCTCCTGCAACAACAATAAACTTACCACGATAAATTGTAGGCAAAGTATTTTCAATAAAAACTTGGGAGGCCTCATCAAATAAAACAATGTCAAACATATTCTTTTTTAGTGGAAAAATATTTGAAACACTTTCTGGTGAAAGTAACCAACAAGGAAATAGCCTAAGCAAGAAATCACCATATAAATCCATCATCTTTCTTATTGGCAATAAAGATTGTTGCTTATTAATTTGATATAAGAAATTTTTATTATCAATATTATTTTGATAAAAATCAACATAATCTTTTTTAAATTTATCAATACAAATAGACGAAGCAAGAGATTTTTGCTCGTTTTTTAAGGATAAAATTCTATTTCTAATATTTTCAAAATCAATAGTCTTAGATAAAATATCATTTTCTTGATAAGAAAGTATTTCGTGATAAATTCTAATTTCTAAACACTTTTCAACAATCTCTTTAAAATTCTTTAAAGTTTTACTATTTTCATAAGCAAAATCTAAAATTAACAGTTCGCTTTGTGTAGCATTTTTAAGTGGAACAATAACATCTCTTATTTCAATATAATTATTTAAAGCATTTAACAATAATCTTAAATAAGCGTGATTTCCATTTGCAATATTATCAACAGTCATTACATAACCCTTTCTATCGAGAACTTTTTCTAGAAGTTTATAATTTCCAATATAATCACGAATAGAGGTCATTGCCTGTTCAAAATTATCTTCAATAATTTTTTCTTCTTTTAAAACCTTAGATTTATAATAAGGATACAATGGAAATATAAATTTAGAAATAGTTAATTTTTTATGTAAATTGGGATAACATACTTTACTAACCATTTGTACAAGAGGCTTTACATCTGTTTGGTCTGGCAAGTTATTTTCAACCAAATATGCCATCAGTTGCCTAGAATGAGCAAACTTTGCACTGTCAAAAGGAACAATTGTTTTATTAAGTAAATTGTTTACAAAAGTTTTTATTTGATTTACGACATGAATATCAATATTTTCTTTTATATGGTCAACAAGAGGATTTGAACTTTTTAAATAAACATATTTATAGTATAAATCACATTTATTTTTTTCTTTAATTACCCTAATAGCATCATAAAACTCATCATAATTAAGTTTCATAATGTCTTTATTTTTTATTAACTTTTTATAAATTTCATAATCTGCACTCTGCTTTCCAATTTTTGTGGAATTTGAATAAAGTTGCTGGACAGTCAAACCAAAAGGAGTTTTACTAAATAAAACATCACTTATTGATTGCAAATCATTAACTTCGGACTTAATATTATCTTCAATTAGTTGATATTTAGTTAGTAAATCATCTTGGCTACAACTACTATCTATTATATTTTGGTGCATTTGTTTGCATCTCTCATAAAAAGCAACTTTATTTTTTTCTGCATCCGTTATAAACATACATTTTGAATTAAGTTCTTTTAAACGATTATAAACTACATCAAGTGCTGCCTTTTTTTGAGAAACAACTAAAACTCTTTTATCTTTACACAAAGCGTCAGAAATAATATTTACAATGGTTTGACTTTTACCTGTTCCAGGAGGTCCGTAAATTACCATATTCCCAAACTTGTTAAGTTTTTCAATAGCACTTTCTTGCGCGTAGTCTAAATCATTAACAGTATATAACCTATTATCAACTTTTTTTACTTTTTTACTAGGCCTACTTTCTAATAACTCATCAATAGCATCACTTGTCAATTTTCTTTTATCAAGCAAGGTGTAATCATTATAAATAGAATTTGCAAGAGGAAATCTACCTATAACACAAGCGTTTACAACTCTTAAACTATCTTCTCTACTTAGTTCTTTTATGCTGTCAAAAGAAACGAGTCCTTTATTACTAGTTTGGTTTTTAATTTTAATATCAAAAGAGGCTAGATATTTAATTACATCATCAACCGTTTTCAACTTGTAGTCAACTAAATTATCAAATTCCATTATCATATTATCAATATTAAGCCTATGGGCATTAGCATAGGCTAACATCAATACCTTATTTAACTGAATTGACTCATCAAGTTTTGCTTCTAATGAAACAGTCGAATCATTTTCTACATTAACAACAACAGGAAATAAAATCAAAGGTGCCTTTATTTGCAAATCACTACCAATATAACCAGAAACAAAAGGGTAACCCACGAACATTTCGTATCTACCCGTTTCTTTTGCAAATTCTTCAATCTCTCTTTTAAGAGTTCTCAAAAGAGAAACTTGTGATAATAAAAGTTTTTTTGTTTCCTCTCTTTTTATTCTTTCTCTTTTCAAATTGTCTAATCTTTTTTCTTCACTTGACATATGTGATTGGTCAGCAAAATTTAAACTTAACTTTTTGTCTAAATTAAAATTTTCATATAAAGATTTTTTTATATTATTATTTAAAAGAGAAAAACCTTTTCTTTTACCTTTCCAAATAAAATCCACAAACTCATCAAACTTTTCTTTGTCATCAGCAATAATTGGCCCTACATCAAAAGAATACTTTTTGCTAATACTTTTAGAATATAAACTTCTATTTTT
>CASESH010000025.1 GCA_949290565.1 uncultured Christensenella sp. | reverse complement strand
ATTTTATGGTGCTCCACGAGGGATTCTAACCCCCAACCCTTGGTTCCGAAGACCAATGCTCTATACAGTTGAGCTAGTGAAGCATAATTTTTGGTTTTATTTTTATAGATTTCTTGTTACTTACAAGAATTATAAATTATTAATTTAAAAACTTATTTTAATGTATTTTTATTTATAAAGTTATTTTACAAAATTTTGTTTATTAAATCAATTAATTACTTTTATTATTGATTAGATTTTTTAAAAAAAGTATAAAAATTTTTGTAAAAAATAAAAGTTTGTTTTATAAAATTTATTTTATGTATAAAATTGATTTTAGTTTTTAGATTTTATATAATATGAATTATTATAAATGAGGAAAAATAATTGAGAGCAAATCAATTTACATTTGATAATGAATTTAATTTTTCACTTAACAAGAAGAAAAATATTAAGTCAATAATTAGTAATATATTGATAATTCTTTTATCAATTATTGTTATTTTTACATTAATTTTTAGTTTGACATTTTCTTTTTATGAAGTTATTGGTGTTTCAATGAAACCAACTTATAATCCAAACTTAGAAATTAGTTTAGATGAAAATGATTATTTAAATTCAATTTACAAAGATAAAGTTTTAGTAAACAAATTAGACAAGGGTAGCAATGGAGATATTATTGTTTTAAATCGTGGCAAAGAAGATGTTATTAAAAGATTGATAGCAAGTGAAGGTCAAGAAGTTGTTTTAAGACAACAGGGAGAATACTGCTTTTATTATGTTAATGGTGTAAAATTAGATGAGTCTTACTTAGAAGATAATTATTTACAAATGGATTCTAGTTATTTTGAGGAATTTAGAAGTAACAATAACCTTACAACTGAATTTTATAATGGCTATGAACAACTTAGATTTACGGTTCCTCAAAACCACATATTTGTTCTTGGTGACAATAGAGCACATAGCGAAGATAGTCATATATATGGAACAATTTCGAGAGATTCAGTAGTAGGTAAAGTTATCTTCTCTTACAGTTACAATCAAACATTTTTTCAAGCATTATTTGAATACATTTTTTAGTATAGTTTAGCCATCGTCTTTATCAACAAAATCTAAATTAAAAGGTAATAAGTCATCATTTAACTTTTTAAGTTGTGACTTTGCAAGTTTATTTGATAAAAGTTTGTTATGAAAGAAACTGAAATAGTCTTCATGAGAAAGAATTATGTGGTCGCAAAGCCTTAAATGAATTGAATCCATTAAATCTTCTAAATTTTTAGTGAAAGAAATGTCTGCGTCTGATGGGTATGCTCTGCCATGAGGATGAGTATGACAAATAATTAACGATGTCGGTTCATAATTAAGAATTTCTTTTAAAAGAACTCTATAATTTAATTGGAGTTGTGTATTTGATCCAACGCCCATCTTTTTACAGCAAATAATTTTACTTTTTGAATCTAGACACAAGTAATAGAATTCTTCATTCTCGCCAAAAGAAATAATGTTTTTAAGATAAGTAATAATTTCATTTGTAGTTGTTAATTTTTGTTTGGTCTTATTCTTGCTACTGTTATAAATAGATGGTAAAATTGAACAAAATTTTAAAAAAGATGCTAAAACATTTCCTACACCATTGTGTTTTATTAATAAATTATATGGAGCATCTATAACATTTGCAAGACTACCAAATTCTTCAATTAAAGAGTGTGCGAGTGGATTAACATCTTTTTGAGGTTGAACATAAGAGAGTAGGAGTTCTAGAATTTTATGTTCTGGCATATTTTGAAAACCGTTTTCAAAAAATTCTTTTCTCAGTCTTTCTCTGTGACCTTTATGAATATTTTTTGTGTCCTTATTCATTTTAAACTCCAAAAAATAATTTTTACGTTTTTATGATAACATAAAGCAAAAAGATTATCAATAATTTGACAAATAATTTTATTTATGAGATAAATTTCTAAGGAGATGTGAATATGAAAATCCAAATTACAGCAGATAGTACTTGTGATTTGTCACAAGAATTGTATGATAAATACAATATTAAAGTAATACCATTCATAGTAACTCTTGGAGAGCAGTCTTTTTATGATGGACAAAATATTAAGCCAGAAGACATATTCAACTATTTTGATAAGAATAAAGAACTTCCTAAAACAGGTGCTAGAAGTCCGGAAGATTTAAAAGATTTTTTTGAGCCTTTTTTAAAAAATGGCTATGAAGTAATTCATTTTGGAATTGGTTCAAAGTTAAGTAGCGGATATGCGAATTGTGAACTAGTTGCTAATCAAAATGACAAAATTCATTTAGTTAATACAAAAACTCTTTCTTCTGGTTCAGGTTTGCTTGCTATGTACGCTTCTGAACTCGCTCAAAGTGGAAAATATTCTGCATCAGAAATTGCGGAAAAATGTAGGAAAAGAGCAGATTATCATCAGTCCTCGTTCATTGTTGAAAGATTAAACTACTTGTATAAAGGTGGTAGATGTAGTATGCTCAGTATGTTGGGTGCTAATTTGCTTGGCATAAAACCTTGTTTGCAGTTAAAAGATGGAGAAATTAAGGTGGGTAAAAAATATTTAGGTCCAACTCCAAACTGTCTAAGAAAATATATTCAAGATGAACTTAAAACATATAACAATCCCGACCATACTAGAATTATGGTTACTTATTCAACTGCTACTCCTAAAATGTTAGAAGTTGCAAAATTAACCTTACAAGAATATGGCAAGTTTAAGGAAATTCTATTTACTCAGGCAGGAAGTGTCATTAGTTCGCATTGTGGAGAAAATACTTTGGGTATTTTGTACTTAAATGATGGAGATGATAATCACTATTAAGATAATTTTGATTTTTTTGTAATCAATTATTTATCTTTGCTAATATGTGGTAAAAGTAGGTAAATTAAAGCAAAAAATTCATTTTTTTTGCTTTTTTTATGCTAAATTTACTTGTTTTTTTCATTTTTTTCTTTATTTTATTAGGAAAAACACTATTTTTATGTTATTATAAGACTAACCTTTAAAGGAAATTTTACATGGAAAAAGGAGAAATTTATGAACAAAGGTGATTTAGTTAATGCTATTGCTTCAAAGGCAGGTTTTACTCTTAAAGATGCTGATGAGGCTTATAAAGCATTTGTTTCAAGCGTGCTTGAAGCATTAAAAAAGGGAGAAGATGTTACTCTTGCTGGCTTTGGTACTTTCAAAGTAAAAAATAGGGCTGCAAGAAAGGGTATTAATCCTCAAACAAAGGAAACTATCAATATTCCTGCATCAAAGGTTCCTTCATTTAAGTTTGGTAAATCTTTTAAAGATGATTTATCAAAATAATATCTTTTGTTTATAAAGAAAAAAACAACCTAGAAATTAGGTTGTTTTTTTATATATTTTTTTAATTTCTAATGTTTTTTTGTTTTTATTTTTTTTCATAAGAAATTTTTTTTCTAGTTTAGTTACTTTTGTTGAAAAATATTTTGTTTTTCAAATTTGATTTTTAAAAATTGCACAAATTTTACTACTTAAATATTTTAATAATAGTATGCTTTTTTCTTGATTATAAAAGACAACTATTATTTAAATAATTTTTCATTTTCTTGCTTTTTTCTATATTTTTTCTATTAATTATTTTTTTATTTTTATCATTATTTTTTTGTTTAGACTAGATGGTCGAAAATGATTTTTCTATATCTATTTTTACCTATTTTTACGCTGTTTTGTGCCGTTTTGCTGGACTGTTCTTATATATTTATATATTTATATATATTTTTAGAAAAATATATGAAATTATTTGTAAATTTTGGGAGAAAATATTATAATAATAGCAAGTTACTAGTTTTTTATTTTGATATGCCTATTTTGTTTTTGTTAAATGTCTTCCTTTGTTTTTTATTGAAAATGGTAAGTCAAAATTATTTGCAATAATATTTTGTTTTAGTTAAGTTGTTTTAAATTTGCTTTTAATCTTAAATTAAAAATTAAAAACTTAATTTATTACATTTCTTAATTTAAAACTCTTGTTGTTATTTTTATCTAATTTTTATTTAAACTATTTTTAAAAGGTGGTTTTTATTATGCAAAGTTTTAGAGAAAATACATATCATAACAACTCAAAACTTCGTTTGTTATTATCTTGCTTAATAACTATTTTTGGGTTTGGACTTTTATATTTGTTTTTTGCATTTTCTCTACCTGTTAAAGTTAATGCTTCTCAAAATGCTTTATCAAATAGTTTGGGTAGTTATTCTGCAAGTGATTTTGGTGTCTATCTATCAAATGAAAATGGTGATGATTCTAATGATGGGTTGTCAGTTGATACTCCTGTTAAAACAATTGATAAGGCAATTTCATTAGCAGGTTCAAATAAAATTGTGTATGTTCTTGACACTATTAATATCACTTCTAGTGTTAGCGGTAATGAAAATAAAACCACTTTTGTTAGACATTCTAATTTT
>CASESH010000024.1 GCA_949290565.1 uncultured Christensenella sp. | reverse complement strand
TTTAATTATAACATAATTAAAGAAAATATTTTTAATACATTAGAAAAACCAAAACATATAAAAAAGAAGGGAAAATGTTTAACTAGTGAAGAACAAGAAAGATTTATAAAAAATTGTAATACAAGAGAAAGAAAATTGTTTTTAATTATATTATATCAAGGTTTGAGAAGGGGCGAGGCTCTAGCTTTAACCTATAATGATATAGATATAGAAAATAAAATTATAAACATAAATAAAAGTAAAGATGATTTTAATAAAATTAATACACCAAAAAATAATTATAGTAAAAGACAAATTCCTTTATTTGACATAACAATAAAAAATATAAAAGATATAATAATAGAAAAATCTAACAATTTTATTTTCTCTTTTAATACAAAAAAAGCACAAAATATTTTTAAAGAAATATTAAAAGAAAGCAATATAGACTTATCTTTTAGAATACATAATTTAAGACACACATTTATCACAAATTGTAAAAATTTAAATATACCAGAGCATATAATTCAAACATGGGTTGGACATCAAATAGGAAGTAAAATAACAAGCCAAGTTTACACACATTCTAAACAAGAAAATTTAATAGAAAATGAAAAAATAATTAATAAATTCTACTCACATTCTACTCAAAAAAAAGAAGATTAAAAAATTTTAATCTTCTAAACACAATATATAGTGTTTTAAACCACAAAAATAATACAATATATAGTAAAATTTAAAATTTTGGTGCGGATGGTGGGACTTGAACCCACAAGGTCGCCCACACGCCCCTTAAACGTGCGCGTTTACCGATTTCGCCACATCCGCTCGTTAATACTTTGTTATGTTATCATAAAAGATTTTTTTTTGCAACAAATATTTTTTATTTTTAGATATTTATGGTTTTTGGAATTTAAAAAATAAAGAAATTAATCTAATTTTATTCTTAAATTATTATATTTTTACAATTAATTTTTAACTTTAAAACATAACAAGAGTAAGTAAAAAATATTTATATAAAAAATTTATAGAAAACTTTTTTAATAAAATTTTTAATAGATTATTAATTATTTTACATTAAGAGTAACTAAAATTTTTTTATTTAGATTTTTACAAATAAAATTATTATTTTAAAAAATTTTGAAATTTTATTTATTTTTATTATCTTTTTTTTATTTAATTATTTACTTTATTAAGAATCTTTAAAATATACAAAAATTTATTTTCAATTTACAATATAAAAAAAATTGTTTAAACTTAATATGAAGTTAAATCTTAATATTAAGAGATTAAATTTTTTAATATTTTGCGTATCTTTTTAGCTTTGTAGGAGAATTGCTTTATGAAAAAAAGTTTAAAAAATGATAAAAAAGTTAATACGAGTTTAGTTTTAGATAAAAACAAAAAAAAATGTGATAGTTTTAAAGACAATAGTTGCTTAGAACTAAATTGTAGAGATGATTTGTTTTCAAAGATTATTTCTTTAACTCAACAAGAGGAAAATAATACTAATAGTGATATTATTAATAATAACAAAAATGAAGTTGAAAAATTCTCTAATAATATTGAAGAAAGTATAAGAAAAAAATTTCATAAGAGCATTTTTACGAAGTTTTGTCAGGCAATAAATAAGTATGATTTAATTAGTCCAAACGATAAAATTGCTGTTTGTATTTCTGGTGGAAAAGACTCTATGCTAATGGCAAAACTTTTTCAAGAATTAAAAAGGCATAATAAATTTAATTTTGAATTGGTGTTTATGGTTATGGACCCGGGCTATAATCAAAGAAATAGAGAACAAATAATATTAAATTCTCAAAAACTTAATGTTAAAATAGATATGTTTGCTACAAATATTTTTGAAAATGTTGTTAATATTGAAAAGTCGCCTTGTTATATTTGTGCAAGAATGAGGAGAGGCTATCTATATAGCAAAGCAAAAGAATTAGGTTGTAATAAAATTGCGCTTGGTCATCATTATGATGATGTTATCGAAACAATTTTAATGGGTATGATTTACGGTGGTCAAATCCAAACAATGATGCCAAAGTTACACAGTACCAATTTTGAGGGAATGGAACTTATAAGACCTATGTACTTAATTCGAGAAAAAGATATTGAGGAATGGCGTGACTATAATAAATTAACTTTTTTACAATGTGCTTGCAAGTTTACTGAAAATTGTAGTTTGGAAGAAAAAGAAAATAAAGAGTTGACTTCAAAAAGAAAATTTATAAAAAATTTAATTAGTCAACTTGCGAAAAACGACAAACAGATAGAAGCAAACATTTTTAGTAGTGTTGAAAATGTTAATCTTTCAACAATAATTGCATATAAAGATAAAAAAAATGTAAAACATTTTTTCCTTGATGAATATTAATATAGTTAAATAATTTTTATAAGAAAATAAAGTTTATAACATAATTTGATACGTAAAAAATTTTTTAAATGATTTATAATTATTTTTATGATTTATTATTTAATAATTAAGTAAAAAGTAAAAAAAGATTTATAAACTATTTTACTTTGTTTTATTAATAGTTAAATATAAATCTTTTTTTAATATTTTGTTCTTTATTTATTAGTCTTTATTTATTATTAATTTTTATTATTTTAATTTTTTTAGTTTAATAAAAAATATAATAATAATTTTTTTCAAAAATATTTATGTCAAAAATATATTTTATAACCTTTATTTTTATAAAAACTTAAAAATATTTTTATTTAAGTAGTACTTTTATAAATGACTTTTTACCTTTTTTAATAATTAGATTATCAAGTTCTGCAACTAAAATATTGTGCATGATATCATTTACGACTCTATCATTAATTGAGATGCCGTTTTGTGCAATTAATCTCCTTGCTTCACTTTTTGAATTTGCAAATTTTGTTAAACATACTAAATCTATAAGAGAAATTATATTATTTTGTATATTTTCTCTATTAATCTCAAAAGTAGGAATTAAACTATCATCAAATTGATTAGAAAATAAAGCCTGAGAGGTTTTCTTAGCAAGTTCAGCTTCTGCTTTTCCATGAACAAGAGAGGTTAATTCATATGCTAAAATTTCTTTTGCTTGATTTAATTGCTCGCCTGAATAAGTTTCCATTTTTTTAATTTCTTCAAGAGGTAAAAAAGTTAACATTTTTAAAAATCTTATTACGTCAGCATCATCTACATTTCTCCAATATTGGTAAAAATCGTAAGGCGAAGTTTTGTTTTTGTCTAGCCAAACAGCACCATTAGCAGTTTTACCCATTTTTTTGCCTTCTGAGTTTAATAATAAATTAATGGTCATTGCATAAGCATCTTTTCCAAGTTTTCTTCTAATAAGGTCTATGCCACCTAACATATTTGACCATTGGTCATTTCCGCCAAATTGCATAGAGCAATTATAATTTTTGTAAAGATGATAAAAGTCATAGGATTGCATAATCATATAGTTGAACTCTAAAAAAGAAAGACCTTTTTCCATTCTTTGCTTATAACATTCAGCCCTTAACATATTATTAACGCTAAAATGAGGCCCTATTTCTCTTAGAAGTTGAATATAATTTAAATCTAACAACCAATTTGCGTTATTTACGACTATTGCTTTTCCGTTTGAAAAGTCAATAAAACTTTCCATTTGTTTTTTAAAACAGTTACAATTATGCTCGATAGTTTGAGGACTTAACATATTTCTCATATCAGTCCTGCCCGAAGGGTCGCCTATATAACCGGTTCCTCCACCGAGTAAAATGATAGGTTTATTTCCAGCCATTTGAAGTCTTTTTGCAAGGCAAAGTGCCATAAAATGTCCGACATGAAGCGAATCAGCAGTCGGGTCAAAACCTATATAAAATGTTGCTTTTCCTTCATTAATAAGTTTTTTTATTTTATCTTCATCTGTTACTTGTGCTATTAAACCACGAGCAATTAATTCTTCATAAATCTGCATTTTTATTTTCCTTTTTGTAGAATTAATTTTAGCATAATTGAAAATAAAATCAAATCTTAAATTGTAAATTATTTATTTTTCTTTTTAGATTTTTTATTTCTTTTTAAAGTGAACAAACTAAGTGCAACCATTCCAACTATAAAAATTATTGCAAAAACAATTACATTTGTAGAATTTTTACTAACAAAAGTTGAATTTACATTATTATTTTCTAAGACATTGTTTACCAAGTTTTCTTCGTCATCAACGGTTGGCTGATCTGTAATTTCAATATCATTGTCATCTGTTACTACTGATTTAAAAAGTGTTTTATCAACAACTTCTGCTAGATAAGGAACTGATTTTAAGACTAATTCTTTTTCTGCTAAATATGTTCCCATTTCAAATAATAAGCCTTTGCTTGTAAGAGCTTGATTATAGTGTCCTTTTGCATAATAAATATCTAAAAAAAGCCAAGGACAATATTCCTGAGCAACGGTAACAAGGTACATAGCAAATTGTAAATTTACATCTTTGTTTGGATTTGCTTGACCGACAACAATTCTTATTTTACATCTTTCAACACCATCAACAGTTTTAACATAAACTGAACGGCTAACGCCATCTCTATGAATATCAAAAAGAGCATCAACATTTTTGTTTAGCAAAGACTGTGCCGTTACTCCACTTCTGGTGTAGGCTCCACTATCGTGAGGCAAGTGAAGTGTTTCATCTAAATATACGGTGTAATTTAAGTCATTAAATGAACTTGCAAGAGCATTTGCCACATCGTGAACCCCTCCTTCACCATATACACTTGAAACCCCATCGGTTGGGACATAACTCTCATCGTTATGAGTAAGATATAGTCCAACTGATTTTGAAATATTTGGTGCTAAATTAAGACTGTTAGAACTCTTTTCTCGTACTTTTGGTTTTATGTAAGAACCTGTATATTTTGCATAGACAACTTTTTTATTTTTGTCAATGGAGTAAATTTCATATTGTTTAAAATCATTTGTAATAATTATATCGCCAACTTCCACATAACTACTGTGTGAAATTTGATTGCCGTTATTGTCATATATGTAATAAACACCATCTTGTTCATATAAGTCGGCATAAGCGTTTGAAAAACTTGGCACAAATAGAGGGCACAATAATAAAATTAATAGATAAAAAATAATTAACTTTTTCATATGATTATTTTTTGTAAAAAAATAAAAAATATTAAAAAAGTTATCAACAATATTTAAATTTTTGTTGACAACTCTTTATCTTGTTTTGTGCGTTTTCAATTTATTGAGGTTACAATAATGTTGACACCTGTGTTTAATACATTTTTTATTAGTGTTTCTCCTACTGATATTTTACCTTTTAGTTTGCTGTTTTTTATTTCAATTAAACATTTGTCAACTAAATCTTTTCTTATAGGTTTGTCTGTTTTTAAACAAATTGTGCCTTGTTTATACTTTTTAACGCTTGTAACTATTCTTTCTGGACTAGTTACTTCTTTTAGTCCATATTCCTTACCACGAGGACAACTATTACCGGTTACAATAATTTCTTTTTTTGTTTTTGTTATTTTTAGGGTGCAACCAACAGGGCACATTATACAAGTTAATTCCATAAAAATTTCCTTTTATTTTTTTTCTTCAATAATTACTCTTAGTGGTTTTGAAAAGTCTATGTTCTCTTTACTTAAAATAATTGTTTCCATTTCGGCTGGTAAAAGAATTTTTTTGTTAATTCTTCTTAATTCTTTATCTTGTAAAACAACTATATCAGCGTTTTTGTAAATGTTATTTACTCTAAAATTTATCGAAAGTACTCCTTTATCATTGTAAAAATAACTTGGATTAACATAGCGTAAACCATTACCACAAATAATTTTTTGTTTTTGTGTTAGTTGCAACTGATTTAAAACAAATTTAGCACAATTTTCGCCCGCCTTTTCGGCCTCTTTTGTAACATTGTCAACTATGTCGTGAACGTGAAGACAATTTCCACAAAAGAAAATTCCCTTAATGTTTGTTTGTAAATATTCATCAACAACTGCTCCGTTTGTTATTTTATTTTGTTCAATATTAAAATCTTTTGCAAGTTTGTATTCAGGCACAAGTCCAATACTTAAAACAACGCAGTCGCACTTTATAAATTCTTTTTTTGACATATCAAAAGTAAAATCTTGCTTGACAGGAGCAACCCAAACTCCTTCAACTCGATCTTTACCAACGACTTCAAAGACTGTCTTTGACAAGTGTAAAGGAATATTATAGTCTTCAAGACATTGTACTATATTTCTTTTTAATCCAGAAGGATAGGGAAGAACTTCATATACACCAAGGACATTTGCTCCTTCAAACCTTAATCTTCTTGCCATAATTAATCCAATGTCGCCACTACCTACTATAACAATATTTTTTCCAATCATTTTGCCATAAATATTAACAATTTTTTGTGCACTTCCTGCGTTTATTACTCCGGCAGGACGCGTGCCACAAAGATTTATTGCTCCCGCTGGTCTTTCTTTGCAACCGGTGGCAAAAATAATTGCTTTTGAATTTATTTCAAAAAGTTCTTTGTTATTAATGCAAGTTAGTTTAAATCCATTGTCAATTTTTAAAACAGTAGTGTTTAGAAGTACATCTATATTAGATTGTCTAACTTTCTCTATGAATTTTTGTGCATATTCTGGGCCTGTAAGTTCTTCTTTAAAATAGTTAAGCCCAAATCCATTGTGAATACATTGATTTAAAATTCCTCCTAAGCGAGAATCTCTTTCGAGTATAACCACACTTAGCCCCGACTGAGAAACTTTTAAGGCACAAGCCATTCCTGCGCTACCACCACCGATTACTGCGACATCAAAAGAGTACTTTTTACTTTTCATAAATTCCTCCTTCTTTAATATCTCCAACGACTAGCGAAGAACTGCCTTTATAAATGATTTTTTCTTGACTAGTTTTATAAAACTCAGCCATTATTTTCAACAATTTTGGATAGCAAAAAGAACCTTGACAACTTCCCATTGTTACCCTTAATCTTCGCTTTATTCCATCTGTTGTAAGAGGAGAGATTGGACCTTTTAAAACTTCTAATATTTCTCCCTTTGTTATTTTTTCGCAAGAACAAATCATTTCCCCGTAATCACTATTTGATTTAATAAGTCTATTGATTTTTTGTTTAGTTAGTGATTGTAAATTTGTGTATGGTTTTCTTTTTGTGATTTTAATTTTACTTGTTTTTAGCCCTTTTTTACAAAGTATTTCCAGAATGTATTGTGCTATTGCAGGAGCAGCAGAAAGCCCGGGTGAACATATCCCCGCAAGAACAATATAATTAGGATTTTTTACTGAACTTTTTATTAAAAAGTCATCTTGATGTTTTACTCTTACTCCTGCGTATAGTTTTATAATTTTTTTGTAATTTATGTTTTCAATATTTTTATTTACTTGCTCTTTTATTACTGCTAGACTGTCAAATGAAAAGGAAGTTTCAAATTTGTCAATATCAACCGCTGTTGGACCACAAAAAATATTATTATGAACTGTTGGAGCGCATATAATTCCTTTACCTTGTTTTGTAGGCAGAGGAAAAATTGGACGAGAAACAAGTCCTTGTTCGCTATTATCTAATAAAATATACTCGCCTTTTGTGAAAGAAAGAGGAATTATTTCTTCTTGCAACATAGCCCCTATTTGATTAACTCCTTCAGCACAGGCATTTATAATATAGTCGGTAATAATTTTTTCTTTTCCATTTGAAATAACAAAACAATTTTTTTCTTTCTTTATGCAAGTTGTGTTGTAATTTAACTTTAACATTCCACCATTTAAAATCGCTTCTTCACATAGCGAGATGCAAAAATGATATGGTGAAATAATCTTTGCATCAGGAGCGTAGAGAGCATAATAAATATTTTTATTTAGATTAGGTTCAAGTTTTTTAAGTTTTTTTCCACTTACAATCTTTAATTTTTTTACTCCGTTGTGCTTGCCTCTTTGAAGAAGAACTTTTAGTTGAGGCAAACTATCTTTATTTCCAACAACTAGCGAACCACATTCAACAATTTTTTCACCAAGTCTCTTTGCAATTTTTTTGTACATTTTATTGCCTAGAACATTAAATTTTGCCTTTAATGTATTTTCTAAACAGTCGTAACCAGCGTGAATTATTCCACTATTTGCCTTTGTTGCCCCCATTGATACATCTTCTTGTTTGTCAATCAAAATTGCACTTACTCCATTTAGAGTAAGAGTATTAAATATAAACGCCCCAACAATTCCAGCACCAAAAATCGCAACAGAAGTTTTTTGCATAAGTATTTCCTTTTATTTTTTTTCGTTTTTAAGAAAAGACCTAATCATATTTTTACTAATTATTAGGATAATATTACAAATTTTAAATGTCAAATGATTAAAAGTGTTTTGATTAGACTAAAAAAAATGTTAATATTTATTAAAAAAGTGGAGAAGAAAAGTATGAAATATATTTTAACAATAGATGCTGGGACCACCTCAGTTAGAGCAATTTTGTACGATAAAGAAAGAGAGTGCTTTTTTAAAATTGAAAAACAAAACTTTAAACAATTTTTTCCTCATCCTGCTTGGGTAGAACACGATGCAGAAGAAATTTGGCAGAAGATAAAAAACTGTATATTAAAAGTTTGCGATGGGGTCGAGGTTAGTCAAATTTTAGGGGTGGGCATAACAAATCAAAGAGAAACAACTGTTGCCTGGGATAAATTTACGGGTAAACCTTTATATAACGCAATTGTTTGGCAGTGTAGGAGGACTTCAAAAGTTTGTCAAAAACTAAAAAAAGGTAAAATTGGAAAACTAATTCATTCTCGAACAGGACTCATTCCAGATGCTTACTTCTCTGCAACTAAAATGAGATGGCTTATTAATAATGTTAAAGAGGTTAAACAGGCACTTGAAGAAAATAGGCTTTGTTTAGGCACAATAGAAAGTTATTTAGTTTATAGATTAACTAATGGAAAATCTTTCGTTAGTGATGTTACCAACGCTAGCAGAACAATGTTATTTAATATTTCAACTCTAAATTGGGACAATGATTTACTAAATTTTTTCAATATTCCGCTTGAAGTTTTACCTAAAATTGTTTCTAATGATGAAGTCGTTGGGGTAACAAACATTTTAGGAGATGAAATAAAAGTTGCTGGACTTATAGGTGACCAACAAAGTTCTTTGTTTGGACAAGGTTGTTTTGATAAGAGAATGGCAAAAAATACTTATGGTACAGGTTGCTTTATTTTAGTCAATACTTCAACTGATAGGGTAAAGAGTAAACACGGTTTATTAACAACAGTTGCTTATAGAGTGGGTAAAAGAGTTTGTTATGCTTTGGAGGGAAGCGTTTTTAATGCAGGTAGCGTGGTTGATTGGGCCATTGACAACTTAAATATTGCCCCTAATCCTACTCAACTAACCAAATTGGCACTACAATTAGAAAGTAATGAAGGTGTTTATGTTGTTCCTGCTTTTACAGGACTTGGTACTCCCTATTGGGATATGAACGCTAGGGCAACTATTAGTGGAATGACAAGAGCAAGTGATAAGCGACATATAGCAAGAGCCGTTTTAGAATGTATGGCATATTCGACACGAGATGTTTTAAAAACTATTGAAAAAGATGCAAAACTAAAAATAAGAGAACTTTATGTTGATGGTGGCGCAAGTCAAAATGACTTTTTAATGCAATTTCAGTCAAACATTTCTCAAACAAAATTAAAGAAGTTAAATATGGAGTCAACGTGTATGGGTGCAGTTTATATGACCGGACTTGCCGTTGGGGCTTATGAGGGGATAAAACAAATAAAAGAATTAATTAAACCTATCGCGACATTTACTCCTCAAATGAGCGAGGAAGAAATAAAACCTCTTTTAAGTGGTTGGAAAAGCGCCGTTAAAAAATGTTTAAGAAAATAAAGGAGAAAAAATGCAAGGATATTTTGAAAGTTTTGATAAACAAAAAATACATTTCTACAAATGGGATAAAGTAGAAAATCCTATTGGTATTGTTCAAATCATTCACGGTATGGCAGAGTATGCTGGTAGATATGAGAATTTTGCAAAATTTCTAAATAAAAAAGGCTACATAGTTTTTGCAGATGACCATAGGGCTCACGGCAAGACCGCTCCTGAGGGTAAGATTGGTAAATATGATGGGAAAAACTTGTTTTATGATACTCTTAATGATGAGATTTTTATTTCAAAAATGCTTATAGATAAATATAAACTACCACTTTATATTTTTGGACATAGTTATGGTTCTTTTTTAACTCAGGCTTATATTCAACAATGCAATCTTTATTCAAAGGCCATTATTTGTGGTAGCGCTTGTATGAAGGGAAGAATTGATGTTAGATTTGGACTTTTAGTTGCTAAAATTACCAAGTTGTTTAAGGGTAAAGACGCTAGGGCAAAGTTAATTGAAAAAATAAATTTTGAGGGTTACAATAAAAAGTTTAAAAGTGGTTGCTGGTTAAACTCGATTGATGAGAGAGCAAAAGATTATTATGCTGATGAGTTTTGTGGAAAATCTTTTAGTTCAAAATTTTATGTCGATTTTTTTGGTGCTCTTACAAAATTATATAAGTCAAATAATATAAAGAACATTGACGAAAATAAACCTATCCTTATTATTTCTGGAAGTGATGATGCAGTAGGTGGTATGGGTAAATCAGTTACAAAACTTTATAATTTTTACAAGAAGCGTAATAAAAATGTAAAATTAAAACTTTACAAGGGTGCTAGACATGAAATTTTAAATGATATTTGTAGAGATGAAGTTTATTTAGATGTTGAGAGATTTTTAAGTGATAATGAAAACAAAAAGTAAAAGACAGGTTTTTAATCAAATAAAGAAAAAAATTTGCAATCTAGATAGTTACACCGATGGAGAAGAAATTCTCATTGTAAAGGAAGTATTAAATTTAAGTAACATTGATTTATTAAAAAAAGAAGTTTACACTGATAAAGAACTTAGAAAAATTAATAGAGTTGTAACTAGAAGATTAAAAGATATGCCATTAAATAAAATTCTTAAAAAACAGAATTTTTATGGATATGATTTTTTTATAAATAGTCGTGTCCTTGCCCCTAGAAAAGAAACTGAACTTTTGGTTGAAATGGCTTTAAAAGATTGTAAGAAAAATTGCAGTATTTTAGATTTGTGCTGTGGCAGTGGTTGTATTGGACTATCTATAGCAAAAAATTTAAAAGAATACAAAAAGATTGTTTTAAGTGATATTTCTTTTAGGGCTCTTAGCGTTGCACGAAGAAACAAAAGAAAGTTAAACATAAATGGATTTGTTTATTTAAAAAGAAGTGATTTATTTCAAGGATTGAAAAAATTCGGTAAGTTTGATATAATAGTGTGTAATCCACCTTATATTTCTTCTAGCGATTGTGAAAATCTTTCTAAATCTGTAAAAAATTATGACCCCATTATTTCTCTTGATGGCGGAAAACAAGGCTTAGATTTTTATGAAAAAATTGCCACAAATTTAGATGAATATTTACAAATAAATGGAAGGCTGTTTTTAGAAATTGGATACAATCAAAAACAAAGTGTACAAAAGATTTTTGAAGAAAAAGGTTATAAAACAAAATGCTTTAAAGATTATTCAAATTGTGATAGAATAGTGATAGTAGAAAGAGGTTAAAATGGTAGATAAACTAGAAAGTATTGTTCAAAAATATAAAGAATTAACAACTAAGATTGGGGATCCTAATGTTATTGCAGATAACAAAACATGGCAAAAACTCGTGAAGGAGCACAGCGAGTTAACTCCAATAGTAGAAAAGTATAATCAATTAAAACAATGTAAAGAAAATTTATTGCAAGCGCACGAATTGTTAAAAACTGAAAAAGATAATGAGATGGTTTTATTGCTCGAAGAAGAAATAAAAGATAGTAAAGATAAACAAGAAGTCTTAGAGCAAGAATTAAAGGTTTTATTGCTGCCAAAAGATGAAAATGATGACAAAAACGTTATTATTGAAATTCGTGCAGGGGCAGGCGGAGATGAGGCGGCATTGTTTGCCGGAGAACTTGCAAGGCTTTATATGATGTACGCTGAAAGACATAAATTTAAAGTTGAACTTTTAAGTCAAAATGAAATTGAACTTGGAGGTATTAAAGAAATAGTTTTTAAAATTTCAGGTCATGGTGTTTATAGTAAGTTAAAGTTCGAGAGTGGTGTTCATAGGGTTCAAAGAGTGCCTGAAACAGAAAGTCAAGGTCGAGTTCATACATCAACGGCAACAGTAGCCGTTCTTCCTGAATTGGAGGAGGTCGATTTTGAAATAGAGGACAAAGATTTAAGAATTGATACTTATAGAAGTAGTGGGGCAGGCGGACAACACGTAAATAAGACAGATTCTGCTATAAGAATAACTCACTTGCCGACCGGTATTGTAGTTGCTTGTCAAGATGAACGCAGTCAATTAAAAAACAGAGAAAAAGCCATGATGATTTTAAAGGCAAAGTTGTATGACTTTTATCAAGGTCAAAAGAACAAAGAGTATGCTGATACAAGAAAGGCACAAGTTGGTACAGGTGATAGAAGTGAAAGAATTAGAACTTACAACTTTCCTCAAAGTAGAATTACTGACCATAGAATTGGATATACAGCATATAACTTATTAGATTTTATGAATGGTAACATTGATGAACTTCTTACAGAATTACAACTAGATTATCAAAGAAAGCGTTTGGAGAGTCAGGATTTTTAATTTTTATTTTAAGGAGATGTTATGGCAGACCAAAATATTGAAAAAGATTTAGCAACAAAAAGTAGTTTAGAAGAAAGTTCTAAAATTACTAACAGCAGCAACAGTTTAAATACAATTAAAGAAAAAGAAGAAGTTTATATAAGGCAAAACGGAGAAACTTTAAGTGACCCTGTTGCTATTAAAAGTTGTAAAGATGAGCAAAATAGAGATATTATTGAAAATGCTAGGCTTGGTAGTTATGACAAAAATGGTAACTATGTTATAATTCCAGAGATTAAATTTGAACTTATTAATTTACCAAAGTTAGTTGTTAATACTAAGGAAAAGCCAGAGTACACTCTTTATGAGGGAATTTCTCATATTCCTCTTTTTAACGGCATATATTTTAAGTTGCTTATAACAAAAACTGATGTTACATTGTTTTTAGTAGAGAGTGTTTTAAGAGAGGCTGGGGAATATGTCGAAGTTTTTGAAGAAGTTTTAGATAATTTTAAACTAAAACAAGATGAACAAATTTCACAAGATATTATTTTAAAAAGTTATCATTTCTTTAAGGACAATGATGAATATAAAAAATTTTGCAAAAACAAATTTCCTTGCGAAAATATTATAACAAGAAAAGTTTATTTGACTTTACTTGCAAAAGAGATAAATCAAAAAACAATTCACGATGAAAAATTTGCTTTTAATTATATGATAGACCTCTTAAAAGAAAGTGGCGAATATGGTCAACGCGTTCTAAATGAGTTCTCAAATAGAATTAATCAAAGACAAGAACTATTTGAAATCAAGGAGCCTAATAAGTACAATCGTGCTTTAAATGAAGTTTTGCTTTCAGCGATTGATGTTGTTACAACAAAAGAAGATAAGCAAGATTTGAAAATGGGAAAAATTTACAACAGTTTAATAAACGCAAGAAATGTAAATATTGATAAATACATAGAACAAACTTCTAGTAGCGTTGATAGAGATTTTGTATCAAAAGTTACCGCAAAAGCAATAGATAAACATTTTAATCAAAATTTAAGTCAAGATAGTGAGCAAACAGAAGATGTGGTTTTACAATATTTTGATAAATTGTCTAAAAATTCTCAAAAGAAGATTAGTAAAAAATTAAATTCTCCAATGCTTAAAAAGGCGGCGTACAATATTTTTGATAATGAAAGTAAAGAGAAGGAAGTTTTAAGTGCTGACGACAAAGAAAATAATAAAAATGAAAAAGATAAATCTAATAAAAGATTAGAACCTGTTAAGGTAGAGAAAAATGAGAAAAATCAAGTTGTAGCAAAGAAAGAAGAAAAATCTTCTAGTGGCGAAAAGAAAAAAGAGGAGAAAAAATCTCAGTCTCAAAAAACAAAGACTAGTGGAGTAGAAAAAAAACAGAGTTCAGCAAAAAAACCTTCTAGCACTGAAACTAAGAAAGACGATAAAAAGAAAGACGATAAAAAGAAAGAAGACAAAAAGAAAGACGACAAAAAGAAAAAAGATGATAAGAAAAAAAACGACAAGAAGAAAGTTGAAAATAAAGAAGAAAATTCTAAGGGAATTGCCGATTTTTTAACTGCTCTTGGCTTAGGTAAAATTGTAAAAAATAACAACAAAAAAGTTGATAATGAAAGAACTTTTGAAAAAAATAATCTAGGTTTAGGTAAAGAAATAACAAAACAAGAAAATTCTATTATAGAAAGATTAAAAAAGGAAGTTTACAAAGAACCAACTATCAAAGAAAAGATTTTAGAAAAAGAAATAGAAGTACAGCATACAAATAGGCAAGAAAGCAAAAGTCCTGTAATAGAAAATTTATCAAAAGTACAAAATAAGAATTTAGCCAAAAATCAAGAAGAAAAAGATAAATCTAAAATTCTAAAACAAAACTTTGAGGAACGAAAAAACAATTCTCAAAAACAAAGTACTTTAAAGGTTGATGGTGCTTCACATTCAAAAGAAATAGAACAAGAAACTGAGCAAAATAAAAAATCTATTTTAAATCAAACTGTTGCAGAAAATGAAAACAGTAAGGATGAAGAATCTTCTATTAAAATTGATATATACGATGGGCAGATTGATTTGTTTAGGAAGCAAAATGTTGGTAATAGTGAATCAAAAAATGAAATTATAAATGAGTATGAATCAGTAAAAGATGAGTCAAACAAAAAAAATATACAAGAGTACAAATCTGTAGAAGGCGAATTAAAAAACAAAGAAAATAATCAATTATTTGCTTCTAGTGAAGATATAAAAAAGGACGAGAATAAAAGTATTTTTAATGATATTCCAAAAGAGCAACTTAACCTAGTTGATGGAAATTCATTAAAGAGCAATAGTGAAGAAAAGAATAAAAATAATGAAAAAGAATATGGTTTTGAAAGAATTTAATATTTAGTAAAATTGCACTATTTACAAATGAAAATTTCTATGTTATAATGCAGCCAAGGAGATAAAAATATGGCAACAAATGAGAATAAAATTTTTGATGTTAATCCTGCGGTCATTACTGATTTTGAAAAACAGTCTTTAAGACTTGCTGAAATTAATCCACAAATTGCTGAACTTAATAAAATTTTAAGTAACATGAGCGTAGAACAAGTTGATATAATTTCTTACTCTGGTTTTGTAAGACCTAATTTAGATGAGAAGAAATTTAACAAAAGCAAAGATATAAGAAAATTAATTCTTTTATTATATAGCGTTACTGATAAAAATTTACCAGAAAGTGGTAGAGAATACGACAGCACGATGGATACTATTATTTTGGAGAATAACGAACAAGTTACTTTTGCTGCAACTTTTGGAATTTATGGCAAGACTGAGAAAGGTAAAAGAAATGATGAATCTTACAAATATCCTTTTGAAGACACTCTTTATTATGAAGATGTACATTCTGATGATTTTGTTCCATATATTGACCCAAGAGCATATGTCGTTTTCAGGAATTATCCAAAGTATAGAGGTTTAATATTAAACTATATAGCATCAAAAGAAAAAGAAGTTTTAAAATATAGATTTTATGACCCTGATAATAATAAAATTATTGATAGGGGTGCTTTAATGCTAGAAACCGGCAATAGATTGGAATCAATTATTGAATTCTATAAGAAAACAAAATCAAAAAATCAAAATCAAGAATCAAATAATAATCAAGAATCAAATAATAATCAAGAAAGAAAGATGTAGAAAATTGTTTTGTGAATAAAAAGACTTGTAAAAAAGTCTTTTTTATTTTTATGAGTTTAGATTTAAATTAAAAGAAGTAATTGAAAAATATTAAATTCTTTATTTTATATGCTATAAGAAATCTTGTATTATAATGTAGTTTTTCACAAATCAATTAAAGATTATAATTTTGTTTTTAAAATACAAGATATTTTATTTAAAATTAATGAAAATAATATTGACATTTTTTTATAAATATGTAAAATATTATTAGCACTCTTAGACGGGGTGTTAATTTTTTGAAAAAGGTAAGTATTATGAGAGACAGAATTACACTTGCTTGTAGTGAATGTAAACAAAGAAATTATGACACATACAAGAATAAAAAGAATGACCCAGACAGAATTGCTATGAAAAAGTACTGCAAATTTTGTAAGAAACATACTGAACATAAAGAAACAAAGTAAGTTTCTCTAAATTTAGTTTTTTTTAAGGAGTTGTAGATGGCTAAGAACACAAAAGTTGCAGAAGAAAAAAATCAAATAGAACAGAATAAAAAAGAACAAAAGAAAGTTGATAAACAAAAGAAAGTTAAAAAAGAAAACAAAGATAAAAAACCGGGTTTGTTTAGAAGACTTAGAGACGCTTGGGGCGAGTTAAAAAAAGTTACTTGGCCTTCTTTTGCTACTGTCGTTAAAAAGACAGGCGTAGTTTTGCTTGTTGTTGTTATTTTTACTGTTGTTTTGTTTGGTATTGAATTTGCATTAGGAAATTTGTTTAATGTCATTTTTGGATAATTTAACTTAGAGGTTTTTATGGAAGAGATTGAATCAAAATGGTATGTTTTGCATACTTTTTCAGGTTATGAGCAGGTAGCAAAAAATAATCTTGAAGTTGTTATTAAAAAATATAATTTAGAAGATAGAATTTTTGATATCGTTATTCCTATGGAGGAAACGGTTGAGGAAAGAAATGGTAAAAAGAAGTTAGTTAGTAGAAAACTTATGCCAACATATATCTTAGTTAAAATGAAGTATGGCGATGACTTGTGGCACAACATTACTAGAACTCGTGGAATTACAGGTTTTGCTGGCCCTAAGGGTAGACCTTTGCCATTAACTGAGGAAGAAATTAGAAAACTTCATCTAGAAAAGGTTGTTGTTAACGTTGACCTTAAACCAAATGACAAGATTGAGGTTGTTGATGGACCTCTTAATGGTTTTGTTGGTATGATTGTCAGCGTTGATGTCGATTCTAAAAAATGTAAGGCTTTGATTGAAATGTTTGGTCGTGAAACTTCTGTCGATTTGGACTTATCACAAGTTAGAAAAATTTAGTCTGTTAATAACTTTTTTAAGTGTATATAAGTTATTAAGTCATAAAAGTTTTACTTTTATGTCAGTGGGAGGGCGTAAATCTTTATATGCGTTCATTAAAACCACAATGCCAGTTGGGAGGAAATTATGGCAGAAAAAAAGGTTAAGGCAATTGTAAAATTGCAATTACCAGCCGCAAAAGCAACTCCTGGACCACCAGTAGGCTCTACTCTTGGACCACATGGAATTAATTTGGCTGGGTTTACAAAAGAATTTAATGATAAAACAGCAGACAAAGCAGGTTTAGTTATTCCTGTTGTTGTCACAATTTATGAGGACAGGTCTTTTTCAATGGTCTTAAAGACTCCACCTGCTGCCGTCTTAATTAAGAAGGCTTGTGGAATCGACAAGGCAAGTGCTGTTCCTAATAAAACAAAAGTCGCTAAAATAACAATGGCTCAAATCAGAGAAATTGCTGAAACAAAAATGCCTGATTTAAATGCTTCAAGTATTGAGAGCGCTATGTCTATGATTGCTGGCGCTGCAAGAAGTATGGGTGTTGAGGTTGTGGACTAAGGAGGTGCAAAATGAGAAAAGGTAAGAGATATGTTGAAATTAGTGCACTTGTTGATAGGTCTTCAACTTATGAACCACAAGAAGCAATTGATTTAGTTTTAAAAACTGCAAAGGCTAAATTTGATGAAACTATTGAACTTCATGTTAAGTTAGGCGTTGATGGTAGAAATGCTGACCAACAAGTTAGAGGAACTGTTGTTCTTCCTGCTGGTACAGGTAAGACTAAAAAAGTTCTTGTTATAGCAAAAGGTGATAAGGCTGATGAGGCAACTAAATATGGGGCTGACATTGTTGGTGCCGAAGAAATTATTACTAAAATTCAGGGTGGTTGGTTAGACTTTGATGTTTGTATAACAACTCCTGATATGATGGGTTTCGTAGGCCGTGTTGCCAAGATTCTTGGACCTAAGGGTCTTATGCCAAATCCAAAAAGTGGAACTGTTACAACTGATATTAAGAAGGCAATTAACGATATTAAGGCTGGTAAAGTTGAATATAGACTTGATAAGAATAATATAATTCATTGTCCAATAGGCAAGGCAAGTTTTGGTGCAGAAAAGTTATTCCAAAACTTTGATGCTTTAATGAGCGCTCTTGTTAAAGCAAAACCTGCTACAAGTAAGGGAACTTACTTAAAGAGCGTAACACTTTCATCAACAATGGGACCTGGTGTAAAGACAAGTTATAAAATGTAAATAATAAAAGAAGACAACTAAATCAGTTGTCTTTTTTTATTTATACTCTGGTGTGAGTGGGCAGATTCGAACTGCCGGCGTTTCGCTTAGGAGAACAACAAAACTTTAAAGTTATGCTTTATTTTTATCATTATTCAAATACTTATTAAATTTATAAATTAATGTCCTCAATATCTCAACTACTTTGCTTATATTTAACCATTTCATCCTCAAATCTTTGCTGACCGTTGTGTGACTTTTTAGAGTAAACTAAGATTTGGCTGACTTTTTTAATTTTCTCTTAATATTTTTTTATTTTCTTGCCATTATTTCACGCATGTCTAATTTCTATAAGACATTTCGAAAAGCATATTGATTGCCTAAAAAATTTTTGGTGTGATATTTGAATATAGAGTATTTAATGTTTAAATTTTTTAGACAACTCATTTAAAACAATTTGGGGTGAACCCCAAAAGTTGGACAAAAATTTAATAATTATATTGCTATATTTTGAGTTCGGTATTTTACCGGACTCATTTTTAATTTAAGTATTATTCGTTCGTTATTGTAATAATATATATATTCTCTTAGTTTGTCAATGAAAGTGTTAACACTTTCAAATTTTTCACCATAAAACATTTCTGTTTTAAGTCTTCCAAAGAAGTTTTCCATTACACTATTATCTAAGCAGTTACCTTTTCGGGACATACTTTGAGTTATATTATTCTCTTTTAATATCCTTTGATATTCTTTCATTTGGTATTGCCAGCCTTGATCTGAATGTAATATTGGTGTTGTATTATTGGGTAGTTTATGTATTAATTCTTCAAGCATTTCTCTAGTTTGATTAAAGTTTGGGCTGGTTGAAATTGAGTAAGATACAATTTCATTGTTATACATATCTAGAATTGGAGAAAGGTAAATTTTTCATCACAAACAGCAAACTCTGTTACATCTGTTGCTAACTTTTGAAGTGGAGCATTCGCTACAAAATTTCTATTAATTATATTAGTAGCAATCTTTCCAACTTCGCCTTTGTAGGACCTGTATTTGCTTTTTCTTTGTTTACCTTGAATGTTTAGAGATTTCATTAGTTTTAGAACTGTTTTGTGATTGATTTTGTAACCTAAATTTCTTAATTCTATTAGAATTCTACGATAACCATATCTTGACTTATTCTCATTAAATATATTGAGGATTACTTGCTTTTCAATTGCATATTTGTCTTTTGATAGATTGGTTGTAT
>CASESH010000023.1 GCA_949290565.1 uncultured Christensenella sp. | reverse complement strand
TTCTATAACAAAAATCTTAAATTCAGTATTAGCTTTAACAGGCCTTAATTACGAATTCAAACAAAAAGTACATCCTCAAAATTATAGATTATTCCAAGTGGCTGATTTTATATCTACTATAAAACTAATTGAATTAAAGATTAATCATAAAGAAATGTCTAAATCAGAAAAAATGTTTTTTGATAATCGACATTTCAAAAAAAACTATTTAAAGGCAATAAACAAAAAAGAACTTTCGTAAATATACCAATTCACATTTCTAACAGTAGCCAATCAGCTACTTTTTTAATGCTCTTTCGATTAAATGTAAAATTTCCTCCTATAGAAAGGGGGAGGTCCTTTTTTGCGTTTTTTACCCAATCGATTATGACCTAAATACTTTTTAATATCAATAAAAAGAAAACTGCTGCTTTTTATTTAAATAAACACACTATTTTTATTTTACTTAAAGCGGAATTCAATTCTATTATCTTTTTTTAGTTTTTACAACTTCTAACAGCAGAATTTACTTTTACAATATTCTTTAACTGATTTACCAGATGTTTCATATTCCTTATAAATTTGTTCATAATAGTTTTGTGTTCTTTTTATTCCTATAATAAAAACCCCCTAAGTCTTTCCAATTTTACTTGGTCCAACTTATAGGGTTCACTATACTTTTTGAACTTCCATATCTTTCATTTAATTTTTATTCAATTAATAACTGGCTATCCTTTTTATGAAATTCTAGAGTGCTATTTAGATATAATTCAATATCTTCATCTACTAATACAATCACTCCATTTGGCAAGATATAACTTCCATTATCTGTTACATATTGGACTTCTGCTGATGAAGCATTGAGCTGTACGAATCCTCTTTCTGCTAATCCACCACAAATTAAACAAGTAGCATATCTTTTCCCTCCAGAAAAGGCGTTACTTGATACAACATGTCCTTGTTGTGTTGTTGCTCCACATCCACAGGTTGCCTTGTGTTGATTATAATCTACCCATGTATAAGGATCATGATAGTCATGTGAAGTTGTATAATCATTACAACCAGTACAATAGTGATCTTCGTAACTATGATAATGTCTACGATAGTATTTCACATAATCTGCTGATGTGTAAGGGCATTGATCACCTCTATGTTGGTATAAACCATATGCACCCCATTTTGATTTAACTACTACTTGATTGGAATTGCCACATACTCCATTTGATGATATCGAAGAATCATAACTAACTACAATTCCAGAGTGTAAATTTGAGTCATCAGCATAATTATTTGAAGTTCCATTATCATCAAAATAACAAATAATATCTCCTTGCATTGGAGTAGAAACTTCTAAATAACTATTATCTTCATAGTACGGGCTTGGGTAATTCATCCAATATGAATTTGAACTGCTTTGTGAATACCATGCATATGAATGACAATTATATTTTGCTGTAGCATTACCAAGCCGTATGGCATTAGGATATTGTGAGGCAACAATAGAATTAAAGTCTGATACTAAGTCATCAGAAATATCATTTAAGACTTTATACACTTCTACATTCGTTCTATTTGGGGTAGTTACTGTTGAAAGTTGCACTGAAATATATTCACCACCAATAACAAAACCCCCATCTGCATTAGAAAAACTAAGTAGCTCAATACTATTTAGTTTATGGATAGGAGTGTATTCCGCAACACTTGAAAAACATGAATGATCTATGCTCTGCGCTTGAGTTTTAATAGCAATTTTATTGCCAACTAAACCTAATGTCAAAATAAGACTTAAAAATAGTATTATCTTTTTCGTTTTTTATTTATCTCCTAGTTTATTTATTTTTTATATAATCTAATATTTCAAAGTAGTCAACCGCATTTTTATTTGTATATTTAACAATTTTATCACTTACATAGTAATAAAGGATACCTTCTTGCGAGATTAAATACGGTAGGCAAATCGTGTTGTCCAATTCTTTTGAATAGACAGTTATCCCTAAATTAATACTATCACAAATGATGTGAGAATCTAATTCTGATGATTTTACTTCACCAATAAATTCAATTCTATCATTGATTATGAATTTAAGGACATTTTGAATTTCCTTCTCATCAAAGAGGAGGATTATTTTACTTGAAAAAGTATTTTCTAATAAAGACACAGAAACAATTTCATATATATAGGCATAAGAATCGAACATATTCATTTCTTCAACACAATCAATCAATAAATTATCTTGAGAATCTTGATTTGAATTTACATTGTTCTCTGAGCAACTACTAGTAAAAATACTCAAGAGAATCACACCTAACATTAAAAATAGTTTGGTAAATTTCCTTTTTAGCATTATGATCTCCTCCTTATTTCATTCTATGCTTTTATAAGCAAAAAAATCTCTTTTTTACCTAAAGAGATTTTTATATCTTTATTTTATCACCTTAGGTAATTGTTACAACTATCTAGGTTTCGTTTACTTACATATATATTCTATCATAAAATATTTTTGTACGCAAGCAATACCCGTATTTAGGTTTTAACACCCCAAATCGAGGTAGAATCCTAAATGCAGGTAATATGCTTGAAAAAGACCCTACAACTCTATCTAAAGAAGTTAAGAAAAGACGAATTACTAAAGACAGTTTTATCCCTAGTTATAAATTTACTAAAGCTTATTGTAAATCTTGTGCTAATTATAAAAATTGTACTAAAAGAACTTCCCTTACTTCTTCAGACTTAGGGATTTGTAATAATTATAAACGCTTTTTTTGTAAATATACTACTAAGTTCCCTTATGTTTGTAACGGATGTCATAAAAGAGGTTTTTGTAACTATCCTAAATTTTATTATAATCCTTTAG
>CASESH010000022.1 GCA_949290565.1 uncultured Christensenella sp. | reverse complement strand
CCTTCTCTGTTTGTCCATCTGTTCTTACTACGGTTGTTGTTCCTCTCCTCTTTTATAAAAAAATAAAGTGGCACTTTCTACCACTTTATCTTTTTGGCTCCTCAAGTCGGATTCGAACCAACAACCTATCGGTTAACAGCCGAGTGCTCTACCGTTGAGCTATTGAGGATTACTTGGATACATTTTTTCAAATGCACCCCTATCTTATCATTTCTAAAAAAATTAGTCAATAAAAATTTTATTAATTTTTAATATTTTTTTCAAATTCTTTTATTTTGTTTTCTACATATTTAAATGCGACTTTAAATGGTTCCTCACTATCATAATTCACTTTTACAATCTTTAATAAATTAGTAGGTGTATCAGTACAGCCCGAACTTAAAAACTTTTTATAATCTTCAACTGTTATTTTATTAGATTTCAAATTTTCCACGATATTTATAGCACTAATTATACCTGTTGCGTATTTATATACATAAAATGAAGTATAAAAATGAGGTATTCTACTCCATTCATACTGCACTTCTTTTAATATCTTTACTTTACTTCCAAAATATTTTTTTACAAGGTTTAAATAAGTTTCATTAAGTATTTTTGATGATAATTCTTCATTTTTTTCAACCTTAGAATGAATTATAAACTCAAAATTTGCAAACATAGTTTGTCTAAAAACAGTAGCATAAAAATCAAATAAGAATTCATTTAAATAAAAAATTTTTTCTTTCTTAGTTTTTGCTGAACTAAGAAAATAATCGTTTAAGAGAATCTCATTAACAGTACTAGCGATCTCAGCTAAAAAAATTGTATATTGAGAATTTGCAGGACTCTGGGCCCTATCAGAATAAACACTATGCATAGCATGTCCCAATTCATGCGCTAATGTAGAAACATCATTATAATTGCCAACAAAATTTGTTAATACAAGAGGATTTTTTTTCGTTGCCATTGTTTGATAAGCCCCACCTCTTTTATTTTCATTTGGAAAAACATCAATCATTCTCTTTTCAAACATATTTGTTAAAAAATCTACATAGTCTTTACCTAGTATTTTTAAGGCACCACAAACATAATTAAAAGCCTTTTCATAGGTAAATTTTAAATTAAGTTTAATAGGATTGTAATAAATATCACTTAATTTAATAGTTTTAAGATTAATTAATTTCTTTTTTAATTGAAAATATTTATGATTTAAACTAAGATTTTCTTCTACATTTTTAATTAAGTTTTGATAAAGTTCAGGTTCAATTTGTTCATAAAAAAGTGCGCCTTCAAGAGCTGAACTAAATTTTCTTGATTTTGCATAAAAAACATCTTTTTTAACACTGCCCAAATAATTTACTGTTAAAAAATTGTTATACCTAGCGTATGCACCTTGTAATTCTTTATAAGCATTTTCTCTTAAAACATAATCTTCACTTCTAAGATAAATAGAGGCCTGAGATTGATTCATCTTGTGTTTTTTTCCATTTTTATCTAAAATATCTTTAAATTTTAAATCTGCATTTTCAAAACTAGAATGAATTTGAGAAAAATTACTAGAAAAAGAAGAAATTTTAGACAATAATTCTTCTTCATTTTCATTAAGAGTATGTTCTTTTTCACGCAAAATATCTTTAATATAAGAAGAAAAATCATCAAAATCTTTATCTTGTAATAAATTTTCCAAATATTTATTATCTAACCTGCTTAACTGTGGTTGAATAAAAGAAGTTATTACACTTTGTTCTGTTGCTTTTTCTCTAATTTTATTGTACATTGCTTGATATTTGGTATTTGCAATATCAACATCACTATTGCAATGTGCATAAATATATAAAGCCTCCAATTCTAGATTAAGGTTTTCCATATCTCTAAAACAATCTAGTAACTTTTTCTTGTTATGTAAAAAGCCATCATATTTTTTTATTTGCGAAATATTACTTGAATAACTATTATATGCCTTTTGCCAATCATCATCACTCTTGTAATAAGATTCAAAATTCCACTTATATTTTTCTGCAATTTGATTTCTTTTTTTCATACAAATTCTCCTTAAAAAATTATATACTTAAAACACATTAAATATTCAAATAAACAAATTTAGAAAGATACCAAGAACAACGCCTAAAAAATATAACGAAATTAATATAAATAAATTTTCTTTTAAATTTTTATTTAACTTAAATAAAACAATCAACGCTATTCCGGAATTCACACACAAACCTGCTATACAAGAACCAAGAGAAATCATTCCATCGATAAAAAATTGAGTTATTAAAATAGATGAGAAACAATTAGGAATAAGTCCAACAAAAGCAACTATAAACGGTTGAAAAAAACCTGTTTGATACATAAAATTTTGAATAGAATTTTCACCAACAAAATATATTAAAAATTCAAAGAATATATTAATGATTAAAATAAATCCAAATATTTTTAAAGAATGTATAAGTGGATGAATAAAAATATCTGAAATATTCTTATGTTTTGATTCAATGTCATGATGACAACAGCCCTGTAAGGAGTGATGAGAATGTTGTGTATCCATTTCAACTGTCCCACTATTTAACTCTTTCCTTCTAAAAATACTATCAAAAATTAAACCAACTAGAACTGCATAAACAAATTTTATAATTATAATGAGCAATATATCTAAATAATTATTGCTACTCGTTAACAACAGAGGTAACGCTTCATCAGAAGTAGCAATATAAATTGCCATTAAAGAACCTATTGTAAGTATTTTTTTACTATACAAGTCCGTTGCAACTACCGAAAACCCACATTGAGGAATCAAACCAAACCCAGCACTTACCACAGGAGCAAATTTACCTTTAAGCATTTTACTTGTTTGATATTTGTTCCAAATCTTATCTTCTAACAATTCAATTAGCAGATAACAAACAAAAATTATAGGCAGAATTTGCAAAGAGTGTTCTAAGGCGTGTAAAATTAAATGCAAATATTCATTAAACATATGAGAAAAATAAAACATTTATTTTATAATGTCAAGAAAAAATATTAATATTTACAAAACAATATTATTGAACTATAATAATAAATACCATGGAAAAAAAATATTTTAGTTTAAGTTATCTAATTTCATTACAAAATAAATGCAAAAATAGTTTTTCTTCAACTAAAAATGAAATCATTGTACTTCCACCAATAGTCAATAAAAAGAAAAAAGAAATTTACTATTTTGTTGCAGAAAAAATCTGCAACGATAAAATTACGCGACCAATAGGAATAATTAAAATTAATTATAATGGTATAGAAAATATAATTAATTTGTCAAACTATGATTTTACAAACTATTCAAAAGATTTTACAAAGCAATATGAATATGATTTAGACAGACAAGAAGACATAAAAATACTGCTGCAAAATTTATATAAGTTAAATATGAAAAAAGAAAGTAATCTTAATGACTACTTTAATCTTTTAGAAAAAGTACTTTCAAAACAGTATATACAATTTTATTTAGACATCTTAAATAATGAAATTAAGCCAATTTTTAAAGATTTGACAAAAAAAGATTTTTTCATAGATAATGAAAAATCAAAAAATGAAGATTTAAAACTACAAATTTCAAATTTTGTTAAGGAAAACATTATAAAAGACAGTCAAACAAAATCAATTGAAAAAATAATATTTTTTGATAATTTAGGTGCATATTTAAAAAATTTACAGAAATCTCAAAAAGAAATTTCTGTACGAGAGGTCAAGTTTGAAATATTAAAAATTTACTCTATCATGAAAACTAAAATAGAAGAAATAACTTTACAAGAAGAATTTATCGCAAAGCTTTTAATAATGTTTTTAAATAGTTTATTAATAAGACAAATAAAAAAACAACTTATTGAAAAGTACGAACAAAATATATATTACACTTCATCAATATTTGAAGAAGAAATAGATAAAATTGAAAATAAAAGAAGAAAAGATTATTTAAAGGACATTTTTAGTCAGTTACAACAAGATAGTAAAAAATTTTCTATTTCTTGTAATATAGCGTTTGGTTATACTTATATCTTTAATCAATACAAATAAGTTTATAATTAGTTGTACCACACATTAATTCTTGGGCTCTTTGAATAGTATGAATTCCATTTTTACTTTCAACTCTTTTAATAAAATGATGTTTTCCCTCATCATTAGAGTTATAAATTAAATCAAGACAAGCCTTATCAAGAGCAACCGGGTCAAGAGATGATAAAATCCCAATATTTTTTAAACAAGGGTCCTCTGCAACTGCACAACAATCACAATCAACTGACATATTACACATAATATTAATGTAAACTATGTTACCCTTAAAATAATTGATAACGGATGAAGCACTTTCTGCCATAGCCTCTAAAAATTTATTCTGGTTTGCAAGATGATTCCAAACAATATTTTGGTCTGTTGTAACACCAGCAGAATGAATATAACACTTACCTTCACTTGAAGCACAACCAATAGAAAGTTGTTTTAATGCTCCACCATATCCACCCATAGGGTGACCTTTAAAATGAGATAAAACTACTAAACTATCATAATTTTGTATTTTTTTACCAACAAAATTCTTTTTTATAACTTGACCGTTTTTAATATCTAAAATAAGGTCAGGTTTTTCTTCATCTAAAATTTCAACATTAAAGTATTTTGTCCAATTATGTTTGTTTAAAAGTTCCTTATGTTTCTCAGTATGATTTCTTGCACCCTCATATGCAGTATTACACTCAACAACCGTACCATTTAAATAGTTAGCAATAGGTATAAAAAATTCAGGTTTCAAAAAATTTTGATTACCTTTTTCCCCTGAATGAACTTTTATTGCAACTCTTCCCATTAAATTTTTATTCAAGATTTTAAACATTTCAACAACTTTTTCGGGAGAAATAATTTTTGAAAAATAAACATTAGATTTTGTCATATATTAATCCTTTTATAAAAATAAATTACTTATCAGATTCTTTTTTTGTATTATTATAAAAATCAAACGCTTTCATTATTTCATCTAAATCTTCTTTTGGATTAACTGCCTCTTTTAAATCAAAACCAGATTCGTTAGGAGAATAATCAAAAGTTTTTTTAGAGAATAAAATATTTTCAAAATTTGAGCCATTAACATTCATATTTGAATTTAGGAAATCATTAAACTCTTTATTATCTGTTTTTGATTTGTCTTGTCTTTTTATTTGGACAACTTTTAATGGTTCAACTTGTTTATTTTCTATTAATTTGGTGGAAGAAGATTTATTATCATCAATATCTTCAATAGTATCACTAGGTAATTTATTAAAAACAATCATTTTTGATAAAAGTCGTTTAATTGGGTCACCTGACGAACTTTCTTTAATATTTCTAGTTTGCATTTCAATATTGTTTTGTAAAGACCTTCTACAATCTTTTATAAGAAGTAATAGTTCATCTTTAATACTCCTGTCATTACAAATATTTTCATCGTTTAACAAGTTTTCCATTTTTGAATACAATAAACTTAATTTTTTTGTTTCTAATTCATAAATATTTTTTGAACTATTTTCAATTAATTTTGCCTTTTCAACTGCTGACAACAAAGAAGTCATAAGTTCATTATCACTAGAATTTTTTAACTTATCAAGTTCATCTTTTAAATAGAAAATTCTATCTTTTTGTTCTGACAACTTAGTTTCATAATCATTTTTTAACCTTTCTATATAACTATCAACTTCTAATTGGCTATATCCCTTTTTAATTATCTTAAAATTTCCCATAATTTATACCTGACTTTTATTTTTTCTTAATAAAATAAATAGCATAATAGTACCAACAATAATAAGAACAATACTCAATAACTGTGATGCTTTAATACCCGAATTAAACAACATTAAACTTTCTCTTGGATCTCTAAACTGTTCTAAAATTCCTCTTGTAGTTCCATAAATTATAAGATAACCAGCAGTAACAGTACCATTTTTTTCAGTCCTTAGCACTAAAAGAATTAGTAACAAAAATCCAATAAAATTAAAGAAAGCCTCGTAAAAGAAAGTTGCTAAGTGCCATTCCCCATCTATTAAAACACTTAGTGGAAAAACTTGTAATAATTCATTTGTAGTTTCAACTCCATAACAACAACCAGCAAAGTAGCAACCAAACCTACCAATTGCTTGGCCTAAAATTAAACAAGGAGCAGCAATATCACAAGCTTTTAAAAGTGAATATTTATGTATTTTACAACAAATTAGTACACCAATAAATCCGCCAATAACACCACCATAAATAGCCATTCCACCTTCCCAAACTTTAAAAATATCCACAAAATTATCTACGCCATTTAAAGCACAGTAATAAAGTCTTGCTCCTATTATAGCAAGGGGTAAGGCATAAAGAGCAAGATTTATTGGCATTGACAAACTATAATCTTTCTTTTTGCAAATAAAATATGCGCATAAGACACCTGCTAACATAGCACAAGCCATTATTAATCCATAGTATGAAACTTTTATTCCAAAGATTGAAAAGTACTGACTAGTTAAAAATAAGTTTACCATATTTTGATTATATAACATAATTAAATAAAAATAAATAGTTTTTTATTTAATTTTTAAAACAACAAAACTTTCAATCTCAAAAGTTTGAGGAAAAATGTCAAAAATTTCAAATTTATCAATATAGTAACTATCTTTTAAAAAGACAATATTTTGTTTTAAAGTATATGGATTACAAGAAATATAAATTATTTTTTTAGGCCTTGATTTTAAAATAGATTGTAAAATTTCTATTCCAAGTCCACTTCTAGGAGGGTCAATAATGAAAGTTGCATCTTTATGTTTTTGAATTAGTTTAGGTAAAAAAATATTACAATCTCCATTTATATTTTCTAAATTAACTATTTTATTTAACTTTTTTGTCTTCTCCGCGTCTTGACTTGCAGAATTATTTAATTCTATTGAATAAACTTTTTTTGCCTTTTTTGACAAAATACAACTTAATAATCCAATCCCACTATAACCTTCAATAACAATTTCATTCTCGATTTCACCTAAAACTCTTTTATACATTTTCTCCATAACATTTTCATTTATTTGCATAAAAGAATATGGTTTTACATAAAAATCTATTCCAAATAAAGTTGATTGTAATTCTTTTTGCCCATAGACATATTCCCATTTATCTGAAAATATTTTTTTATTATTTGTGTTATAGTTAACATATAAACCAAACTTATCATTAAATTTGTTTTTTAATTTTTCTACTAAAATATTTAAAAACCTAGGTTTTTTACTACAAACAATTGCAATGCTCATATGTCCATTTAAACATCTTATAACTGCATGATTAATTTCAACATTGTTATACTGCTTCAAATATTCCCTTAATACATTTAAAACTTGATTAATTTCTTGTTTTGCAACAATACACTCATCAATCTCAATTAATTTATTAGACATATACTTTTGCAATCCAATCTTATTATTTTCAACTTTAAAAGCAACTTTATTCCTATAATAAAACTCATTATCACTATAATTTATTTTTATTTCACCACAAAAAAATTTTTCAAAGTATTTTTTTAAAACATCTTTCTTTATCATTAAAGACTTTTTATATCTAACAAACATAAAATCACAGCCACCACAAATGGTACAGAATTTACATTTTTCTTTAATCCTGTCTTGTGAAGGTTTTAAGATTTTTTTTAGTTTTGACTGAAAAAAATTTTGCTTAACTTTAAAATTTTCAACTTCAACTTCTTCGTTTATAAGAACATTCTTGACACAAAATTTATTATTGTCTTTATAACTAATTCCTTCTCCATTTATGTTTAATTCTTCAATTATAATTCTACACATATGTTCATATTAGCATATATTCATAAAAAAAAGAAGAAAAGTTTAGATGTTTTTAAATAACACCTAAACTTATCATCATTGCTTTATTAACTTGATTCATTTTAAAATCATTCAATTCACCAATTTTCTCTCTTAATCGAGATTTATCTATTGTTCTAATTTGTTCAAGCAAAATAACTGAGTCTTTTTCTAATCCATATTCCCTACTTGATAACTCAATGTGAGTTGGCATTTTAGCCTTGTTTAATTTACTTGTAATTGCGGCAGCAATTACCGTTGGACTATACTTATTTCCTATATCATTTTGTATTACTAGCACCGGCCTAATTCCACCCTGTTCACTTCCAATAACAGGACTTAGGTCAGCATAATAAAGTTCGCCCCTTTTAATCATTTTACTCCTCAGAAATTAGTTTTTTATAATCAATTGTTTTTTTTCTTTCATAATGTATTTCATCAAAATTTATTAGTTTAATCATATTTTTGTACTGAATTAAAGAAAATAAATTATCCCTCTCTTGCATTGTATGACTAGACAAACAATAATTGTTCTTTCCAAGCAAATATTCTTGTTCCATATTAAAATGATTTCCTCTTTAACTAAATTTAAACACTTTTATTTATGTTTATATATTTAGTTTCTACAAAAATATAAATAATATTTTTCACTAATTTCTAATTGCAAAAATAAAAAGACTAAGATTAAAATCTTTTGAAGCTAGCAGTAGCATTAGAAAAAAAAGGAACTTTATACATAAAGTTAAGTTCCTTTCTTTAATAGTTCAAAAATAATAGACTAATAAGAAATTTTATTAGTCTTTTATTTAATATCATTACAAAATAAATTTTCGTACCTAATAGTTAGTAGTTAGTAGTTAGTAGTTAGTAGTTAGTAGTTAGTAGTTAGTAGTTAGTAGTTAGTAGTTAGTAGTTAGTAGTTAGTAGTTAGGCACTGTGTTGATAAATTAAAAATTTATCCAAAAATATATATATATTTTTAACAAGTCTTTGACTTGTTTACACAGTGCCTAATTCAAAATACTATACAAATAGCAGTTGCAATATTTTGAGAGTGACTTATACTAACATCTAAATCTCTATTTTTTAAGATAGTAAGCAACTTTGTATTTTCTCTATTTACAAAAACTGAACCATCTTCTTTGTGTAAAATCTCCACATCAATAGGAGAAATAAATTTTCCAAATCCAACTTTTAAAGCCTTAACAACTGCCTCTTTGGCACAAAATAATCCGGCAAGATGGGTTAATTTATCACTAAATTGATTAACATAACATTGTTCATTTTTAGTGTAAATTTTATTTAATTTATTAAAATCATCAATAAAATTATTAAATCTACTAATAGTTTCAATATCAATTCCAACTTGCATTTTTAATCACCTTTAAAAAATTTATTTAAACAATCAATAATATCTCCATATTTATAACCTTTTGAAAGTAAATATCTATAAGTTTTTTGTTTAGTTTTTAAATCCAAAGATTTATTTCTTAAATATTTTTCTGCGACGAAATCAATACTATGTAAGTCATCTGACAATTCAAAAATAAACTTTTGAATAATTGTATCGCTTACACCTTTTTGCCTTAAATTATTTATAATTTTTCTACTACCTTGAGTTTTAGTTTTATATTTGATAAAATTTTGAGCATAAATTTCGTCATTAATTAAATTATATTCTTCCAATTTTTGAATAACATAATTAATTATTTTTTCATCGAAATCTTTTTTTCTTAGATAATCATATATTTCTTTTTTTGTCTTTTGACTTTTAGACAAATAAGAAATTGTCTTAGACAAAGCCACTTCTCTTTCAGTATTTATTTGTAGGTATTCAAGTTGACTTAAAGAAATATCTTGACCTTCTTTAATTCTATTTTTCAAAATGGTTTCCAAAGAAAGACCACAATAGAATTGATTATCAATGAATAAATTTACACGATTTTTATTCTTTTTTTGCACTTCAATTTTTGTAATTTTCATTTTTTACCCGATTATAAAATATCTTGATTTGTTTAACTCTAATAAATTAACATTTCTTTTTTTAATAAAAGATAAATGCAACTCATTCAAATAAATTTCAAAACAAACATTTTTATCAAAAGATATTTTTTCATACTTTAAACTATTTTTATAAAAAAACAATTTCAACTGATTAAAAATAGGATAAGTACACTCTATTTTATATAAGTTTCTACTTTCTATTGTACAAATATTATTTTCTAGACAAGAATAAGCACAATCTTTGTATGCTCTACCCAAATTATTTGCTCCAAGTTTTATTCCACCAAAATATCTCACAACAACACAAATAACATTTAAAATATGAAATTCTCTTAACGTTTGTAAAATTGGAAGTCCAGCAGTCGAACTAGGTTCACCATCATCATCAAAATAATATTTCAATCCATTATCATCAAAAATACTTGCATAACAAATGTGAGTTGCAGAAGAATGTTCCTTACGTAAACGCTTTAAAATATCTATTTGATTTTCCATACTCTCGCATTTAAAAACGTATGTAATAAATTTAGATTTTTCAATAATAGTCTTTGAAGATTTTTCTTGAATTATAGTATTCATAATTTATGACTCTTTTTCTTTACTTTCCTCTTTTAAAGAAGTTGACACAACCTTTTTTACTTTTCGGAAAACAAACCAAAGAATATCCATAACTTGTAAAGGTATGGCTAAAATAAAAATTAACCAAGAGTTTTCAAAAGTAAAAGTTATAAAAAATGCGAGAGCAACTGACCAAATTAAAAATGATACCACAATACAATTAAGCAAATTAGTGCACCATAAACTCGAAAAAACCAATAAAACAATCATACTTAAAGGAATAGCAATCACAAAGACTTTCCACGCTAAAAAAGAATTAAGATTAAGTATATTTAAAATAAAAAAAGCAATAAAAGCAGTAAGCCAAACTATCGAAATAGATAGCAAAGAAATAAGCAATTGTTTTCTAGTAAAAAATCTCTTTTTTTGATATTTGATTTTCATTGTTGACTTAGTAGGTTGATTATTTTCACTTAGAAAGTCATCTACTGAAATATTATATAATTGTGAAAGTTTTTTTAAATTAGTAATGTCAGGAACAAGTTCTCCCCTTTCCCATCGCGAAATATTTTTATCAGAATAAGCAAGTTTTTGAGCAACTTCCATTTGAGTCAAATTATTTGCTTTTCTATATTTAATTAAATTATTTGCTAAAACTTTTCTAAGTTTTTCATTTTCATCTAATTGATAATCTTGCATATAAAACATTTTAATATAAAAAGAAATTTAAATCAAGTTTTTGAATGGTATAAAAATATTTAATTAAAAAGTGACAAAAACACAAAAATTACACCCGCCAAAAAAGAAGAATTATTATCAATTTTACTAACTATTTTATTGCCCATCTTAAAGCCTATTAAAAAAAATAGATAATGAAAAATAAAAATTAATAAAACAAATAAAGTTGGACTATCAAATTTAGAATAAAACACGAATACACAAAAAATGTTTTCTGTAATGAAAATTGATAATAAAAGAAATAAATCATATAGATTTAGATAAGAATTAATTTTTTGAAATTTAAAATTATTATTTACAATAGAACCCACTTTTAGCAATGTTATTTGATTTTTTAATGCCAATAATATATAAATAAATCCAAAAACACCAAGCAAAATAATGCCAACTTTATCAAGATATTTACTATTAACTAAAAATTCTATTTTAGAAGTAATATTCAAAAATAGAGATAAAATTAAGATATTAAGTAGGTTAATTAATAGAAATTCTATTTTTTTTAATTTAACATTTCTACTTCCAAAGCCCATTGAATAACCAATAGCATCTATACTAATTGAGATTGAAAAAACTAATAACTGTAACATAAATCATATTATGTTACTTTTTAAAAAAATGTAATAATTTTTTAATTTAAAAAATTACTTTATCTATAACACCCCCACCCAAACAATTTTCATTACTATCGTACAAAACTACATATTGTCCAGGAGTTATGGCTCTTTGTTTTTCCTTAAAAAATACGTGAACGACATTGTCTAAAATTTTTACTTTTACTTCTTGGTCGGGTTGTCTATATCTAAATTTAGCAAAACAATCAAATTCATTTTGTTCTGGAATATTAGGAATCCAATTAAAATCAACTGCAATAAGAGAAGAACTAAAAAGTTTTTCATCTTCGCCTTGACTTACAATAAGTAAATTATTTTTAACATCTTTATCAAGCACAAACCAACTCTTACCGTTTCCACCTTTTAAACCACCAATATTTAGACCACGTCTTTGACCTAAGGTATAATATAAAACACCATCATGTGTGCCTACAACGTTACCATTTAAATCAACAATGTTTCCTTTTTTTGCAGGTAAATAACTTTGTAAAAATTTTTTAAAATTTCTTTCTCCTATAAAACAAATTCCGGTACTATCTTTCTTTTTAGCGTTTTCAAGTTGATTTTGTAAGGCTATTTTTCTAACCTCAGTTTTTTCAATATCTGCTAATGGAAAAATCACTTTTGAAAGTTGGTACTGATTTAGTTGATTTAAAAAATAACTTTGGTCCTTAGATTTATCTTTTGCTTTTTTTAAATAATACAAACCATTTTTTTCCACAACCTTACAATAATGTCCGGTTGCAATAAAATCAGCCCCTAACATTTCAGCATATTCAAGGAATGGTCCAAACTTAATTTCTCTATTACATAAGACATCTGGATTAGGAGTTCTTCCCTTTTGATATTCTTCTAAAAAAGTAGTAAAAACTCTATCATAATATTGTTTACTAAAATTTACAGAATAATACGGAATATTAAGACTAGAACAAACTCTTTTTACATCTTCATAATCTTCGGTAGCAGTACAAACTCCATTTTCATCTTTTTCTTCCCAATTATTCATAAATAAACCAATAACATCATATCCCTGCTGTTTAAGGAGTAAAGCACTTACAGCACTATCTACACCACCTGACATACCAACAACCACTTTTATTTTATTTTTCATTTTTTAAATCCTTATTATTTTTTACATCTTTTAGAATATTTGTAACAACATTTTTATCCAAACTTTCAATAATATATTCTTCATCAATTGAAACGGGAACTTTAAAAGTATTTGTCAATATTTGAACTATACAACTAAAATATAAAATCATAACAAAAACATAAGGCATTACAAATATAATTAAAGCCAAATTAGTTTCAAAGAAAACAGGATAAACATTAAAATAAATGAACAAAGAATAAATTAAAAGTAAAAAAAGACTGATTATAGTAAAGATAAAAATTTTTTTTCTACCAACATATGCGTAATGTACCCCAAAAAGGCCAAAAAAAAGTGTCAAAAAGAAAAGTTTCCATTTGTTTAAATCTTTTGGAAGTTCACTAGTATAAACAACCTTATTAAATTCTTTTTTTCTTAAAGCCTGTTTTCCTGCCCTATTTGTTGTCTTTTTCATTCTTTCAAAAATTAACCCACAATTAAAACATTTATTATCATTTAAGCCATTTTTAGCGTTGCATCTTGGACATTTTTTATATTTAATCATACAAACATTGTAACAAAATAGATTAAAACAGTCAATTAGACAATAAAAATCCACCTTAATGGTGGATTTTTATTTATCTTAATTATTTGATAACATTGAAATTAAATTCTTCATCTCATCAAAAGTCTCAATAGATTGTAATTTATCATAGGCATCTTCATATTCTGCCATTAATTCACTATCACAACCTTTCTTTTTTGCTATTTCAATCATTTTTTTTGCAACATCTAAGACTTCTTCTCTACTATCAAATGGTTTTAAAGTAAGCATTTTTTCTAAAATTTTATAACTATAATCAATCTTTCTCATTTAAACATCTCCGTTTTAGTTTATTTTAAAAATTGAGGTTCTTCAAAATCTTTTCTTACAAAGTTATCATTCATATATTGTTGAAAATTATTAAGTTTTGTTTCTAAGAATGAGAAATAATCTTTTGCTTTTTGGTCATTTATAACATCATATTGTTGTGGTAAACTATTGTATCTATTTACTAAACTATTATAAAAACTAACCATACCTTTATAATCATTTGAAGTTGTAAGAACACCAATTTTATTTTCAATATTTCTTTTTCTAGAAGTAAAATTAGCAGGTTTAACATTAGTAAATTTTTTAATTGTTGGTTTTATAGGAGTAAAGTTATTAAAATCATTTTTAACAAAATTATCATTAATATAATCTTTAAAAGTCTTAATTTTATCTTCTAAGAAAAGAACATAATCGGTAGCCTGTTTATCATTTATGATATCATACTTCTTTAAACTATCACTGTACTTTTTAATTAAAGCATTGTAGAATTTTACTAAACCTACATAATCGTTTGAAGAAGTTAAAAAAGATATTTTATTTAAAAGATAATTTTTACTTGATGTAAAATTTGGTTTTTTAGCCCTTTTTCTATTCTTATTGCGAGGTTTAGGATTAGGGTTTGGATTTGGAACAGGAGTAGGAGTAGGAGTAGGACCATATGTAGCAAGATACTCTACTGCCTTTTGTCTTGATTCTCTTAATGCTTGTTTATAAAAATCAGTAGAATTAAAAATAAAGTTAGGATCAATTTTTTGTACAGGTAATTGTTCTGGTGAGACTTCTTTGTCGTATAAATCTATAAAATATTCACTAAGAGGCATTTTGTCAAAATGAACATTGTCCAATTTCAAATCATTAAAATAAGTTCCATATTTTTTCTTTAAATCCTCTTTAATAGCATCTAAATCATAACTACTACTTACAGAGAATTCACCCTTGTTTTGTTTAGAAAGAGGAACATTGTCGAGTTCATAAACTTTACCATCATAATAAACATAACCTTTTGTATAAAATTTGCCTTTTTCTTTCTTAACGAATTCAATAGGTTTTTGTTTATCATCTTCCATAACCATTTTGAAGTCATTTTCCAAAGTTGCTTTTATACAAGCATTCAAAAATTCTTCTTTATTTTGTTTAGCCAATGCGCCATTTTTAATTAAAGTATTAACTAAGTAAAGTTTGAAATCGTTTTCAGTAAAATCTTTTCTAATACTAGAATTATAGTCCTCAAAGAATTTGCTAGTAACAAAATCAATTGAATCTGCATACTCTTTTAATTTTAGACTATAATTTTTAATAGAAACATCTTTACCTAAACCTAGCATTTTTCTTAACAAATCAAAATCTTTTGCTTTTAATTTATTTAGATTAACAATAGGATTTTCGCTATCTTCAAGTTGAAGATGCCCCTTTACAAATGAACCAGCAATAGTGCTAACTATTTTATTATCTAGTTCAACAATAGGTGTAAAAACATCCTTAACATCAATTTTATCTGTTTTACTTAAATTAGATAAAGCAAGTTCTTGTTCTGATTTTAAAATACCTTCAAGCAAAGTAGAATCTATGCCAATTTCTTGTAATTTATCAATAAGTTTTTTATTAATTTTTTTGCTAAAAATTCCATCAATGAACAAATCATATTGAATGTTACGGAAATGCTCAAAATTATTTTTATTTTTATAAATAAATTCATTATTAAATTGATAGGACGAAAGTAAATTAACTAATTCATCACCTGTTAAACCTTCACCACCATCTTCTAACAATTTAAAAGCACTTAACAAGTAATTGTTTTTATGATTTTTATCTTTAATTTTATTATCTCCCTCAGAAATAACATGCATTATATTATCAAAATCACCAACAGTTCTTGTTTTAACACCCTCAATATTATCTTCTAAAAAAGCAAGCAATTTAGAAAAATTTTCCTCATTGCAATTTTCTAAGAACATCTTACAAATTTCATCTTTTTGGCTTGCAGAAGCAGAATCTAATTTACTATCAGGAAATAATTTTATGTCTTTAATAAAATCAATAGAATTAGTATCTTTAATCTTTTCAAGCAAAGATTCAAGAGTTTCTCTTTTTTCAGTAACCTTGCTAATGTAAGCCTTAAAAAGATCAAAAGCCTGTTTATTTAATTCTTTCATTACATCATTTTTCATAAAATTTAAATACCTCACCTTTTTGTTATGACAAATATAACATATTATATGTTAAAAATCAAGAGTAAATATTTTATTTGTAAATATTGACAATAAAAAAGAGTAAGTCTTTTAACTTACTCATAAAAAACAACAAAATAACAATAAATTCGCATTAAGAGAATAATTTTTTCACAGCCTCATTTGCCTCAATTTTGACAGAGGTCCTAGACAATGCTCCTGTAATTAAGAAAGCCTGTCCAACTCCTGCCGTAACAATGCTATCTTGTTCTTCCTGGTTGATTTCACCAGCATTTCTGTAAAGGTCAATAAGGTCAGTAATATCGTTAGGTGCAAGTGAGAAAATAAATGAATACTGACTAGCATTAATAATAGCCGTTGATTGTCTTTGAATTTCTACACTACCAACGAAGTCTTTAATGTTTTGTGTAATAACAATTTGCATTCCCCCATACTTACGAATACGCTTTGCCATCTGAGCCATAAATTCAAGAGCGATTGGGTGTTTAGGATTAATAAAAACGTGCGCCTCATCAACGGCAACAACAATATGTCTATTAGCCTTATATTTATCGTTGAAGTCCTTATTTTTAATGATTTCATTGTCTAAATACTTAAAGACTAACAGCATTTGAGCATTAGCAATAACTTGGTTTCTATTAGCAAGTAAAGAACGGAAATTAAATGTAATAAAGTTTTCCTTAGTAGCAATGGACATTGGACCATTCCAAAGGTTACTGTTACGACCACCCGTTGCAAATTTAGAAATGTAAGTAACAACAGTTTGTAAAGTTCTTCTATGATAATCATCTTTTTCAACTTTTAACTTATCATTTGCAAGTTTATAAAGGTCATCAAAAATAGGAAAATCTTCTGGTTTTAATTTTGTAATAGGAGTTTGAGCATTAATTCCTTTTTGCTTATAAGCCTCAATAGTCAAAGAATTTAGAACCTCAAAAGCCTCTGATGGCATACCTGGTAAAATAACAGAGAAAAATTCCTCCAAGAATTGTAAGTGAGTTGAATAGGAATCATCGGAACCCCCTTCATCAGCATCAAGAGTAGTCATAATGTGAAAAGGATTAAACCTACCTTTTTGAGATGAACCAACATCAAGAACATTACCTTGCATGTTATAAGAAAGAGGGGTGTACTCATCTTCTGGGTCAAGAACGAAAACTTTGGTATTATCACAAGCAAGATTAGTTAGTAGTGTTTTTGTTGCATAAGATTTACCGCCACCAGACTTACCAATAATCATAACGTTACTATTTGCTCTTTCTTTATCTCTTTTAAATAAGTCAATAAAAACAGGATATTCATTATAACCTATATAAATTCCCTTTTCATCAAGTAAAGCCCCAGAAATGAATGGGAATATAGAAGCAAGAGTTGTTGTAGGAATATCTCTTTTAAAATCTTTAATAGTATCAAGGGCAGAAACATTTCTACTGATAAAAGAATCAACTTGACGGCCAAACATTTCTGCATATCTAAAACCATTTTGTTTTAAAATTGCCCTAACTTCTTTTTTTGCTGAATCTTCACAAATTAAATGAATATTAGTTTCAAAAAGTTGTTCATTGTTACCTTTTAACATAACAAGCAATTCTTTTAAGGAATTATATTGGATTTCAAGTTCAACCTTTTGGCTACTCTTATAGGAACCAAAAATTTTAGTTTCCATTTCTATAATAGATTTATCAATTCTTTTTTCCCCAATGGCCTTTGGAACAGGTTTAAAATTGACAACTACATTTGTATTTCCAATTGCAAAAAGAGGAGCACCCCAAGCATTACCAACTTCAATAGGATACTCTGTAATTACAAAAGTTTTATAAGGTTGCTTATCAATAATTGTTTTGCCTGTTTTAAAATTTATACTTTCAGGAATAGACCAATTTATATGTTGGTCTCTTGGAATATTTTCCAAATCTCTTTCATCAAAAAACTTACTATAATTTGCTCTAAGGAATATAGGAAGTTCTTTTCCAACAAGTTTATGTGAAACAAGAGGAACTACACTGTTACCAAGAGTGTTGACCATACCATCAATAGTACTTTCAAGAGTTTCCATATCTTTATCATAAACAACAATATAAAAGAAATCTTTATAAACCTTTTCACTTTTATTCATGTTGTCAAGTTGTCTAACCCTAGTTTCAAAGACATCAGACCTTGCAGTAATTTCGGCCTCAGTCATCTCCCCTTCATATTGAAGTTCCATCAAATCATCATATTTTTTATCCTCATTTGTAATGTAGTCATCAAAAACAAGCGCCTTATTAACTTTTATGATGCTTGCAGATTGTTCATTAGCAATTCTTCTTATAGCATTTGCAAAAGAATTTATAACCATTTCCTGTTTTTTCTCATTTAAAAGACCGAACTCAATTGGTTTTATTTCAATTACCATACCATAATATTCTTTAAAATCAATAAATTTATCTTGAATAATTCCTTCATATGGTACAATATCTCTTATTTTTAAACGATTAGTTCTTTTGTTAACTTCTGATTTATTATAGTTTTTCTTAAAAGCAACAAATCTAACTATTAATCCAAGCGTACCATGTAATCTCAAACCATCTTCAACAGGAATATACATCATAGCCATGATACATAACCAACCAAGAGCAATATACCATTTATAAGGTAAATTACTAATAATGAAGATAGCAGCAACAGCAAGAGCAATGGCAGCGACTATAACATCTGCCAAAGTAACACCTTTAAAAAATTCCATTTTTACTTTTGTTTTTCTAGGTATATATCTCATCATAATAACATTTACCTCGTTATATAAATTTATTTCTAAAAAGAATACTATTTCTTTTCTTTTTCAAGAATCTTAGCAATCTTATCAAGTCCATCACTAAAAGAATAAATTCCCTGTTGAATTCCCTTAAACATATCTTCAAGTTCTTTTGAATTTGATTTTAATTGCTCGCCAATACTTCCTGACAAATTTTTTACAAGATTATTCAATTGGTCATCATCTATTTTTGTTTTTTGGTCTTTATCAAAGTCTTCCGGAATACCAGCCTCTCTTGCGGCTTGTTCCTTTGCTTCTCTTATTAGTTCTGCCTTTTTCTCCATAAGTTTTCTTTGTAATTCAACATCATTATCAATATTTCTATATGCTTCTTGTGCTTTTTGAGTAATACCATGCTTTGTTTCAAAATTTTCAATATTTGCCTTAGCAATTTTAATCTCTTTAACATCGCCCATACGTTGAGCCTGTTGTAACGCTTCCTTCAACCCAGCGTATTCTTTTTCCTCATTAGAACCTTTTGTAATCATATCAGCAGCCATAATAGCCTTCATTAATTCAAGTTCTTCAATAATTTCATCGACTTTATTAGAACTTGTTCCGCCACTGCTTTCTCCACCACCAACTACTTGGTCAAAATCTTCCTCTCCACCTTTTGCACTAGCACCTTGTTTTTTTATCTTTGATGAATGAGAACTTTCACCCCAAAGTTTTTTTGCTTCTTTTAAAGGACTCCCAACACCTGTTATATTTCCAATAGAATTTAGCATATTGCTGAAAGTTTTTTTGTTATCATGTTCATCATAATATTTTTTTATACTTCCGCCTACTGCACCAAGAGACTTACCTATGGCTCCACCAATAGTATGAAAAGGATGATGTCCTGCTTTCCAAAGACTATTAGTTGTGCCCTCTTTAATATGACCACCTAAATCTTTAACTTGTTGCCATTTACCACTTAGTTGTGGATGACTTTCATCAAAATCTAAAACTCTTTGAACTCTATTCTTTCTCTTTTCATCTTCTTTTTCTAATAACTTATTTTGAACATTTATTTCTCTTTCAATTTTTTTGCGTTCAGCCGGAGTTGAAGCGTCTTTTAACTGACTTTCCAATATTTTCTTTTTTTCTTCAATCTTTTTTATTTTTTTATTAGGTTCAAGATATTTACCTTCTTTAAATGAATCTTTTAAATTTGAATACTTACCTACACTACTTATGTACTCTTGTTGAGCATCCATATATTCTTGACTATCACTGCCATATTTTTTTTCAACTTCACTTAACTTCTTTTCTGCCATAACAGATTCTTTTTTACTAGAAAGCAAGGCTTTACCTTCGGCAGTATGTTTTGCTCTAACATTACTTGCAAAACCCTTAATTCCTCCGGCTAGTTTAGAAAGTCCTCCGGCACCCATAACACCTACACCGGTAGCAATCGTAGCAGTTGTAACTGCGGCGTTAACAGCCTGTTTTGCTGCATTTTCTACCATACCTGTACCTTCTGTAACTAAATCATTTATCCCTAAGAAATTTCCTAACCATTTAGAACCAGTTTTAATAAAACTAGAACCAACAATTAAGACTATCAATTGAAACATCAAATTTGCTACTACATAAGTTATAACTATATTACCAACGACTAAACCAACAACACCCATCTGACTAAAATTTGAATTTAATAAATTAATTGAAGCAGTACTAGAAGCTGTTGAGCCAAACACATTAATTTCAAACAAAATTGGAGTTAATAATAAAAACATATTATATGCAAACAATGGAGCAATAACGGCAAATAAACGTTTTATCATCTCACCCTGCCATTTTGTAACGGCAGAACCCCCATCTAACGGAGAAAGCGAAACTACAACAGGAGATATTAAAAATAAAATTACCATTTCAAACGCCCTTTTAAAGAGTGCTAAACAAACGGCAAGAAAATTATACGCTAAAATAATTGAAGCAAGTAGAGCAAAAAGAAAGTTGTATTCAAATGGATCATAATAAAACAAAACTGCCTTAAAACTAGCATATGGGACACTATTTTTTTCGGATACTTCATTTGGAAATCCTAGGGCGTTTGATTCCCAAGGAGCATAACCACCATTTACATCATTTTCATATTCATTCCAATCTCCATTGCTTAAATTTTTATAGTTTAATGTTAATAGCAAATAATTCCCACTAGAATCAATTGCACTAACACCAGATTCACTACTAGTTCCTAAAATTAGGCTATCAATTAAATTTGCAATCTCCTCATCAGTACGCAAATTAGCAAAAGGATTTTTATCTTTGCTAGAATCTTCTAAAAAATCCCCCGTCCTTAAAAATTTAGCAAACGCAGGGTCTAATCTAGCACGATTTGCACTATAACCACCAAGAGTGAAACATTTTGCAGTAATACTAACCTGTTCATCAGGATTAAATAGTCTATAAACAGATTGAGTTAAAAAATTAGATGCTAAAATTCCTACAATAAAAACAATGGGAACCACAAAAAATTGAGCAATAGCCTTTAATGACCTAGCAATAATTGGAGTTTTTGCGTATTTAGTAGTATCAGAGACATGAAATTCAGTTTTAATTATAGCAACAATAGTAAAAATAACTAACATAATAATAGAAAAACCTAAAATAGACCAAAATGTAGTTTTTATTCTTTCATCTTGAATAAAAGCAAAAACTAAATCAGTTCCATTATCACCACCTATTTGGGTACTACCAAAAGACATATTTTCTATACCTGCTATCTTTTTAAACAAAAGTTCAATAAATTCAATTAGAAAGAATATACCTTTTAAAATAGCGTACTGTACAGAAAAATATAAACCTTTTAAAAAACCTATAATGTTACTTGCTAAACCTGCTATACCTGATACAAAATTCATTAAGACCTCCAATAAATAAAATGGAATTAATTTATTATAACAAACTTTAACTTACATATACAACAAAATAAGACAAAATTAAAAATAAATCATTTCAATAGAAATAGGAACATATAAACTAGACAACATAATTATTTCAAAATAATCATTCTTTTCTTTTTTTGAATTATATAGACAACCATTTCCATAAGTTCCCCATGTTTTAGAAACATTAAACTCATCTGCATAATTCAGTACGTTATTATTAAATGTTGGAATTGAACCATCTTTAGTTGCAGTATTTAAAATAATAGGATCACGGTCTTGAATAGAATTTACATCTCCGTTATTATTTAGTCTAATTAAGTCTTCGAATTCAAAATACAATAATCCAACCTCTAAATTAGAAATTGTGTCCTCATTCATATCCAACAAAAACATTTCTACACTAGACATTCCAAATAAACCATAGGTACAATACTTAACCAAAAAAGTATAATTATTAATTATTGAATCTATATTATCACATGAAAAGGACATGTAAAAAGAACTAATCTCAATGGAATCTTGATTAGTAACACCTTTAAAAATCATTGAGTTAATAAAATATGAGTTGTCTGTTGGGAAAAGACTTACATCTGAAAGGTCATAAACATTCGAAACAAAAGGAAGAGTTAAATTGGTTTGTTGCTGTGAATCCCCATCTAAATAATTTTTCATCAAAGAATAAGAGACATTTTGAGATTCTTCATCTTCTGAATATGAATAATTTGCATTACTAACTAAAATTTGTAAAATTGAATCTTTAATGTTATCTGCTTGTCCGCCAATAATTTCTTCTACAAAAGCATAAGAAAACAAATTCTCTACGCTATATTCAGAGTATCCATATTGCAATCTAAATTGCCTACAAGCCATTAAGAAAACTTTTTTTTCTCCAAATTGAGTTGAAGCAAATGTTTTTCCTAATTTACTTATAGAAAATGTAGATTTAGACCTATCAACTCCAATATATTTTATTGCTTCAAGGTAAAAGTCTTGTAAAGTAAATACAGTGTTATCACCAGTTAAAGCGCTTGTATATAGAGTACCAAATCTTTGCACTTCATTACCAACTAAAAGAGATTTATATAATTGAACTGCAATATCCTCTGAATATTTTTGAATAAATATCTTTTTATATTCTTCTGGATTAGCATAATAACTTGTAAAATCACTAGTATTTAAAGAAAAATTCCATTTATTATAATTGATTGGTGAAGCAGTTGTTGTGTTTATAACTTCATTTAAATTTACATCATGTTGGATTTTAGCATAATTACCAGAATAAATTTTATTTATTAGTTGTAAAGCCCCTTCGTTAGTTGAAATATCATAGCCTCCTATGTTATTTCCAATAAAGAAATAAACAACTTGATCAATTTCCATACTTGTAGAATTATATAATTTATAAACATTATTAATTTGTAGTTCTGCTCCACTTAATAAAAGTTTATTTGAATCAATAGTATTACTAAGTTGCATTAATTTTGTAGATGAAGAAGATGACAATGTAGAATAAATTTTATTATCTTTTATTTCAGTTGCGCCATCAATAGTACCACTAGTTAGATAAACATTTCCTAACGCTAATATAGGAACATTTAAAGTTGGCAATCTATAATAAATATACGAATTAATTATAGAAAAGTCCCTAGATGTGTTTATAACACTAAAATTAGTATTGTTGTTATTAATCATAAACAATGACCTAAAATCAGTCATTTGATTTTCATTGTTATGTACACCAAAATTATTTAGCAAATCATTACAAATATTGTTTGATATAATAAGAACATTATCAGCATAAAGTTCTAAAATGTCAGTATCTCCATTAATATAAGAATCTGGTCTATGCATCACCATTGACATATACATATTAGCATTAATTTCACTGCAACCTGAAAATGAAATTATGGAAATTATGGAAAAACATAAAACTAAAAAAAGTGAAAATAATTTATTTAATTTGTTTTTTTTATTCAACACAAATACTTCCTCCCTTTTAGTTTTCCATTTTGTAATTATTTTATCATAAAACAACAAAAACAACCAAATACTTTCATAGAAAATATACGCCAAAATTAATATAAAATTTAGAATAAAATTATATTAAATTAAAAATTTTTCTAAATAAAATACAAAGAAATATATACACTTGTTAGTTTTTGTAAATAATAAAAAAATATTAAAAAAACAAGCATTTAATACTTGTTTTTAAATATAATTACATTCAAAATAAATCAGAAAAATATAGTTTAAACTAGCAATTTACCAAGAATTAATTATTTTAAATTATCTTTATCTTAAAATAATTAATTTATAAGGAAATTTTATAATTATTATATAAAATCCTATGTTAATAAAGTAATGATAATAAGGTACAATTTGTAATTTATTTAGGATCAATATTTTCTCTAATACTACCCATAATTGCTGGATAGTTTGCAATTAACCAAGCAAGAAGCCAAATTAAAGCAGTAACTATTAAAACAGTTATAACAATACCAATTAATCTACTTCTAAGAGCAGTTTTTTTAGAAGAATCCTCTTGTTTAATCATCATAAAAGCCAAAAATATTGATATGAAAGTTCCTGCCAACAAAAGAGTTATTGAAATAGGAATTAAAAATTGATTAAAAAATTTAACTATTGGTATTAAATATTCATAACCTTCACCTTCTAATTTACTACCATCAAAAATTCCTGTTAAATAGTCATTAGAGGCAAGTAAAAAATTAAATAGTCCCATTTTTTCTCCTTTATCGAGAATTTATTTCTTTATATTTTAACACACAAAAACAAATTTAATCAAATAAAAATTAATATTTGTTACAAAAATTAACTAACAAAGTTATAAAGCAAAAGAAATCGTTAATTTAAAAAATATTTAATAACAATAATTATTAATTAATGTTTAAAAAAAGTGAAAAATAAAAAAGCCTAATCAAAAATTAGACTTTTCTATGACATTTTAAAATTTTAATACTTTAAAAAATTTTTAAATGCAGTTTTTGGCAAATCACTAAATGGTTTATTATCATCAAAAATAGCAGATAGGTTAGCTGCAAACCAAGTTAATAACCAAACAATAATTAATGTAACTAACATTGCTATTGCAACATTAATTAATGCCTTTCTTGCTTCCTTTTGCTTAGAAGCCTCCTCAGCCTTAGCCATTTTTACACCAAGCCAAATTACCCATATTGCACCAACTATTGCTACAATAATTGTAAGAGGCCAAATAATTCTATCCAAGAACTCGACTATCGGTTTTAACCAAGCGACCGAACTATCTTCACCAAAGCCAGAACTAATTTGATTTTCAAATGGCCCACCTAATAAATTAAATAAACTATACATTTCTCCTCCAAATTTTAATAAAATTTTATGATAAATCACTGAATGGTTTATTATCTTTAAATATTGCAGGTAAATTTGCAGTAAACCAAGTTAATAACCAAACAATAATTAATGTAACTAACATTGCTATTGCAACATTAATTAATGCCTTTCTTGCTTCCTTTTGCTTAGAAGCCTCCTCAGCCTTAGCCATTTTTATACCAAGCCAAATTACCCAAATTGCACCAACTATTGCCACAATAATTGTAAGAGGCCAAATAATTCTATCTAAGAATTCAACTATTGGTTTAATCCACTCAACAGAATTTGCCTTATTAAAGTTGTCTTGTATTTGTTGTGCAAATGGTCCGCCAAAAAGATTAAAAATGTTAAACATTAACTTCCTCCATTAATCCTTTTAAAACAACTAATTGTAATTTAACATAAAATAAAACAATATGCAAACAAATTTCAACACTTTTTTTAATTTTTAAAGATTTTTTTTATTTGAAAACAAATAATTACGCATTATCATTTTTTCTCATTATTTTATTTGATTTAAATCACAAATTTATTATATACTAAAATATATCTTTTATTTATTATGGAGTGATAATATGAAAAAAGGTTTTAAAAGACTTTTGTTACTTTTCCCTATTCTTGCCCTGTCTTATGCAGCAGGACTAGCATTAGCCTATTTTATGACACAAGATGGACAACCTTTTAATTTTGAAGCATTAACTTCATCTTCTTACACAATTCTCCCGGTAGTTATTTGTGGAGGTGCCTATATAGTCTATTTATTAAATAAGTTTGCAGATGGTAAAACTGAGGATAAAAGTCAACTTGGAGCAAAAACAAAAGAAGGAAAAGACATTTCTCAATACTTTGATTCAAGATGGGTAACGGAAAAAGAATTGAGGACTGAAAAAAGGTTTATGTATTGTACTTGGAACAATATACACAATAGTCCAGATGGTATTTTACTTAGAAGTTACCTAGAAAGAAATAATCTTCATATAAATATGTACAGTCCAATCCATACCCTAATAATTGGTGCAACTAGTTCAGGTAAAACTCAACAATACATTGACCCTACTATTCAAATTATGTCATCGACAAAAACAAAACCTAGTTTTGTTATAACAGACCCTAAGGCAGAACTTTACCAGCATCACTACAATAAATTAAAAAAAGAAGGCTATGAAATTAAGGTTTTTGATTTAAGACAGCCTTTTGGTTCTACAAAGTGGAACCCTCTTGACAATGCTTATCAACTTTATAATAAAGCGATAAACTTAGAGAAAGAAATAAAAACATATGTTGGAGTAAATCCGGCAGATTTAAATCTTGAAATTATTGCAAATGAGTACAACAATGAATGGTACGAACTTGATGGTGTTGCATATCCTAATAAAGAAATGCTAGATACTGATGTAAAATCTAAAAAAGCACAATTAATTGACTTGGCTGAAAATGATTTAAGAGAAATTTCTAGAATTCTTTGTCCCATCACTGCTAAGACTGAGCAAACGTGGGAAAGAGGTGCTCAGGAATTCATTTATGGAACTTTGCTCGCTATGTTAGAAGACAGTGCTGATGAAAGACTTGGCATGACAAGAGAAAGATATAATTTTTACAATTTATCAAAGATTGCGAACTATAAAGATAACAATCCAGACAATCCATTTGAAACTTTAAAGAAATATTTCTTAGGAAGGTCTCCTTATAGCAAGGCATTACCATTAGTAAGTGGTGCTATTAACAACGCTCCTGGTGCAACAAAGAGTTATATGGGTATCGTTACTTCTGCTCTTAGTACTTTCAATGATAGTGGTATGTGTTTTGCTACAAGCGAAAATGAAATGAACTTTGAATCTTTCGCAGATAAGCCTACTGCCCTATTTATTATAATTCCAGATGAAAAAGATTCTAGACATGGCATTGCTACCATGATGGTTTCTCAACTTTATAGTAGATTAGTTGATTTAGCAAATAAATACAAAAATGGCAAATTACCTCGTGCCGTTTACTTTTTGCTGGATGAATTTGCTAATTTACCAAAAATAGAAAAAATTGACACGATGATTACTGTTTCTCGTAGTAGAAATATTTACTTCTCACTTGTTATTCAGTCTTATAGTCAATTAAGTTCAAAATATGGTAACGAAGTAGCCGAAACAATTATTGGCAACTGTTTAATAAGTATTTTCATTGGTACCCCAGATGCAAAAACTCGTGAAGAATTTAGTAAACTTTGTGGAGATATAACACTTGAAGTTACTTCAACCTCTGAAAGCAAACAAAAAGATGCAAATGGAAAAGATACTCCAAATAAATCAAAAAGTGTTTCAACTGTTTCTCGACCTTTAATTTATCCTGATGAACTAGGACATTTAAATGTTAAAGATGGTACGGGTGAATTCATTATCAAAATTCAAAATGAATTTCCTATGAGGGTAAAAACAACTAGGTATTTCAGAGTTCCTATGTTTGACCATAACGATACGCATACCGGTTATGTTCCATCAAGGTCTTTAAACGAAGCAGAAATTTTATATAGCATTGTAAATAGGAATAGAATAGTTCTTGGAAATAGACCAACATTTACTCCAATAGATTTTTAGAGTAGTCAATTTATTGACTACTTTTTTTTACTTATATTCATATTTTAATTTTCAACCTACACCTCTTTTTTAAAAATTATTTAAAATAAAATTTTTCATTTTGTTTTGAGTTTAATTTCTATTATGGTAATATATAATATATTGTATTAAATTATAATATTAGTACTAGTTTTGTGGAATAATAACAAATGAGGTGTGAATTATGAAATTTTCTAAATTCAAAAATTTATTACTTTCTAGTTTATTGATATTTGCATTATTTAGTGTATATATATTTGAGTTTAAAGATGAAAAAAAGTCGTTTCAACAAGTTCAAGCAGACTACTCAGTAGGTCAGTCTTATTCTAACAAGACAGAAAACTCAAACAACGCTAGTCTTATCACTGATGGTGATATTCCTTTTTCTTTATTTACTAGTACCAAAGTTGGCGAAGGCGAAAACACTGAATACACAATAACAGACTACTATCCTCAATTTACAGCCACAAAAAACAATACTACCGGAATTTATGAATATACAATGGTAGATTCTTCCGTTCCTTACTTCTTGCTATCTTCGCAAGCATCTGCAACAAACGACATTTTAACACCTCTATATAACACAAACTTATTCTTTAAATTTAATGATTTATATCATTTTGAATCAACAAATAGTTCTACAATTTCAAATATTACACTTAGCACTATAAATTTAACTCTTCAAACATCTGCTTATGAAAATGAAATTATATTATCTACAACACCTGATTCAATAATTTCAACTGATAATAATACATATACCTTTGCATTAAATCTTCAAGAACTTATGCTTAATGGTCAAAACAATCCAAATGTTCACTGCCCTATTATTTCTTCAAATGGAACGGGCGGAGATTTTGGAACAACTCAGGATAATTATTTAGGAGGAAATGGTGAGAAAAATAATGTCTCAGCAAGAACGGGATTCTATAACTTAACCATTACTTATAATTATAAACAAGGTAACTATGTATCAGGCACATGCGTTTTCAAAATTTCTTTTTATGTTATAGATTATAGTGAATATTTAAAAGAGTCTATGCCTATGGAATTTATTAATACAGACACCTATACAAATGAAGATTCTAATGAAGAAATTATTGAAGAATATAATTTTTATAACTACAATTATGAACAAGCCCCAATCGTTAAATTTGACGCAACTAAATTTGCCTTAAATTTTACTTATGAAAATAATAGAAATTTATATGAAATTAATTTCCAAAGTTTTGCAATCTCAAACAATACAGACTATACAGGTATAATTACACTCTTTTCTCCTCAAATTAATAAAACTTATAGTTTTTATACGTATGAAAATAATGATATTAAATATGAAGCACACTTTGATTTACAAGATTTTGAAAACAATTTTATTTTACCAAATTCTGATATTTTGAAGACTTCAACATTTCAAGGCATTTATTCATTTAACCTAGACGTTATTGTAAGAACTTTAAACCAAGATTATGTTAAAGTTAATAAAGATTTGTTTAATGAACAAGTCGAAAAAAATTTAACAATACAAAATTTAATTATTTTTGGTTATGATTTAAGATACCAAGATTTAAATACTCAGTCATCAACATATCTTAAAGAATTGCCTTTGAAAAATGACTACACAAACAATGTTCTATATTCATACAACTCTATTACAAAAGACAATGAGATAAATACAAATGCTGGAAATTATTTCTATGTTCCAGATAGTATTCCAACAACAAATCAGGTTCCTTTAAAATTCCACAGTTATGGAAATCTATCTGGTATACAAAATACGGCAAAATATATTCTTTTAGACGTTTCTACTTCTGAAAGTCAATTGATTGAAGAATTTAAAACTTACACAATGAACCCAACCGAAAATGGCAATGAATTTGATGAATTTATTGATAAAGAGACTCTTTTATATACTCAGAGCGCCTCTATAACTAGCAATGGAATCTATTTAATGAAGTTAGATTATTCAGCATCTATTCCTATGTTATATATGGGAGATAACAATGAAATTTACACTAAACATACTACTGTAAGCGGTTGTCAATACGTATTCTTTAAAATAAATAATTCAATTGAAAGCCTCTACATTCAAGCAGTTGATACTCGTAATGATATAATTTATGATTTTAATTCATATACAAATAAAGATATTTTAATTGGCATTGAGCAAAAAAACAACTTATTCTCTGTGCCTTTCACTGTAACTTATAAATTTTCAGCACTTTATAACTCTACTTTTGATTATTCTGGCACATTAAGTTTAAAAACAAAAAGTGATGGCTCTCTTGACACCTACTTAAAAGATGGGAAAACTTATAATTATTATGTTGTTAATCAATTATCCAATGTAACATTTAGTAATAATGGCTATTATGAAGTTACTATCAGTAAATCAAATTCAAGTTATGTCAAATATAATTTTAACATTGATAAACATTCTTTTTCTAATATCTCAGTTAATTCTGTTATTTCAAATAATGGAATTTACATGAAATCAAACGCCATTACCCCTTTATCATCAACTAACGAACAAATTCCTACTCAATTTTATTTAACAAATTCATCTTTTACCCTAGGCTGGGAAAATAAATTAAGTAATGCAAAGAACTATTTATATATTTGCTATATGGAACTTTATAAAGATAATCGTGACTATTCTCTATTAAAACAAGACAATTCAAATTATTACCTTACAAATGGTTACTCTTTTTATGGAGCAATTAAAAATGACCAAAGCAATTATGAAAATAGTTATAATTTATCAACTCTAAATTCTAACAACTTTTTTAAAAGTGAAGGCTTATATTTCTTTTACTTATACGACCAAGCAGGAAATTATTCTAAAATAGTTGTACTTTTAGATAATTCATTACCTGCCATAGCACAAGGTAATTGGTCTGAAACAACTGAAGCTTCATTGTGGAACAATACATATGACCCTATTAATAATCCAGGAAATTTTGTTGACAGAGATACAAGATTATATTTTGGTTCTCACAAGGCTCTTAAACTCCCTAATCTTGATGAAGATGTTACAATTCAAATTGATGACAATAGTTATAAACAAGGTTATAATTTAAATACAGGCGAGTTAATTCAAAAAGAAAAAATAACTTTTGGATTTTATGAAACTATACTAAAAAATTTATCTGAATATGTTGTTTATAATTCTCAAAATGATTTGTTTTCACAAACTTTAAACAATGGATATTATTTCATTTTACCTAACGACAACTATGATATGTTGTTACCAACAGATAAAACACAACCAAGTGGAAATATCTATGTAGATATTTATACCTTTGGAGATTATCAATTAAGTGGTGAAGCAACTTATTTATTTAGTTTACAAAACGCAAATAAATTAACTTCAAATAAACAAATAAGAATGACAACTGATTATATAAAAGGAACATATTTCGCATATAATGATACCAATGAATCTTTTTATATAGATAACAATAGTGGTACAAACTTAAATGTATTGGGATTTGAATATACCGAGCATTCAGGAGATTTGGCAATATATTACCAAGTAAAATCTATTACGTATTCATACTATCCTTTTGCACTTGATTCTAGTGATTCAAATTTCTCCAAAACTACTTATCCTTTTGCATTAAATCCTACTATTGATAATGAAAATTTAGTTACCTATCAAGATGAAGTTGATGGTCAGATTAAACATATTAACAATGGAATTAATCTAACAACAAAAGATAATTCTGATACGATTATTTCTAAACCAGGTAAGTATATTATTACTAGAACTTATGTGGGTGGAAATTACAACTTTGTAAATGGTCAATATATACCAACAAGCGATGGCACAGGTGGTGATTACTACTATGATGAAACTAATGATGTATATGTTCATTTGTTTAATTATGATTTGAAAGTAAGACAATATGTTGTTTATATAGACCATAATGAAATTATAAGTTCTCCAACTACTTCACAAGATAATTCAGAAAAATTAGTAGGAAACAATATTAATTTTACATTAAACTATAATAATTCTAATTCTTGGATTTATAGAGATTTCTTTTATAATAATGAATTAACAACTAATCAAGTTCCCGTTAAAATTAATGTTCCATTTAGTAAATATTTCATTTACGATTCTACACAACCATTAGGTTATCTTGCAAGCACATTAGATTTTGCAAAGTTAAATGTAACAATTAATTATACGGATAAAAACAATAGATTAACCACTTACATAATTGATGGTTACAATAAAACTACCGGTTTATGTACTTCTTCTCAACTAACTTCAACAAACGGTGAATTAATATTTGATGCCGAAGGAACATATCAAATTATAATTTCTGACAATACCGGTTATGTGTACAACGAACAATCAAATTTAAATCTAAATACCAATCCTACTATATTTACTTATACCTTTACTATAAAATATTCTTCTCCTAGCGGAGATTTCTACACAAATTCTTACAATCAAAACACTTCTAGTTTTATTGAAAATAAACTGCAAAATTTTAGTAATACATTTGGCACAAATTTACAAGTATATTCAGGTTTGAGTTCGACAAAGAACCAAGCATATTTAAAATGGAATGATGATAGGACACCATACCTTTCTAAGATTTCTCTTATTCAAGTTTCCATTCAAACAAATAACACAACAAATTACTACAATTTTGTTTTAAATGAAAGCACTCTTAAAGAACTTGCTGAAAACAATTTATGTTTAGTTTATAATAAAAATAGCCAAATTGTTTCAAAAATAAATAAAGATAATATTTCCCAAAATGATTTCCTTATTTATTTAAAAGTAAATTATTATAATCAGCTGTTCCCTAGTGAAAATTTTGATGGCACTGAATATTATAGATATTCTTATTCTTTAAATTTTAGTTTAGATGAAGAACTTTCATATGATATTCTCTTAACCTATGATAACAGCACTTCTTCTTCATATTCATTTAAACAAACTAACTATACATTTAATATTGATAGGACAAAGCCAAATCAGAATATTGATAAATTAATAGAAAATGAAAGTTTCTTAACTACTTATTATTCTTCTTCCCTATCCTCATTTAAAGAAGAAAATTTTAATATAAACAATTTAGATTCTATTCCTTCTTCAATATCTTACTCGTTTGGTTTAAATAAAAATTATGTCCTTTCTCATTATACTGACGATACTATTTCATATTTCTATGTTAGAAAATACAGCAAATATTTTGGTGAATATCCAAGTATTACCCCAGATATGCTAAATTCATCTATTTACCAAAATTCATCAAACTTTGCACGATATCCAAAATTTTCAGAAACAACCTTAAATAATGGAATTATTTCAATTGGCAGTACAACATATTATCAAATAACATACTCAAACACTTCACTCTATAATCAATTAATTAAAATTTATGGCGAGAATACAAGTGGATATTACGAAATTATTGAAAGAGATAGTGCTGGAAATTACAGAAGTTATACAGTTTATTTTAGTCCAAACAATTCAAACAATTATGACATTCTTTCTATTGATGGACAAGATACTGAAAAATTAACCTTTAAACCTACTAGCGATAGTAATTTAACGGCCTCTTTAAAGTTTACTTTAACAGAATTATATTCCAAATTAGGTTGGGGTGCTGTAACTGTTAAAAATGAAACCTTAAATTCCACTTTCAATCAAATTATTTATCTAAATCCATTTAAAAATCTAGATTCTTCCCTTTTAAATGAACTCAATCAATTCTTTGTTTCGCAATTAGATAGAAGGTTTAGTTTTACTCTTTCAAAATATAATTCTTCTTTCCCTACAATTTCAAAGTACGTAAACATAATAACTAATGTAAATACTGCTAAACTTAATCCTCCCGAAATTGTGGAAGTTGTTGATTTACAAACTAATAAGACAACTTATAATTTAGTATTACCTACCTACTCTGCTTCATCAACTCTTTACTTAACTTCTTTGACTTTAAAGAATTATTCAACTGAAACAAAACAATGGAACACTATTTATACTTATTCCACAAAAGAAGAAGTTTATCTAAATAACCCAATAAAAAATTTACAAAAAGGCATTTATCAAGTTGTATATACTGATAACTATAACAAATTGCCTTATTCTTATAACTTATACGTAGGCGAATATAAAATTAATGATACTAACATTGAATACACATTTGAGTATAACAAAATTCAGCAAAATGAAAATACATATTACACCGGGGGAAATGTACAGGTAACATATGAAGGCAATATTTATAAAGTTGAAGTTAATGGTATTTTGTACTCAGGTACAAACTATGAGCAAACTTCACCTAGTTTAGCAAAAGAAAATTGCAAAACTTTTACTCTTACCTCCAATTATACTTATGATAATATACCTGCAAATAATTCAGTTGGGGGCAACACAAGATATATTGTTAGATACTATGATATTACAGACAACTCACTTCAAAAAGAAGTAACATTTAATATTTTTAACGAGTTACCTGAAATAACTCTTTTAAATTACAACGACCCTAGTGATGAAATTGCCTCCTCTCTTGAAGAATCTTCATCACATATAACAAATTCAAGAGTTGTTATTGATTTTGGTATGATTTCAGATTGTGATTATGATATACTTAATGATAGTCAAGACAATCAAGTTACTATTGCCACTCTTTATCTAAAAAATAGCAGAGGAGAATATGCTTCCCCAACTATAATTAATAGAAATTACACAGTTATGGAAGAAGGTTACTATAAATTAGAATTAAAAAACAGTTTACTTGGAAATTATAGAACTATTTACTTTGTTATCCAATTTGGTGATTTGCCTATTTATACTATAACTGCTAATAATGAAACATTACAGTATAGTAAATATGAAATCTTTGATTTAACTTCTACTTCTACCAATAATCTAGCGTACTTTAATTCATCTTCATCTTCTTCTAGCATACTTCAAGTTTTATTTAATGCTTTAACTTCACTTAAAGATGATGGATTTTTATTAAATCAAATTTCTACTCAAACAGAATACAAAACTCTTACTTATCATTTAGGCTTTGATGATGAAGGTAATTATATTTTAGGTCAAGGGAATGCTAACGTTACTAATATAAATCACTTTTATTCAATATATGATACACAAATCATTTATAATAGCAATGTTGATTTAAAAGTTATTGAGTTTTGCTTTAAAAATAATATATTACAAAATTATTATATAGTTGATAGTAATTCTAAAAACCCAACTCCTGAAAATGTAGGAAACGATTATTGGACAACCATTTATTTAGTTTATGATTTGAGCGGTCCTACTATCATTAAATTGTTTGCAATAACAAAAACACCAGAAAATAGTAATCTACTTAATCAAAAACTATACTATAACCAAAATAGCATTATTAATCTTACAGGCGCTAATCAAAGCGAAATTGTTCTTACTAATGATAATATTTCCGGAAATAGTTTTAATTTATCCTGGAATATGCTCTCAACAAGTCAGGCTTCAACATATTGGTACAATCAAGGAAACTATATTTACGCATTAGATAGATATGGAACATATATTGATTATGAAATCTTAAATAATTTTTTAAACTCAACTTCAAAGCAAATATATTCTACTATAAGCAATTCCGGAACTCATAACTTAATGTTTAAAGACCTTGCTGGAAATACTCATATTTTCTCTAACATTTCTAATCCTAATGAATATAGAATTCATATCTTAACAGAAGTTATTTATAATATTAGATATCAAAATAAACTTTATAATCCAATCCAATACGGAATATTTAATGATTCATTAGAATTAGTTATTGATGAGTTTTATTTAAATAACAACTATTATTCAATGAGAGATGTAAGTATTTCTGTAAGTCTAAATGGAATTAATAATACCCAATATTCACAAAATAATAATGTTTTCCTATTTACTTCCCCTGGCACTTATAAAATAACCATTGAAGGAAAATACAACAACAAATCATTAAATAATGCAATATATAACTTTACTATCATATCTACTAAATCTGCACGTATTGCTTTTGGATTCTCAGAAGTTAAAGGTTATGAAATTTTACAAGTTATAAAAGATGGTCGAGATATTTCCGAAAACTTTATGGTAAATAATAAAATTGCTTATTTAAACATAAACGCAAATGATAGTAAAAGTGGTAATGGTAAATATACAATTACATTAAAATATGGAAATAGAGAAACTGATGTACTAACTTTTTCTTTCTTAATTAGTAATTATATACCAAATATATCTTGTAGTATTCCATATGGAGATTCATCTAAATCTGATATAGTTTTATCTTTTAACTCAGAATATATTTATTCTCAACTTGGACAATGTTACATTAATATATTGATTTATAATAGCGATAGTGATGTCTTCTATTTATTTGATAGAATTGATATTGATGAATCAAATATTTCTACAAATAATTCTTACACTTTAACAGAACCATATTCTTACTTCATCGAAGTAAAAACAGCAAATGGTGATACAATAACAAGTTTTAGAGTTACAAAGGTAGAACCGCTTAATACTTTTGCAATTATTGCAATTGTAGTTGGAGTTTTAGCACTTATTGCACTTATTATTGTTATTATAAAACTAAGGACAAAAATGAAAATAAGATAAAATAACAAAATAAAAAAAGAGATAATTAATTTAATTATCTCTTTTTTTTAACTTTTTAAAACGTTAATTGAAAAACTATTTATTAAACTTTTAGGCATATCCTTTAAATCATTTATTCCTTCTTGGACTAATGAACAAAGCGTAACACTAGCACCATTTTCATATATATTTATCATATCAAAGAAACTTTCAAAAGCATCAATATCCTTAGAAATTTCATTATCTACTAAATATTTTTGTTTAAGGTATTCTAAGAAAAGGCTTAATTCATTTACTATTAAAATTACCTTTCTACCCTTTTCAACATATCTTTTAACACATTCCAATGCCATTTCTATAATAAAATAAACTTTACTATTGCTTTCTCCAATCTCAGTATAAAAAAAATTTTTCCCTATATTAAAATTTTGATTAACAACTCCGATAGACAACTGCACTAATTCAATTAATTTATCAGATTTTTTTAATTTATCAAATAAATTCTTATACTCATTTTTTGTCTTTGCAACTATTATATTATTTGTACCCTCTATTATTGGAGAAGTAGATTCATCTATATCTAAAAGAACATTCTCTTTCTTAAATTTACTTAAATTTTCATATTCAGATTGATTTACAAAATCAGATTTATTAATCACTTTATATAAGAATTTTAAACCAACACCTAAATATAACTTATAGTAAAATTCAATATAATCTCCTGTACGAAAGTTATATTTTGCAACAATGTTCTTAGGAACTAATATTGCCTCCTCTAAGTCATATTTATCATCACAAAAAACAAAATACCTATTTAAGCCAAAAGATTTAAAATAACCTGCCGCTTGATAAGTATCATTAGGCATCTCATCAAATTCAGTACTAGAAGTATTTAATGTTACCTCCGGTTTTAACAACATTTCATCTAAAAGTGCATCATCATGATAAATGTTTTGTGTTAATAATTGGTCATCAGTAAAAGTTTTATATCTTGTTTCTTTTATAAATTTTGCATCTTCAAGTTCTTCGTCATCTTCATCAGTTTGTGTATTATCATTATCTTTATTTTTTTTCTGATTATCATTTTCAATAACTATTGTTGAATCTTCTTGTTCTTTAATATCAACATTTAAATTAGTCTCATTATGATTAATATTATCATTCTCATTTAATATTGTATTTTCTGCTTTATAATTTTGTTCATCGTGAATTTTTTGCTCCTCATCAATTTTTTGTTGAGCAAAATATTCTTCAAGATTAAAGTTTTCACGTTCTTCTATTTCTTTTAATTTTTTATTATTTTTAGATTTCTGCATCCTCTCTATTTTTTTTAACGCTTTCTTTTTTAATTCCTCTAATATCCAATTCCCATCTTTTGAATTAAAAGTTTCTTCATATTTGTTTTTCGGAGGTCTGCCTCTACGAGGTTTAGAATCTTCAACTTTTTCATTTTTAGCACGTTGTATCTTAATCTGTTTAATTAATTCATCTTTATCATACATAGTTGGAGTTTCCACTCCAACAAACCTTGCTAAATCCCTTAATTCATGAATATTCATAAAGTTTAAAGTAAAGTTTTCAATATTTTTCATTCTTTCCCCTTTTTTCTACAAAAAACATTATAATCTAAAATTAAAGTTTTGTAAAGAACTAACTTTTTAATAAGTTTAATATAAAAAAAGTATAGCATAATACTATACTTTTTTTTCAAACAATAGATTAAACTTACATTACTAACTCACCTTGGTCTGTTTGAATAATTCTTAACACTCTAACTTGATTACCTGTATAAGCATCAATATACAAGTAATACTTGAAGCCTTGATAATTACCAGAAAACTCGTATGCGAGTGTTTCACCTTTAAAATCAAGCGGAATAACACAAAGTCTTTCGTTTTCAATTGTTAGATTGTTGCTAACAAGTTTTCTTGCTTCACTTAATGAAAGTTGTGCAATTAAATCTTCTCTCTCTACATGATTAAAAGCGTATGAGGAAGCCTCCCAACCAATTACTATATTATCATTTAAGTCAATTTTTGCTTTAATTAGGTCTGGATACATAATGATATCATCAACCATAGGAGCAAGATTAACATATGAAATACTTTCTGATGAAGCACTCCATACACATTCCATATTATCTAAACCCTGATTCTTTGCAAATTCTTTTGCCTTCTCAATTGCTACCTTAACTTTTTCATTAACATTATCAACACTGTCAATGTCAATACTTTCCTCAGTATCGGTACTATTTTCTTTTGATTGTAAATCAGTTTTGTTTTTCGTACTATTAGAATTATTAATATTGCCGTTCATATTGATTAAAAATCCACCCTGTTTAGTGATTTGAATATAATAATTTCTTCCACCTGCATTTACACTAAAATCGTAGGCTTGAATTACAGATGAAGTTTCTCCTAAATAATTTAAATCAGTAATGCTATCTCCAAAGAGCTCTTGTATTTTTTTCTCTGCATTTTCCAAAGAAACTTCTTCTTTACCAACTCCCTTTAAAACTCTTGTAGTTGTTATTTCTGAAAAAGGTCCATCATAAATTAGAGTTGGGAAATCAATTGTATCACTAGTAAAATTAGAGAAAATAGATGAAAAATTGCTTGTTTCAGTTCCATCTCCAACATTATCTGAAATTCTATATCCGTTCATAATTTTAATCATAATATTGTTTAACTCATTTTTAATAGATATTAAACTTTGATGAACTTGATTAATTGTTGAATATTCCTCCTCTCCTACTTTTCCGTCTTGATAATTAATAAGAGATGTACAATATCCATTTAATTTATTAATAAATTTAGTCGCTTCATTAAGAACTTTAATGTCAATTGGCAATAAACTAAGTGAATTTTCGGCGTCACTAGTTTGTTGTTTTAAATTACTAAGAATTTTTTGCTGAGAAATAGAGTCATTAGAAACCATTAATTTACTAACCTCCACTTCCATATTGTTTACATTATTTACCAAGTCATAAAAAGACCTTTGATATAAATTTTCCAAACTTGCTGTTGTAGAAGTTAATCCTACTGATGCATTATATAAAAATATTCCCATAACGATGATAACGGCAGTCAAAATAGAAACGGTTACAATAAATGCTTTTTTCATAATTTATACATATCTCCTTTTATAGTGCAAAGACATGGTCTCCAATTGTTACGACGACCTGTCTTGAATAAATCCACGAACTAGTTGCTATTGCAGGATTATAGTAAAACAAACAACCATAAGTAGGATCCCAACCATTAAGAGCATCTTTTGCAGCATTATATGCAGTTTGATCAGGTTCTAAATTAATTTGCCCATCAGTTACAGCAGTAAAAGCATAAGGTTGATAAATTACTCCTGCAATAGTATTAGGAAATTCTGAACTCTTTACTCTATTTAAAATTACGGCAGCAACGGCAACTTGTCCAACATAAGGTTCCCCTCTTGACTCGGCATAAACACATTTTGCAAGTAAATACAAATCGCTTGAAGAAACTGTTGAAGCATTTAAGTTGGTAGAAATCCCAAGTTTAGCGGCAGTTTTAGGGCCTACAATACCATCAACCGCTAGTCCATTATCTCTTTGGAAATTCTTAATTGCAGTAAGACTAAGTGGTCCTAAAATACCATCAATGTTTCCTTTATAATAACCCAAATTTTTTAATTTTTGTTGAATTACCTTATTCTCTGAACTAGTTGCTGTGTACATAACAACGGGTTCATTTTTAGGTAAAAAATAACCTGTTACTATATAAGACATTCCAATAATTAGTAACAAACAAAAACTTAATACTACTAAATACTTTTTCATTTAACCTCCAAAAAATTTATTTATAATTTCAATAATTCGGCTCTTGTAAATGTAACCAGCATTAGAATTAATAAAACATAATGGAGGATAAACAACGCACCACCAATTATCACCTTCTCCACTACCTAAATTGATTACCAAAGCATCATAATAGCCACTTTCCAAAGTTAAGTCTTCATAACTTCTAACAGGAAAATACTCATTTCTTATTTGCGCCGAACTCTTGTAATCAAAATTATTTTGTGCAAGAATTGTATCTACTATACAAGTAATATTAATTAAATTTTCATTTAATTTCTTTTTAAAATCTTTTTTGACTTTGCAATTAGAAATAATAGGTGTCAAATAATCAACAACACTATCTTTAATCTTATATTTTATAGTTTGATCAATGCTTGAATTGCTATTTGCTCTGATATGTATTCTTAAATATTCCTTATGATAATCCTTATTATCAATTCCAAATAAAAATGCAACTACAACAATTAAAATTAAAAAAAATATGGCAATTAATCTTTTCATAATATGTAATCCTTTATGAAACAATTATTTACCATATTTTTAATTTATACACAAATTTTTATATAATTTACAAATCACAACCTAACTGAACTATAAAAACTTTATTTCTCATTAATCATTTTCTAACTTATTGTAAGCAACAATTTTATCTCCATCATTTAATGGTAAAGAAATATCCTTATTTTGATTAACTAATTCATTTACAGATATATTTAGTTCTTTTCCTATATCAAATAATGTTTGAGTTGATTTAGCAACATAAATTTCTAAGGCATAATCTCTTTGAGGTTTTTCATCTCCAACAACTAATTCAGTTGTAATTGATAAAACATTTTGATTTGTGACATTAAAATTAAGTTTAACTTCTGCCAAAATTTCCAATTCTTTTCCATGCTTACTTTTAACATTAATATCCCCAAAAATAACACTAGATACAATATTTGAATTTTCTGATAGAGGATTTAACTGAATAGATAAAGAAAATGGGAAATCAACATCAACAGAATTTAATTCATTATTACCATCATCGTCTTCTGCGTAATAAATAATATTAATAGAGCCAATTCCATCTAATAGCAACTCATTATCTTTTACTACTTGGTTTACTGTTCTTATATTTGTAGGAATAACTGCTAAAATTTTATCTATTCTTGACATTTCCTGAGTAAGAGAAAAATTTGTTAAAACATTTTCTTCAATTTGCTTAGTTGAAACAAATTCATCTTGAATAAAAGAGGAAGTTGTTAAATTAATGTCAAATTTTGTACTATATGCATCACATATGCAATTTCTTATATTTTTTGAAAATGCCTGAACATAAATCATTGCAGGAATTTCAATTACAAATTTGGAGTTATCATCATTTTCTCTTACAACTGCCTCTTTAAGTACAACCTTTCCTTGTAAAATAGTATCTTTATCAACACCTTTTGCTTCTATCTCCTCAGAAAATGAATTTTCTTTTACCATACATTTTATAACACCATCTTCAGTACAATATACAACAGTTGAATAAATCTCACCACTAACTACAAAATAATCAATATTTGGCATTATAGACTTAATAGTTGCAAAATTTTTAACACAAAGAATTTTATTAATTTTACTATCCTTTTGCAAATCAAAACTTACTATAAAATCATATTCACAATTATTAATAAGACTAAAATATTCTATTTCTTCTTCCCTACAAAAAACATCTTCCTTAGCAACAGCACAACTAATTTCATTATCCTTAGAAGTTAATATAAATTCAAAGTCTATAATTGAGTTAAATGTAAATTCTCCATTTTTTGAATTTGAACTACTTAAATCTACTAAGTTAGGAATTACCGAAACTAAACTATCAGGTGAAATGTCTTTATTCTCAAAAACAGATGAGAACTTAGATTTTTCAGTTATTGGCTTTATTTCGTTATTATCTAAAACCACAAGCAAATCATAAATAACATTTCCATCAAAAGTTACTTCTCCATTAGAAACTGAAATATTTTCCACAATAGGATTAGCACAAACTGTTAATACTTTGGTAATTGTATTATCTTCAACATTAGTAATTTCCAAAGAATTTTTCAATTGAGTACTACCAAGATGATTTTTTGTTGCGACATCAAGTTTTTCTAAATTTTCCAAATTAATACCCCCTTAAACAAAGCAATAAAAAAATTGCTTAATCCATTTGTTATATGAATATAAAGCAATTCTTATTTTTATGATATTTTTTTTAAAATTTATTTTTCTTCTATCTTGACATCTCCACAAAGAACATCCGAATATGAACAAGTAACATTTTTTAATTGCTCATCATTTAAGATTTTTACCGTAAAAACAGAGGGATAAATATTTTCAATAATTCCTAGATAATTATCAATTTTTTTTCGACCTCTATTTATTGAAATATCTATATTTTTTCCTTTAATAGACAAGATTTTATCCTTAATTTGATTTAAGTTTAAAATACCTTTTCGCATAATAATCTCCTTTGAATAGTGTAAGTTAATCAAACCATTTACAAAATTATAATTTTATTTATAATTTTGTATTTACACATTTTTATTAATTTACCATTTTAATTAAAAACCTCTTTGTTAAAATTTATGGTATAATTAATAATAATTATTACACAAAAAGATTATATTTAAACTAGATATTATTTTCTTTTTTTAGAAGAAGGTTCTTCCTCATCTTCATCTTCATCATCGTCATCTTCATAATCATCATCAGAATCATCATCAGAATCATCTTCATCATCTAAATCATCATAAGAATCTAAATCTGAGTCTTCTTCATCTAAATCTCCAAAGACATCATTATCCTCATCTTCAAGATTGATATTCATATCATCTCCATCAACAAGAACATCATCAAAATCTGACATTTCATCCATATCATCATTAATCTTAGAATCATAAGACTCATCACCTTCATCTTCTTCATCCAAAGAAGTGTAGGTATTCCATATAGAATCATTCTTCTCTACATTTTCTTGGTCATCTTCGTTCTCTTTTTTGCAAATTGGACACATATCTTCATCAGGATTAATATAATTAGATTTGCAAATTGGGCAAAGTTCCAAATCTAAATTTTCATCAGCACCAGAAGTACCTAAGGCCTGCATCTCCATTTTACAAACATTACAGTACTTATCTTTTTTTAATATATAGTTTAACTCACATCTAGGGCATCTAATATAAACTTGATTTTTCATAATAACTCCATTTATATACAGCAAATTATTATCATATTTTTTAAATATACACAAGTAATTTTATAATATTTTTTTATTTTTTTCAAATATTTATAATTAAATCAAAATATAAATATAACCTTTAAACATTTAGCATAATAAATTTGTTTTTGCGTGTGATAAATTTAAAAATACTAAAAAGTTTAATGATTATAATATATTGTGATTAATTATATGTTTTTTAATTAATAAAAGTTTAATAAATCATAACTTATAATAAATAAAAAAACAAATAAAATGAGTAAATTTTAAAAATAGATAATAATTTGCTAAAATGGAAAAAATTAAGCACCTTCAACTAGCATTTTGTCGGCGACCAAAGCGATAAATTCTCCATTAGTTGGTTTTTCATTACTATTGTAAACTTTAAGCCCAAAAACATTATTAATATTTTCAATTTTACCTCTGTTCCAAGCGACTTCAATGGCATGTCTTATTGCTCTTTCAACCTTACTTGCACTCGTAGAAAATCTACTTGCAATAGAAGGATACAATTGACCTGTAATTGAATTAATAATACTTGGTTCATCAATCGCCATTTTAATAGCCTCTCTTAAAAACTGATATCCTTTAATATGAGCAGGAATACCAACTGTAATAAAGATATTACTAATCTTTTCCTCTAAGGCTCTCATTCTTGGACTTTTTTGTTGTAATAGGTTCATATTTTGCTCTTTATCCTGCATTATTTCTTTTGCCCTTTTAAGTAATAATTCAGGAATTATAGGTTTAATCATATAGTAGTTTGCCCCTAAATCAATGCTTTTTTGAATAAACTCATCATTTTTTAGAGATGAAACAATCAAAATTTTTGGTTTAATTTGCAACTCTCCAATTTTTTCAAGTAAAGCAAAACCATCATAACTTTGCAAAACTAAATCAGTAATGACTAACTCAGGATTAAGGTTATTTATCATTTCATAACCTGTCAATCCGTCATTACTATCCCCAATTACTTCAAATTCTTCGCTTTTTTCAAAACTCTCTTTTATTCTTAATCTTTCTAATTCGTTATCATCTAATATAATAACAGTTGTTTTTTTCATTTATCTTTCTCCTTTTTTCCTCAACTCATAGAAATTTTATCACAAATATATATAAAATTCCTCAGCAAAAAATAAAAAAAATTAAGTATTAATAAAAATTGTTGTAAGAAAAGAAAAGTTTTTATCGAAAATATAAAGTTTATTTAACTTTTTCTAGTAAAATTTTCAAATTAAAAATAAAAAAATAACAAGAATTAAATTTTCTTGTTACTTTTTTGTACATTATCTATAATTTATTTTATTAAAATAAATAGAACTTTTAAATGTTCATAAAACTAAACTCTAATATTTACCTATTTGTTAGTAAAAGTAATAAATAAAAAACCACTAAATAAATATGAATTATTTAGTGGATATTTATTAATTCAACACACCTATATATTGGCCATATATATTTCCATCTTCATTAATATAACTATCTGCTGTCATATACATAGTTAAATAATTAATACTAGAAGAATCTACTGACTCATAAACATAAATTCTTTCGCTATCGAAATCAAGCATTTGGACTTCATTAACAGTTGTAGAAAAGTTATCAGCAATTTTAATTTTTTTGTCACTTTCGTTTACATTTAATTCAAACTTATTATTTATATATGTTAAATTAAATACACATTTATATAAGGCGTTATCTTCCTCAATTTGATAGTAAAACTCATTATTTTGAGTACCTAAAATAGTAACCTTTTTTGTATTATCATCTAAAATATCTAATTTTTTTATTGTAATTCCATCATAAATTGCAATAGAATAAGTTAAACCATTATAATAAACGCCGATAATACCTCTATCTAAGTTTGCTCCATAAGACATATCTAAAATTTGATAACTTGACAAACTAGAAGATGAAGAACTTGAATCTGTTGAATTTGAAACAGGTATTTGTGAATATTTTATTATATCATCGTTTGAGTTGCTAAATGAGTATAATAAATTATTAACTGTGTAATAGACCCTATTATTTTTAACAGCAATGACCTTAATTTCATCAGAACGAGAATTCAAAACAACAATAGGTTCACTATTTAAATTTGTTAAATCTTTTTTATAAAAAGTATAAGTACTATTTTCACTATCATTAACAACATAATAAACATATTTGTTAATATCTTGTACTTCCTGTCCATAGACTATATCTTTTTGGTCATATATTTTAAATGAAGAAACTGATGAATCAACTTTAAAACTATCTTTATTTCCACCGGTAACTTTCAAAACATTAAGATTTTTATTTGAATCTAAATAAGTAAAATATACAGAACTCCCTATATTTATTAAAGAATATGAAGATGAAGAAGAATAATTTTCAACTGAAAAAAGTTCTTCATGTCCACTTCCATTTAGTTTTACTCTTTCTAATCTAACTAAACCCTTAACTGTCGTTCCCCCTTTGTTATCTTGGGAATATGGAGTTGTATAATATAAATAATCGCCAAAGATATAAAGACCAGAATAAGCATATCCACCTATTTTATACGATAATAAATCAACATTTGCAGGAGAACCATCTTCATTTAAAGAAACTTTGCCATATTTATCAAGTTTTGTCCTATAAATGCCATATATTTTTTGAGGACTTTTTTGGTCATACTTATTATCATTAATGCCAAGGTCATTATAATCAATAAAAGCATTTGCAAAATACAAATAATCACCTTTCACAACAGCAGAGCCACCATTTCCATAAACCGTTTCTTTTATATCCGGTCCACCCGACAATAAAATACCTCCGCAACCAAACAAAGTAATTGCAAATATAAATAAAAATGACATTAATACAAATATTTTCTTCTTCAAGCCATTAACCTCACTAAACAAGATTGAGTCTAACAAAATTTTTCCCATTTGTCAAATAATTAGACAAGTAATTTCATTTTAATGGTTAATTAATGTCAAATTTTATTATAAAATTAAAGTAAATCTAATTTTACAGTTTTACCTGTTTTTGCATCTTGACAAACAATAAAATAACCTTCACCGTTAGGATTATTAGAATCTTTTGGAAACCATCCTGCATACTCCTCTAAGTCTTCTGGTGGAATGTCTGGACTAGATGCTGGCATACCATAACAAATATATAAAACTTCTCCAATATCATTATAAATAAGGCCTAAAACATAATAATCCCCATTCTTATCATAAACAATTTTAGACCATCTAGAATTTGGAATTATACTTTCTAATAAACTATATTGTTCATATTTAGCAAAAAGTGCTTCAACTTGTGCCTTTACTTGATTATAAAAACTATTTTCATTATTTTGCTCATTATAATCTTCCTCTTTTTCTTCTTTTAAATCGTTTTCTAAAAATTTACTTTTAGTTGAAGCAACATTTGCTTTATTAGAACAAGAGCAGCCCTCATTATAAAATGCTTCCCTATACTTACAATTTGCGCAACTATCAAAATATGTAGTATTCATATCATCTTGCAAATTTCTATCAATAAGATTTTCAATACTTTCTTGACTATCTTTTTCGTATAAAACAGATGTATCCTGTGGTTTTTTTACAACAAACGCTCCTTCTATACGACTATTTTCCATTCTTGTATTTTCACTTCCGCTTAAAATTATTTCAGGACAAAAAGGATTAGACACATCTACAATAGCGCAAGTTAGATTACAATTAAAATCAATTTTATTATCTATTTTAAAAACACAGTCATTATTATTAATATTAAGTGGAATTTTTATTACATTTGAATTTTGTTTTATCCCCAAAGCATAATTTTTACTTACATTGTTTAAATTGAAGAATTTAATTTTACTAAAATCATTTTGTCTTAAATTTAAAATGGCTTTAAAATTTTTATCGGAATTATTATTTAAAATAATAGTTTTTGCTAAATTTTGCAATTTTATTATCCCCTTTAATGTTTAATATTTTATCAAATTTAAAATGTCGTTTTTTTATACAAAAAAAAGAAACATATATATTTTAGTAATATATATGATTCTTTTAATATTTTTGACCTAAAACTAGAAAATTCTTTTACTAAAATTAATTAGTTTAAAACTCTTTTTCTTTAAAACTTTTTAAACTTAAAAAAACAAATTAAATAACTTTACAAAATTTTCAGTTGATATACTTTCAGCCCTACAATCTTCCTTTACATTTAACATAACAAAAGCCTCTTTTATTTTATTTTTTTCTAGACCATAACTAATTAAATTATTGTAAAGTGTCTTTCTTTTCATTTTAAAACAGTTTGAAACAAAATCTTTATACTTATTAATATTGTCTATTTTATATTTATTTAAATCTATTTTAATTTCTATAATACAAGAATCTACCTTAGGAATTGGTTTAAACATTTTTCTATTAACATTCTTTATAATTTTACAATAACCAAAAGAATCTAAAAGAACAGAAGGAATTCCATAATCTTTTGTAGAATTTTTAGCACAATAACGTTCTGCCACCTCTTTTTGAACCATAACGTATATCTTTTCTAGTTTTTTTGATTCAAATAAAAACTTAAAAATAATTGCAGAAGTAATATAATAAGGTAAATTTGCAACAATATTATAGTTTTCACCACCAAATAATTGTTCAATCTTATGTGTTTCAACTGACAAAATATCTTGAAAAATAAATGAAACATTACAATATTTTGATTGTAAATCAAGTAAATATTCTTTTAAAGTTTTGTCAATCTCGAAACTTACTATTTTTTTATAATTCTCTGCTAGACAGGTTGTTAAAGTACCCATTCCTGCCCCGATTTCTAAGATATTTGAATTTTTGTCTATGTTAAGTTCTCTTACAATAGAGTTTAAAAAATTCTTATCAAAAATAAAATTTTGACCAAATTGTTTTTTAAATTTAAATTCTTTATCCATAATTTATTCTACAACCTAAAAAATTTTTTTGCATTATTAGTAGTAATATTTATAACTTCATCTTTTGATAAATTTTTTAAAACGGCAATTTTCTCAGCAACAAGTTCCACATATTCTGGTCTATTAATATCTCCTCTATAAGGAACAGGTGTTAAATAAGGACTATCTGTTTCAATTAAAATTCTATCAATTGGAATAAATTTAACAACTTCTAAAATTTTATTTGCATTTTTAAATGTTATAATACCATTAAAACTAAAATAAAAATCTAGATTTAATAATATTTTTGCAACTTCAATACTTCCACTAAAACTATGAATTAAAGCAGAATTATTTAAAAACTGTTTGTTATTTTTAACTATTTCCAAGAAATCTTGGATAGCATCTCTTACATGAAATACACAAGGCAAACTTAATTCACATGCTAATTTAATTTGTTTTATAAGAACTTCCTTTTGAATATCTCTTGGAGAGTAATCATAAAAATAATCTAATCCAATTTCTCCTATTGCAACAACTTTTTTATTCTTGCTTAAATTTTTATAAATTTGCAAATCTTTATCTTTAAATTGATTGGCACAATGTGGATGTGTACCTATTGTAGCGTAAATATTATTTGAACTATTAGCGATAAAAATACTTTTTTTTGAACTTTCAATATTGTCGCTACTACAAATACATACTTGTCCTGTTTTTTCTAAATTTTCTATAATTTTATCTCTAATATTATCTAATTTTTCATCGTAGAGATGACAATGGGAATCTATAATCATAAAACTATTTTAACATATATTTAGTAACTTGCATACCTTTTTTAGTATCTTCATAAATATTATATTATGAATAAAATTTGGTTTTGGTTAACGGTAACAAGCATATGTATTTTACTTTATATAAATCCAGAAATAGTCTTACCTTCTATGTTAGAAGCAAGTGAAAGTACACTAAAATTGTGTATAAGTTTATGTGCTATATATTCTGTTTGGCTAGGAATATTGCAAGTTATGGAAGATAGTGGAATAAATAAAAAATTATCTAAATTTTTAACACCTGTTACAAAAAAGATTTTTGGAAATTTAGATGATGCAACAAACGAACTTATTTGTATGAATATTTCTTGCAACATTCTAGGAATGGGGGGTGCAGCAACTCCATTAGGAATGAAAGCAATGCAGAGATTAGATGATGGTTCAGGTAATGCTAACAAAGCAATGATAATGTTAATTATTTTCGCCTCTACCTCTATGCAAATTCTTCCTACTACCGTAATTGGTCTAAGAATAACAGCCGGTAGTACTAGCGCAAGTAATATAATATTACCAACTATAATAGCAGCAATTTCAACTACTGTAATTGGAATTGGAATTGCACTTATTATTGAACATTTTAAAAAGAGGAAAAATAGAAATAAATGAGTATATACCTTTTACCTATTTTAATTTTATTTACATTTGTTTACGCAAAGATGAAAAATGTTAATGTTTATTCGAGTTTCATTAATGGAGCAAAACAAAGCACAGGTCTAGTACTAAGCATATTTCCATACATAGTAACAATTATGATTATGGTTCAATTTATTAAAATTAGTGGACTTGCTTCGTTATTAGCACAATTCTTTGCGCCTATTTTTAATGTTGTTGGAATTCCCCAAGAACTTTGCGAACTTGTCTTACTTAAACCTTTTAGTGGAAATGGAACACTTGCAATTCTAAATGATATATATACTAACTATGGTGTTGATAGTTACATAGGTAGATGTGCTAGCGTAATAGTAGGTAGTTGTGATACTGTTTTTTATGTAACAACCCTATACTGCTCTCAGGTAAAAATAAAACGTCTATTTTATGCAATTCCCGTTGCTTTAATTGCAACTCTATGTGGAACAATTATAAGTTGTTTTCTTTGTAAATTTATGTAAAAAAGATTATAGTTAATCTATAATCTTCTTTTTATATAATTAGTGGCTTTAAAACTTTTATTCCTTTATTTGCATTCTTAATTAATTCTACTAACACAACACTGCTTTCTATCTTATTTTTAGGATATACAAATTGCAATGTCTTTGCAATCAAATTAAAACTACTTGCAATAGTAAGTAATTCTTGTAATCTTAAAGACGGATAAACAAGATAAAGCCTTCCCTTTTCATTTAATAATTCATTACTTGTTTTTAAAATTTGTGTAATATTTGTTTTAACCTCATACTTTGAAACCAAATTTTTATGTGAAATTTTTGAATAATCTTTTGGTAAAACATAGTATGGAGGATTACAAACAATTACATCAACTTGATTTGCTCCTAAATAACGTTTTGCATTTATTAAATCGTCATTAATAAATTGAATATTATTTATTTTATTGTAAACTTTTGACCTAATAGACATATCAAATAAGTCTTTCTCAATTTCAAAACCAATTATTTGTTTAATCTTATATTTAGCAACTAATAAAATAGAAATAATACCACTACCCGAACATAATTCAACTACAAAATCATTTTTTTTTATCTTTACAAAATTAGATAGTAAAACACTATCAACTGAAAAACAATATTTTTTATGATTTTGAATAATGTAGAAATTATTAATTTGTAAATCTTCTAAGACTTCATTTTCTTTTAAATAAAACATATAAAAACCTATTTGCTAATCTTGTTCATTTTTTTTGTTTTCAATATTATTTTTAGAAAAATCAAAATTATTATATTTTTTTAATTCTTCATAAGGATAATCTTTTATAATAAGAGAACCATCACTAAGCATAATTTTTGCAGACACTATTTGTTTTAAGATATTTAAATTAGTAACCATACCCTTTCCATCAGGAGTAATAATCTCACTGTTCATTTTAGGCAATTTTTCTGTAATTTCACAATAATATGGGTTCTCATACTCCAAACAACACATTAAACGCCCACAAGTTCCACTTATTTTATTTGGATTTAAAGCAAGTCCTTGGACTTTTGCCATTTTCATAGAAACTTTTTGAAATTCATTCAGATAGCATTTACAACAACATACCCTACCACAAACGCCAATACCTCCAACAATTTTTGCATGTTCTCTAATACCAATTTGCCTTAATTCTATTTTAACTTTTAATTTTAAAACTAATTCTTTAATTAAATCTCTAAAATCAACTCTATCATCTGACAAAAATTCAATTACTACTTTTGTCCCATCAAAAGAATAATTTGCATTAATAATATTCATATCTAGTTTAAGTTTTTTTACAAATTCTTCCGTTTCACGTATAGCAATTTTTGCCTTATCTAAATTTTCTTCATTCTTTTTTATATCTTCTTTTGTCGCCTTTCTAACAATAAATGGAATGTCATTACAACTATCTTTAATTTCACTTACCTTTTCAACAGTAGCAAAAACAAGTCCGTTTTCATTTTCAATAATGACATTATCACCTTTTTTTATATTCTCACTTGCAAGATAAGTTTGAACCTTATCTCCAATCTTAATTCTTACATCTAATTTTTGTTGCATAAAAATTTAACCTCCAAAACGTAAAGTAAAAGACTGTCAATTAAGTATACATAATTACAATTAAATTCTAATTTCTTTTTAATTTCATATATTTTTTTTATTATTAGGTCTATGGCATCACAATTAAATTCAAGAGATATACTTTGTAAATCAATTAAAATTGTTTTATTTTTAACAAGAGAAAAAGTTTTTAATCTAATAAACAACATATCCCTAAACAAACTTTCAAAAATTTCAAGAATAGTATTGATTTCTTCTTTATTATTGCTTAGTTTATAAGAAAATTTAATTAAAACTTTACTATCTTTCATATCTTTAAGAGTATCAAGGCAAAAGTCATACAACTCCCAAAAATTTTTATCTTTATAAAATAATACTGCCTTTGATAAACTCCTATTTGCTAGCGCTAAGAGTTCTTGCCTACGATTAACCTCTAAATCTAAACCTTTAATTATTTCATCATCTTGCAAACATAATAATCTTATTTTTTTACATCTTGATAAAATGGTTGGTAAAACTTTGCTTATATTTGTTACATTTAAAATAATAAAAGCATTCTCAGGGGGTTCTTCAAGAATTTTTAATAATTTATTTTGTGCTTGAACTGTGGCAGATGAAAAGTTATTTAGAATAAAAATTTTTTTATCACTTTCAATTCCAGACAAATAGATATTATCTATAATATCTTTTATGTCTTCTACTAGAATGTTTTTATGATTTTTTGGATAAGTTTTTAAATCACTATGAGAATTCAATTCAACTTTCTTACAGTTTTCACATACTGTACAAGGTTTATTTTTACCATTACAAAGCAAAAACATTGCAAAACATTGAGAAAAAGTATTCAAAAAGAGTTCATCACTCGACTCAAATAAAAAAGAATTGCAACTAAGTTCTTCGCTACAAATTTTTTTAAACTGCAAATTATTTAAAACAATATTTTGATACTCCAACATCTTTTTACCTAAAAAGATTTTATCATATCTTCATTTAATAAACAAGAAAAAAAATGAGAGCAATTTGTTAGATTGTTCTCTTTTTCATTTATACTAAATTCTTATCTCTAAAACTTTTAAATTAATTGTTGCATTATTATTTTGTGGTAAAACAATACTTACTTTTTCTCCAACCTTTTTACCTAACAATGACTTACCAACAGGAGATTCATTTGAAATAATTCCCTTAGTAGGATCACTTTCTGTTGCTCCAACAATTTGATATTCAAAAATATCATCAAAATCAAGGTCTTTTAATTTTACCGTACAGCCAACATTTACACAACTTGTATCTATTTTATTTTTATTGATAATCTTACCAAATCTTAATTTATTTTCAATCTCCATAATCTCGGCTTCAACTTGTTCTTGTTCATTCCTTGCTGCTTCATATTCAGCGTTCTCACTTAAATCACCAAAACCTCTTGCTTCATCAATCTTTTTTGAGATTTCTTCCCTCTTTGTAGATTTTAAATAATCTAATTTTTCTTGTAAAGCCTTGTAACCTTCCTTAGTAAAAAAAACTTCATTTTCCATTTTAAAAACCTCCTAGCATATTTTAAAAAATGAAGTATTGCAAAATACAATACACATTTTATTTTTTATTAAATTTGGCTTAAATATTATAATGCTTAAAACATTTAAATATTTTTAGAGATTATAGTCATAAAAAAAATAATGTCAAGAATATTTGAACAGTTTGCTTACAACAAAACATACAAATAAAAAAACTATATATTAAGACTTACGTTTAAGTTTTTTGTTAATACAAAAAATTAGTTAAAATTGATAGAATTAAAATCTTGTAATAGTATGTTTTTAAAAAAAGTTTTTAATAAAATATATTCTTTTAAATTATTTAGTAAGAATTTTATTAAATTCTTTTTATATCAATTATATGATAATAAAATTAATTTATGCTACAAAATTACTATTTTTGTTTTGTTAAATCTTTGTTTTTGATATACTAACCTAAAAGAGGTTAATTATGATTAAAATTTGGGCAAAAACTATGAAAAAAAGTAAAATAATTAAAAGTTATGTCTTGCAAAAAGATGAAATATTTAATATAAATGAATTTTATAATTACGCAACAGAAATTTGTCATAATCTTGATATAGAAACTCCACTTATATTGTCAAAACATTTAAATGATTTTGTATCTTTTAATAACGCAATCTTTAAAAAAGATGATTTTATTGATAAAATAAACTTTGAATATTTAATTTTTGAAAACATAGCCGAGGAATAATTTATAAATTAATAATTTAATTTTATTTTTAACTCTATAAGTTTATAAGTAAAAACTAAATGTAAATCTTTAGTTTTACTTTTCATTAGTTTAGATTGAGTATTTTAAACATAATATAAAAGTTAATTAATGGACTTTATTTTTAGTATTACTTCTTATAGTTTAATAAATAAAACAAATTTAATAATTCATAATTAAAATTATAATCACTATTTAAAGCATCAAACAAATCTAGATCAAATATCTTATTATCCTTAAAACCCAAAGCCTTTCCAAAGATTCCATTTTCAACAAGTTCTATGGCCTTAACCCCAAATTGCATAGCCAAAGCCTTATCGGCAACTGATGGGCTTCCCCCTCTTTGAATGTACCCAACGACAGAATATTTAAACTCTATATTTGTTTCTTCTGAAAGAATTTTAGCAATTTCCTTAACATCAAACATTTTTTCAGCTACAACGACAACAGGGATTTTTTTCTTTACTTCAATACAGTATTTCACTCTATCTAGTAGTTCCTCTTGATTTATTGGATTCTCAGGAAGTGCAATTACATCACAAGCGGTAGAAACAGCACAATACAGTGCGATATCACCACAATATCTACCCATAACTTCAATTACAACGCCTCTATTTAAGGCTTCCATTGTTTGCTCTACATTTTCAATATATTTAACAGCGTTATTTACAGCAGTATCAAAACCTAAACATCTAGAAGTGTATCTCAAATCATTGTCAATTGTTGCTGGAATACAAATAATTTTTACCCCAAACTTAGAAAGAGCCATGGCGCCTTTAAATGAACCATCTCCGCCTATAACAATTAAAGCATCAACTTTTCTTTTAGATAAATTTTTAACACCTAATTTAACAACTTCATCTTTTTTAAAGTCTAAATACCTAGATGTTTTTAAAATTGTGCCACCAAGAGAAGTTATATTTTCTACAACAAAGTTATCTAATTTTATAAAATCATCTTGACATAAACCCTTATAACCATTCATCACACCAAGGACATCTATTTGTCTTTCATTAGCCACTCTCACTAGAATGTTTATAAGAGCGTTCATCCCCTGGCAATCTCCACCACTAGTTAAAATTGCAATTTTTTTTACACTCATAGCAAATTCCTTTTAAATTAATTTTATATTTTCTTCACTTAAAAGTGAGTTAAGTTCATTCATGAGATAATTGTTAGTATTTACCATTAAATTTATTTTAAAAGCCTTATTCGTTGAAGAACATCTAATAATGACAGGAGTTTTCCCGGGATAGTTTTTCATAATTGACATAATATTTAAGTGCATTACGCCATCTTGCGTATCATATTTTAAATATAAAGTTTGTGTTTTATCATTACTTTTTTCATTTATAACTTGTTCAGGCGAACTATTATCTCCAAGCAGAGAAATACTATCAGCGATTATTATTAAATCAAAACCATCTTTAATAGAAGTTTTACCATGAATTTTAATAAGCGTATCCTCTTGTAATTTAGACCTGAACTTTTCATAAACTTTTGAGAAAAGCATAACCTCAAAAGTCCCATACAAATCTTCAACTTTTAAGATTGCTATTTCTTTGTTATTTTTCTTAGAGACCTTTTTAGAAATTTCTTCAATACTGCCACCACATTCAACAACCATATCATTTTGAATAATATCTTCTTCCATCTGGAATTCTTGTGATTCCTCTAAATCATCTTCATTTGACTCATTATGAATCATACTTGAATTGAAAGAAAATTTATTGAATTCATCTAAATAATTGTCAAGAGGATGACCTGATAAATACATGCCAAGCACTTGTTTTTCGAACTTTAATTTAGTCTGCTTAGAGTATTCTTTAATATCTGGTAATTTTATAAAATTTTCTTGACTTAAAGAAACATCATCAAAAAGACTAAACTGTCCTGTTGCTTTACTTTTAATGTCTTTCGTTACGACATCAATTATAGATTCGTAAATACTCATAAGTTGTGCTCTATATGCTCCAAAGCAATCAAAAGCACCACTTAAAATAAAACTTTCAATTGTCCTCTTGTTTACACCTAGACTCTGAGTCCTTTCAATAAAGTCATGTAAATCTTTAAATTCTCCAAACTCATCTCTATTTTTTATAACTTCCTCGACAACTGCTACCCCAACATTTTTAAGAGCAGCAAGTCCAAATCTTATTTTGTTATCTTCAACACTAAAATAAGTTTGACTTTTATTTATATTAGGAGGAAGAACTTCCATATTTTGTTGTTTAGCATAAATTATATATTTTTTTATTTCATCAATAGTTGTTATTCTATTATTTAAAACAGCAACCAAAAACTCAACAGGATAATAAGTTTTTAAATAAGCAGTTTGATATGACAAATAAGCATATGCAGCGGCATGAGATTTATTAAAAGCATATTTTGCAAAATCTTCCATATCGGCAAATACTTTTCTTGCAACTTCCTCTGAAATACCTTTTTTTAATGCTCCATCAATACTTTTGACTCCATTTGGGTCTTTCCAACCATAAATAAATTTTTCCTTTTCAGCAGCCATTTTTTCAACTTTCTTCTTGCCCATTATTCTTCTAACCATATCTGCCTGTCCCAATGAATACCCACCCATTGCTTGAACAATTTGCATAACTTGTTCTTGGTAAACTATTATGCCATAGGTTGCTTCCAATATAGGTTTCAAACAAGGGTCATCATATTTTATATTTTCTGGATTATGTTTATTTTTAACATAATCATCAATATATTTCATAGGACCTGGACGATAAAGAGAAATACCAGCAATAATATCTTCCAAATTGTCCGGCTTTAACTTTTTCATAAACTTTTTCATTCCACCACTTTCAAGTTGAAAGACAGCGTCGGTATTTCCCGAAGAAATAAGTTTAAAAACATTTTGATCATTATATTCCATGTTATAGAAATCTATATCTTTATTATGTATTTTTTTTACAAGTTTTAAGGTTTTATCTATATCTGTAAGAGTTCTTAATCCTAAAAAATCCATTTTTAGCAGGCCCAAATCTTCAAGTTCTATCATGGAATATTGCGTAGCGATTTCATCACCATTTCTAAGCAAAGGAACAAATTCATCAACCGAAGCAGGTGCTATTAAAATACCACAGGCGTGGGTTGAACTCTGTCTTGGCATTCCTTCGAGTTTAACGCTCATATCAATAACTTTTCTAATATTTTCATCTTCATCATACATTTGTCTTAAAGATGGAATAATAAATTTTTCATTTTCCTCTTTACCTGTTAATCCAAAATAATACTTTAAAACCGGAGGTTTTTTAATTCCATCAGGCAATTTAAAAGGAATCTCTTTACAAATTCTATTTACTTCAACAAGGGGTAATCTCATTACTCTGCCACAATCTCTAATTGCATTCTTTGCAGCCATTGTACCAAATGTTCCTATATAAGCAACGTTATCTTTACCATATTTTCTTTTAGCATATTCAATGACCTCGTTTCGTCTATCATAACAAAAATCAACGTCAAAATCTGGCATAGAAACTCTCTCTCTATGAATAAATCTTTCAAAGAGTAAGTTATATTTAATAGGGTCAACACGAGTAATCCCAGAAGTATAAGCGACAATACTACCAGCACCACTACCTCTACCTGGTCCAACAGGAATATTATTTTTTCTAGCATAATTAATATAATCCCAAACAACCAAGAAATATTCAACAAAACCTTGTTCTTTTATTATATCAAGTTCGTAATCTGCTCTTTGTTGAATTTCAGGAGTAATTTTTGGATATCTATCTGCCAAACCATCATAACACAATTTTTTAAGAAAATCATAAGGAGTTTGTCCATCATCGGGTACATATTTAGGAATAAAATTCTCATTGTCTCTTAAAGTACAACCTTCGGGTAAATTTGGTATTTCTTTATGACTTTTTGCCTTTATTGTAACCAAACACTTATCTGCTATTTCCTGAGTTGTATCTAGGGCTTCTGGATAGGCGCCTAAAACATTTTCCATTTCTTCACGATTTTTGACGTAAAATTCATCAGTTCCAAATTTTAACCTATCTGTATCATCTAAGGTTTTGTTCATTTGAATACACATCATTACATCTTGCATTTTTGCATCTTCTTTTTTTATGTAATGACAATCGTTTGTAGCAACAGTTTTAACACCCAAATCTTTTGCCAATCTATTTAATGGTTCCAAGATTTCAATTTGTTCAGGAAGTCTATGATTTTGTAGTTCAATATAAAAATCTCCCTCATCAAACATACTTTTTAATCTTTGACCTAGTTTTAAAGCCTCATCATATTGCCTATTTAACAAAAGTTGAGGAATATGTCCTACTATACAAGCGCTTAAACAAATAATACCTTTTGAGTGCTTTTCTAGGATATCATAATCAATACGAGGTTTATAATAGAATCCCTCTTTTGCTGCTATGGCATTTAACTTTAATAAATTATGATAACCTTCATTATTTTTTGCAAGTAAAATTAAATGAGCACTATCTGCTTTTCCCTGTTTTAAAAATCTATCATAAGTTACATAAAATTCACAGCCTATTATTGGCTTAATATTGTTTTTATAACATTCTGTAAAAAAATGAAGGGCACCTGCCATCGTACCGTGGTCTGTAATTGCTACGGCATTTGCACCTTGTTCTTTAACAGTTTTTACTAAATCAGTAATCTTTGCAGCACCATCTAACAAACTATATTCAGTATGAACGTGTAAATGTACAAAATTTTTCATAATTTAACCTTTGTTTAATCTTCTAAATTATCATCATAGTTTTTTGCTATCTTAATAAGTCTATTAAATTGATGATTAATACCACTTTTAGTTATAGTGGTAGATAGCAATTTTGTCAAGTTATCAAGCGACTCCTCAGGATTAGCAAGTCTAACAAGACATAATTCTCTTAAATTCTGAGGCAATTTATCAAAACCTAACCTTTCATTAATAATATTAATTGCTTTAATTTGTTTAATACTAGCATTGACAGTTTTAGTAATGTTAGCATTTATACAATTATTTTGTCTATTAATATTATTTCTAACTTCTCTAACAGTCATTTCATTTTGTAGTTTAAGTAAACTTTTAAATGCACCAACAATTGCAAATAAGTCACTTACTTTTTCAGCCTCTTTAATATAAAGAATAAATAGATTTTTTCTTTGATTTTTCTTATTGGTAATTCCGAAAGAAAATAATAAATTGGAAAAATCATCAGCATAATCTTCTCTATTAAAAACAAACTCCCAATGATAACCAGAAAAATACCTTTTATTACTCTTTTTTTCTTCCAAAACTATATTTGAAGTTGAAGCAGTTGCAAAGACTCCCTTAATATAAGTTTTTGCACAACATTCATTTTCTATAATATGCTCATCTAACCCACTAATCAACGAAAATTCATCTTCAATATTAAACTTAGCAATGCCACAATCAAATAAAATTCTTTTTGTACAATCTTTTGGTAATTTTATAATATATCTTGTTGCTTTATTAATATTCTTATCTTCATCAATAAACATTTCTGCATTTTTACCATACAGAGTTTGCAAACAGTCATTAACAATCTCAAAAACTTTATCTAAATCAGTTTTTAACTCAATATAAATTTCTTTTCCGCTTTTAATCAACTCCCCACAAGAATGAATAACTGCTGATAAAAAAGCTTGCTTACAACATTCATTTTTGATAGGACTTTCTAAAACTTCCAATTTGGCTTCATGAGCAAACGACATAATTTCTCCTTAGTTTTTTATTATGATAATTTCTTCTTCAAGTATTATACCAAATTTTTTATAAATTGTATTCTTAATTTTCAAAATTAATTTATAAACATGATTAAATTTAGCCTTATTGATATTTACAATAAATCCACAATGCTTATTAGAAATTTGGGCACCGCAAAATGTTAAACCTTTTAAGTTGCATTTTTCAATTAAAATGGGAACAGGAAAATTATTATACCTTTTAAAAACACTTCCCGCACTTGGATAATTATAAGGCTGAGACAATCTTCTTTTTTTTAAATTTTCAAAGCAATTTTGTTTAATCTCTTCCATATTTTTATTATATAAAACAAAAACAACTTTTAAAATTACAAAATTTTTATCTGAAAAAAAACTTTTTCTATAACTAAATTCCAAATTTCTATTAGATTTTTTATGTATTTTATATCCATCAGTATAATAAACCGTTTTAACAACATCACTTATTTGTCCACCAAAACAACCGGCATTCATTTTAATTGCTCCACCTACGGTGCCAGGTATCCCAAAACTCCACTCTAAACCTCCGAGATTATTTTTTATGGCAAATTGGTTAAGTTTAAAAATGTTTACACCTGATGAGCATATAATTTCATTATTTCTTTTCTCAATTTTATTTAATTTTATTTTTAAAACAATAAAATTCATCTTTTTATCATTAACTAAAAGATTACTACCAGCACCTAAAATAAAGTATCGTATTTTATAAAAATTTATATATTTTAATAATTTTAAAAGTAAATTTATTTTATCAATTTCAATAAGAGCAAATATTTTTCCACCAATTTTAAATGTAGTATGCTGTTTGAAGTATTCATCTTGCTTTATTTTTAAATTTGGGAAATCATTCTTTAACAGTTTTATAAATTTATTGAGAGAAATTTTACTTTTCATAAATACATATATGTAATAACTTTCAAAAATGTCTAAACAGTCTTAGAAAAGTAACTATTTTCTAATGTAATTAGTTCATCTTTTGAAATAAAAGCATTTAATGAAGACAAATCTTCTTTAAGAGTTTTTTCAAATAAGGACATATAATCATTCTCATAAATAAATAAGTTATTAACACTAAATAATCCAAATTTATTAAGACAATTTTGACTAGTTTGACTAGTTAAATATTTTGCAAAATTTTTAGCATAAATCATTTTTATTGAATTTTTAGTATCCACAACACCAATATATTGAATAAGGTCGGAATATCCACCTAGGAAATTATATTGTAAACTATTTATATTACCCATACTTTCTCTATTTTTACATCTTGCCAAATCCCTCGCAGTTCCAAGTAAAGTAACTGAATTTTTTGAAATGAAATTTTTATATGTTTCATAACCACTTGAAAATGTTAAATAATTATCTTTAACTAAATTAATATTATTTTTAACAAGTACAGAAATAGGTAAAGTATAGCCACCTTTTTGAATAGATAACCCGCTAAATTCTTTTTTATCTTTTACTTTATTTGTTATTAAAGAGTTTAAATCACTTGATGAACTTTCAATAAATTCACTATAAGAAATTAAACAATATCCTGACAAAATATAAGGATAAGCATAAATTTTATCTTCTAACTTTCCATACTCAATTAAATCACTTCTTATATTTGAATTATTATCAAGTTCAGTTAAAAATCCTTTTAAATATTCCCCTACACCAACACCAAAAGAAAACAAGTCAGGAATGTTGTTCTCTTGCAAATTAAGAATTAATTGCTCAGGCGTTAAAGTTTTAATTACAATAAAACAATTTTTATTTGACTTGTTAAAATTTAGTGCAATTTCTTCTAAATACTTACTACGAGAATTTGTTCCTCCTTCAAAAGTCTCAATATGAAAAATATTTAATACAACTTTTGATGATTTATCCTGAGTAAATAAATTATTTAAATCTAAACTGTATCTAGATTTATCAAATACATAAAAAGGTGAAATAATTAAAAACAAAAAACTAGAAATAATAAATATAATTTTTAAAACTTTTTTAGAAAATATTGTTTTAATGTTTTTAATTTTCATAAAGATATATATGAAAAAGACAATTAAAATATGATAATCAAAAAAAATATTTATTAAGAAAAGTAAAACAAAAATAGCAAAATTAATCTATTTCTTGCAATTTTTTTATAATTTCTAAGGCTAATTTAGGAGTTATACCACTTACTTGAATTAAATCATCAATACTAGCCTTTTTCATTTTTTTAACACTTTTAAATTTTTCTATTAAATTTTCTTTTTTTATTTTACCTAAACCCTCAATCTCATCTAAAATACTTAAAACTTGCTTTTTCTTTCTTAGTTTTCTATGAAATGTAATTGCAAATCTATGAGCCTCATCTCTAACTTTTTGCAAAAGTTTTAATTCGTCACTATCTTTTGATAATTTGACTGAAAGAGGATTTTCCTCAACAAAAATTTCTTCTTGTTTTTTTGCTAAACTTATAACATCTATATTTTGATTATAACTCTTTATTAAATCTCTACAAGTATTAATTTGTCCTTTTCCACCATCAATAACAATTAAATCTGGTGTCATTGAAAAACTTATATCATCACTTTTTAACTTTTCAAGTCTTCTAGTTATACTTTCTTTTAAACTTTCGAAATCATTTGGGCCAACAACATTTTTAATTTTAAATTTTCTATAATGTTTAGAAGCCTTACTACCATTTAAAAAGACAACCATACTACAAACAGAACTAGTACCAGAAATATTTGAAATATCATAACACTCAATTCTAAATGGTACATTTTTTAAATTTAGAACTTCTTTTATTTTATTTAAAGTCTCTATTTTTTTCTTCTTTTTCTTTTCCTCTAACTCACAATTTTTATTCATATATTCCCTAGCATTAGAATTAGCCTGTTCTACAAGTTTTTTATTAATTCCCTTTGAAGGAATAATAACTTCCATCTTTTTCCCAAGTTGTTCACTTAAAGATTTAAATAAAGCATCATCTAAATCCACACTTACCGGCAATAAAATTTTATCAGGAAGAATTTTATTAATATTATAAAATTGAGTTAAAAAAGAAATAAGCATTTGTTCATCATCTATTTGAACATTATCAAAACTATAACACTTAGCCCCCATCATTTTACCCTGTCTAATAATCAAGATAGAAAAAACATAAAAATTATCATTTTTATCCATACCAAAAACATCAATATTAGAAGTTGTAGGAAGCGCAGTAATAGCCCTTTCTCTTAGTTTAAGTAGCATAAACTTTAAATCACGAAGTTTAATAGCAAGTTCAAAATTCTCAATTTCAACAGCCTGGTCCATTTTTTTGCAAATAATGTTGTAAACGCTGTCATCTTTACCATACAAGAAATCTTTCACATGTGGAATGTATTTTGCATAGTCTTCTTTTGTAATTTTGCACATACAAGGGGCAGAACACAAACCAAGAGAATAGTTTAAACATCCCTTTTTCATTTTATTATTATTCTTTATTTTCTTATCACAAGTTCTAATTGGATAAGCATAATTAACTGCCTTAACTATTTCTGCTGGATTAATACCAAAATAAGGACCGAAATATTTAGCCTTATCTTTCTTAATTTGTCTAACTACTTCGAGTTTAGGAAAATCTTCGTTTAAATCTAATTTAATGTATGGATAAGACTTGCCATCTTTTAATAAAATATTATAAAAAGGTTGATGTTTTTTTATTAAATTACATTCAAGAACTAAGGCATCGAGTTCAGAATTAGTTAGAATATAATTAAAATCAGCAACTTGTGAAACCATAGTCTTTACTTTTACTTCGTGATTTTTATTAATAAAATATTGACTAACCCTATTTTTAAGTTTTTTAGCCTTACCAATATAAATTATGTTGCCAAACTTATCTTTCATAATATAAACGCCTGGACTAAGTGGCAATTTGCTTAATTTTTCTTTTATATCCATAATATTTTACCTAACTAAATAATAACATAATTATTACGAAAAATAAACAAATATTTTAAAAGTATAAAATATTTAAGCAAAAATATAATCAACGCCATCAGACATAATATTATTAACAAGTTCATTCCCAAGTGAATAAACTATGTTTTTACCTTTTCTAATATCAACAACAGCATTACAGTTCTTTAATAATCTTAATTGATGACTTATTGTAGTTTGATTAATATTTAAATATTTAGATAAATCAGTTACACACATTTCACTTAAAGCAAGAGCAGATAAAATTTTTAACCTTGTTTGGTCAGCAAAAATACTAAAAATATCAGCAAGTTGTCGCAAAGTTTGATTTTCTGGCATATAATATTGCAGATTAGTTAAAGTATTTTTATCAATAATCGTATATTGTTGGTCTTTCATTATAAAATAACTCCTTAGAAAATTATAAAATAATTAAAAAAATAATACAAAAGTATAAAATTGCGATTTTTAGATAAAAACACTTTATAATAACAAAATTTGTTTTATTAAGGAGGTTTATTATGGATACAAACTATGTACTTTTAGTTTTACTCATTTCAATTTTTACTAGTACAACTGACACAAATCTAAATACAAACACCAACTTTTTACTACTTTTACTCTTAGCATTACAAGGATATGGGAACAATAACCATAGCAACTGTTGTTGTAACAACTTCTCACAAAATAGATTTATTTAAA
>CASESH010000021.1 GCA_949290565.1 uncultured Christensenella sp. | reverse complement strand
AGAGTGCACACCCATCGTGTATGAGTATCTCAAAAATTTAACTATTACACGGCAAATTGGCTATACTCTTACACGGTGCAAAATCCAAAAAATTGCGATATATTGTATAAAATAAAAAATGTCTGCACAGCCCTTTCGGAGAATCAGACATGAATTACCATTATGTCTTTGTGCTATCGCTTTAATACAAAACGATACCCCTACTAGAGAAATGATACCCTTGCTAGAGAAACGATACCCCTATAAAGTGCCGATTTTATCGATATTTTTACTATTCGACATAAAAATGTTTTAAAAATACCTCATTAACTGCTTCTCTTCGTAGAGATGTAGACTTTTTATTTAAGTCGTGGTTATTATTTTTCTTTTCTAAATAAAGGTCTCTAACTTCGTTCCAAAATCCACCATCTTTGATTTTATCAACCCTATACCAAAATGTGTAAAATGCTGATGGTTGTTCTTTCCATTCATATGAATTTTGGCTTTTATTAAAGTAAATAATTTGTTGATGCCAATAACCATCTTCATCATTGTAATTGTTAACAACTGCAATATCGCAGCTATATTTAATTAATGATCTTTTTCGGTCTTTTGCCTTGAAAGTAAAAACTCTAGTGCTATCTTCACAAAAGTCGAATCCATATTTTTTAAGAAACTTATTAAAAGAATTCATTAATGACTGTTTGATTTGTTTTGCGCTGAAATTATTATTTGGATCATTAACTTCTACATTAATATCAAAATCAAATCCGGTGTTTGTTCTAGAATCATAAGTAATCATATTAAGCTCATCACTTCCTGAAAATTTGTATTGAAAAGTAAATCGCTTTTCCAAATCCTTCTGAACTTCAGTAATTAATTGTAAAATAGGTTTCTTTACTTCTGCTCTCTTTGCTTTAGTTAAATATTCAAAATGATACATACTTAAAAACCTCCTAAATAAATATTATCCTCATGCCTACCATTTGAAGTATGTATCTTTTCTTCAAAACATAAAATTATACATTTCAATTATCAATTTGTCGATGGTTATCGTTCATTTTCATTACTTTTCATACTAAAAAAAGACTAGGATTTCTTACTTCCTAGCCTCAGCTTTAACTTTATATCCTGAGTTAAATATAAACTCGATACTTTTGTCTCGATGCACCACCGCTTTATTAATCATGATGTTAAAAAGTTCTTCATCAAATTCAGTTATTGCATCTCGTTTATTCTTTAAGTTTGATATAAAAGTATTTATCTTATTATGCTTCTCTATAACTTCGTCTTTTTGATGTTCTAGCTGATACCGTTTGTTGTTTGTAGGTAACAATTAAAAATAGAAAGTCTGATAGCGGTAATATAAAAACAACCAAAAAGGAATGCAGATGTTTTTTTGGACTACTATTGTCTATAATTTATCACTTCTATTTAACAAGATTTGAAACATATTTAACTCTACTGACGTTATAACCAAATTCTCTTTTGAATAATTCTTTAATATATTTTTCTGCATCAACTCTATAACTAGCACTTACATCATCAAATATAAGAGCCTCAATATCTAGCCAACCACTTTCAAGTTTATAGGCAACAACTTCAATATTGGTTCCTAGATATGTAACAGTGCCACTATATACTTTTTCAACTCTCTTATCTTTGGAAAATACTGCTTTAACACCTTTTTTATAAGATTTAACTTTGTTTTTAGCTTTTTTAACAACAATTTTACCAACTGTGGAAAATCCATAGCTAACGCCTAAATAAAGTATAGGAGCAACAAATGCCATAAAAATAATTGCAAGGACTATTCCAATAATGATACATAGAATATTGGCTAAAAGATCATTCCAAACACTAAGTCCAAATCCGATAAAATATCCGATTGTAAAACATAATGGCAACGCAATAGCTAAAGTAACAAATCTAACTGCTTCAGCTTTTTCTTTTGGCATATCCATTATTTCGTCTACAACATTTTTATAGTTAAAATAAAATGAATAAGTTAAAGGTAATCCTATGACTATTGCATAGCATAACGATACTTCCCAAATAGAGATAACACTTAAATCAGAAAAGTAATATGGGGCAGTAGCAAGGCCCATCGCTACAAGAATAATAATTATTGGCAAACAAAAGAGAAAATTTTCTCCTTCGCTAGTGAGTTTAGAAAATTTAGGAACAAACATTGCTAATATTAGAGCAACAATACCAATACTTCCATAAATCAATAGTTCATAATGAAATGAATTTAAATTTTCTCCTATTGCTAAATAAACGATTAGAATAAATAGCCCAATATAAATAAGATTGACTAAAACAGTTAATCCACGATATAGCAGAGCACTCTTATTGATATTTGTACTTGACATACTTTAAGCTCCTTTCTTCTGACAATAGTATCTATCTTCCACGTTTCGACATTAAATCAAATATACTAAAATGTACGATTTTTACAAGCAAAAAAATTAGTTTGTCAAGTGACAATGTCAATGCAACTCTAACTGTTTTATCTAGTAGGGTTTCGTTTTTCTAGTAGCCTAACGTTTATCTAGTAATGGTATCGTTTTTCTAGTAGGACTAAAATCTTAAAATCCGTCTGTTCGAACCGATTTTCATCTACTGGCAAAACGCCAAAAATTAAAAAATGCCCGATTTCTCGGACAAATATCTTTCATTTTGAGACCATTGCTTTGTATCAAAATGTTAGTTATAAGATGTCTTTGTGCTATCGCTTTGATACAAAACGACACCCCTACTAGCAAAACGAAACCCTTACTAGATAAACGAAACCCTAAAGGAGTGCGTATTTTACTGGTGTTTTTTATTATTTACTAGTCCATCTATAGTGACCATAAACCTCATTGACTGCTTC
>CASESH010000020.1 GCA_949290565.1 uncultured Christensenella sp. | reverse complement strand
TGTTTACTTGTTTAGACATTTTTTCTCCTTTTGTGTTTTCAAATTTTGTTAGACTACAAACAAAAGTTTAACACAAAAGGAGAAATTTTGTTCATCGGTAAACCTAAACCGAACCCCCAGACTATCTGGGGGTTTTATATTACAATAAAAAAACAAGTCCTATTTGAACTTGTTTTTTAAAATTAAACTAATTCAACCAAAGAAAGTTGAGCAGCATCTCCACGTCTAATAGCAGTTTTTAGAACTCTTGTATAACCACCAGCCTGACCTTTTTCTTTAATTCTTTGAGCATATTTTGGAGCATAAACATTAAATATTTTTTCAATTAAAGGATGATTAATATCTTTTGTTCTTTCTACAAAACTTGCCTTAGATTCTTTAGGTTGGCGAACTTCCTGTCTATCAAAAAGTTTAGACATAATAATTCTTCTTGCTTTAAGTTTATTAGGGCCATCATTCAAGACTTCTCTCTTAACCTTAACACCCTTACTATCGACCTCAGTTTTAATAACTTTTATAGTATCTTCGTAAGTCTTAATAGCGAGAGTTAAGATTTTTTCAGCGTAACTAGAAAGAGCCTTAGCCCTTGCAGAAGTTGTAGTAACCTTACCATCCCACAAAAGAGAACTTGCTTGATTACGAAGTAAACTTAATCTTTCTTTCGTAGGTCTATTTAATTTAGCAACCTTAGCCATAATTTTCTCCTTTAAAAATGTAATTTAAATAGAATTAATCTTCATCATTTCTTAAAGATAATCCCATACTTTCGAGTTTATTAATAACTTCCTCTAATGATTTAAGACCTAAATTTCTAACTTTAAGCATATCTTCCTTAGACTTTTTAGTCAAATCTTCAATAGTATTAATATTAGCTCTCTTTAAACAGTTATAACTTCTAACTGAAAGGTCCATATCTTCAATAGACATTTCCATAACCTTAACAGGCTTGTCTTCTTCGTGAGAAACAAGAATATCGACATCATTCATGTAGTCAACCATATCAACAAGAAGATGAATATGGTCCTCAATAATTTTAGAAGCAAGACTAACAACTTCCTTAGCGCTCATAGTCCCGTTAGTAGAAACATCAAGAGTAAGTTTGTCAAAATCAATTGAATGACCTACACGAGTACTTTCAACTTTATAACTGACAGCCTTAACAGGAGTGAAAATAGAATCTATAAAGATATAACCGATAGGATAATCATCTCTTTTATTTCTTTGAGCGATATTATAACCTCTACCACGACCTATAATAATTTCCATATTAAGTTCAGCATTATCATCGAGAGTACAAATTTTAAGTTCAGGATTAAGGATTTCGACTTGGTCATTAACTTGAATATCAGAAGCAAAAACTTCACCAGCACCTTTCTTATTAAGGTAAACAACAGTAGTAAAGTCCTCATCTAACACACTAGTTCTAACAGCGACACCCTTTAAGTTAAGAACTATATCAGTGACATCTTCTGCAACACCCGGAATACTAGAAAACTCATGCATAACGCCATCAATTTTAATAGCGATGATGGCAGCACCAGGCATAGAACCAAGCAAAGTTCTCCTTAAACTGTTACCAATAGTAATACCAAAACCCTTTTCGAGAGGTTCGACAACGAAAGTAGCACAACTTTTGTCCTCTTTTTCATTAACATAGACATTAGGTTTTTCAATTTGCATCATAGAAAATTTCCTCCTTACCTTGAATACAACTCGATAATCATGTGTTCTTGAATATTTAAGTCAATATCATCTCTTTTAGGCAAAGCAATAATCTTACCAGATAAAGAGTTATTGTTAAATTCTAACCATTTAGGAGTAACTAACTTAATATCTTTAAGTTGTTTAAACTTTTCCAAATCTTTTTTACTATCCTTAACAGAAATGACATCTCCAACCTTAACGCTATAAGAAGGAATATTAACGACTTTACCATTTACACAAATATGTCCGTGATTGACGATTTGTCTACTCTCACTTCTACTATCGCCAATGCCCATTCTATAAATAACATTGTCGAGTCTTCTTTCAAGAAGGCTGAGCATATTTTCACCGACAACACCTTTCATATGGTTAGCCTTTTCAAAGTAACCTCTAAACTGTTTTTCAAGAAGTCCATAAGCCCTCTTAACTTTTTGCTTTTCTCTTAATTGTAAACCATAATCGGTAATTTTTTTTCTACCCAAACCGTGTTGTCCAGGAACAACAGGTCTTTTTTCCATAGCACACTTTGGAGAGACACATCTATCTCCTTTTAAGAAAAGTTTACAACCTTCCCTTCTACAAAGTCTGCAATCTGCATCAACATATTTTGCCATATTCAATATCTCCTCTTAAATTCTTCTCTTCTTAGGAGGACGGCAACCATTATGAGGAATAGGAGAAACATCACTAATTTTAGTAACGTTTAACTCAGCAGTTCCAAGAGCCCTAATAGCAGCCTCTCTACCATTGCCAGGTCCTTTAACATAAACTTCGACTGATTTTAAACCTTGTTCTTTTGCAAGTTTAGCAGCAACTTCGACAGCCTGTTGAGCAGCAAAAGGAGTGCTTTTTCTTGCGCCTCTAAACCCTAGTGAACCAGCACTAGACCAAGAGAGAGTGTTACCAGCAAGGTCAGTAAATGTTACAAGAGTATTATTGAATGATGCTTGAATATGAACAGCACCCTTATCAATATTTTTAGTTTGTTTTTTCTTTCTAACAACTTTTTTATTAGCCATAATGTAAATTACTACCCCCTACTATTTCTTTTTCTTAGCAACAGTCCTTTTTGGACCTTTTCTAGTTCTAGCGTTTTGTTTAGTGCTTTGACCTCTAACAGGCAAACCTTTACGATGTCTAACACCTCTATAACAACCAATCTCAGATAAAGCCTTGATGTTAAGAGAAACTTCTCTTGTTAAATCACCCTCAACAACAAGATTTTTTTCGATATAATTTCTAAGCAAAGCGACTTGGTCTTCGCTCAAATCTTTGACGCGAATATCAGGACTGATTTTAGTTTCTTTTAAAATTTTATTACTTGTAACTCTGCCGATACCTTTAATATAAGTAAGACCGATTTCAAGTCTTTTATCGTTAGGTAAATCAACACCAGCGATACGAGCCATATTCATTCCTCCATAAAATAAAATTAAATAAAAAATATATATCTCACATTATGAATTTTACAAACGCAAAAAATGAGCGAAGGTAAAACAGCCGCCATAATGTGTAATTTTCTAACCTTGGGTTTGTTTATGCTTTTTATTTGGGCATATAACCATAACTTTTCCTTCTCTTTTAATAACCTTACATTTATCACAAATAGGTTTAACAGATGGTCTAACTTTCATTTTAAAATCTCCTTGTCATATAGTTAAATTAATTTGATTTACTTCTCCAAGTAATTCTACCCTTAGTCAAATCATAAGGGCTCATTTCAACCTTAACAGCATCTCCGGCTAGAATTTTGATAAAGTTCATTCTAAGTTTACCAGAAATGTAGCAAGTAATAATATGCCCATTTTGAAGTTTAACCTTAAAAGTAGCATTAGGTAAAACCTCAACAACGACACCTTCTGTTTCCAAACAATCTGATTTTGGCATAAAAACTCCTTTTTTTCAATAAAAAAAACTATTTTTTGTGCATATTGATAACATTTTTAAGCATAGTAGCGATTTGGAAATCGTGCAACTTAGAAAAATCATCGACAAGACAAGTGTTATAAGTATCTTTTAAGTGTTTAATTCTTTTTTTCTTTAATTTGCTTAAAGTTCTATACTTGCCATCGCAAAGATAAGCAAACTCGCCGTCAATCTTTAAAATCACATAAAATCTTCCAAAGTCATGGCCCTTAATAGAACAAACAACACTTCCAACACCAAGCACAATTTTCTCCTTTTTAGGTCAAAATCTCCACCCCATTGTCTGTAATAAGAACAGTGTTTTCATAGTGAGCGGAAGGCAAACCGTCACTAGTTTTGACCGACCAACCTCTTATAGTAATATCGTAACTGCCCATATTGACCATAGGTTCAATTGCAATTACCATATTTGCCTTTAACTTAGGTCCTAATCCAGCATAACCATAATTAGGAACTGCCGGATCTTCGTGAAGTTCTTTACCGACACCGTGGCCTACCATATCTCTAACAACTCCAAAACCAAATTTTTCAACGTAATTTTGAACTTGCGAGGAAATATCTCCAACAGTGCAACCTGCCTTAATTCCTTTAATACCTTCAAAGAAACTTTGTTTTGTAACTTCAATTAATTTCTGTTTTTTGCTATCAATCTTTCCTACCGGAAAAGTTCTAGCACTATCACCATGATAACCTTTATAACAAGCCCCGACATCAACGCTTAGAATATCGCCTTCCTGTAAAGGCCTGTCATCAGGGAATCCGTGAACTACCACATCATTAACAGACGCACAAATGGAGGCAGGAAAACCATCATAGTGCAAAAATGAAGGAGTAGCATTATTTTTTAAAATAAAATCGTGAGCAATTTTGTCAAGTTGTTTAGTAGTAACTCCGGGTTTTACAAATTTTTCAATTTCAAGTAAAGTTTCTCTTGTAATTTTACCAGCAATTCTTAACAACTCAATCTCTTTTTCAGTTTTTATTTTAATCATTTTATCGCCTTTATTTTACTAAACTTTTAAGAATTTTGTCAACTTCAATAAAAGTCTCTTGCTTTGTAGATAAAGAATTTATTTTAACAAATAAACCCTTTTCTACATAAAAATCAATAACATCTTGTGGAAGTTTTTGTTTTTCAAGCCTTGCCTTAATTGTTTCAGGACTATCATCATTTCTAATGTAAACTTCGCCTCCACACTTTTCACATTTACCATCAACCAGCCAATCTAAATGAGTAGGATTTGAACACTTTTTACACATTCTTCTTTTAGATAAACGGTTAATGATTTCATCATCACTTAAATCAATCATAATTGCCTTATCAATCTTAACAAAAGAATCAAGTTGTTTAGCCTGATTTAGAACTCTTGGAAAGCCGTCTAAAACGAAACCATTTTTGCAATCATCTTGACTAAGTCTATCTTTAACTATTGAGATAGTAAGTTCATCAGGAACAAGAGAACCACTATCAATATATTGTTTAACCTTTAAACCAAGTTGAGTTTTATTAGCAATGTTGCTTCTAAAAATATCACCTGTTGAAATATGTGGTAGATTATATTTTGAACAAATTAGTTCGGCCTGAGTACCTTTACCACTGCCTGGTGGGCCAAGTAAAACAATCTTCATCTAAAACTCCTTATTTTAAAAATCCCTTATAATTTCTCATAAGTAATTGAGCGTCAAGTTGCTTGTCTAATTCTAGTGCAACCGAAACAACAATTAAAAGACCGGTGGAACTAAAAGCATTAATAAGTGAACCAGAACTTCCAATTAACGTAAAGATGATATTAGGAACTAACGCAATAAAAGCCAAAAAGATAGCACCCCAAAGAGTAATTCTATTTGAGACCTTTTTCAAATAGTCAGCAGTAGGTTTTCCAGGACGATAACCAGGAATGAAACCACCATTTTGCTGAATTTGTCTTGAAACATCTTCCGGATTGAAACTTATTTGAGAATAAAAATAAGAGAATAATAAAATTAAAAGAGCAACAAAAACTGTGTATGACCATGTCCCAGCACCTAAATGTTGCTGATACCACATATAAGCACTTCCCTCCTCTGTACTATACCAAAATATACTCATAATAAGTTGAGGGAAACTTATAATTGCAGTAGCAAAAATGATAGGCATAACACCTGAGGCGTTAATTTTAATAGGAATATTTGTATTTTGACCACCATACATTTTTCTACCCTTAATTTGTTTAGCATATTGTACAGGGACCTTTCGTTCTGAACTATCGATAAAAACAATAAAACCAAAAATCAAAATAAGAGCAGCAATAAAGATAAGCAAAATCCAAATATTTTCTAAATTAGTAGAACTGATACCTGCTATATTGTTAAAGATTGCTTGACCAGCAGAAGAAAGCAAACCAACAAAGATGAGCAAAGACAAACCGTTTCCAATACCCAAAGCGGTAATTTTTTCACCAAGCCAAACGGTAAACATAGCACCAGCAACTAAGATACAAACAACTAAAACAGCAGTCAAAGCAGTTGAACCAAAAAATATTGCAGTATCAAGTTTATCGACTCCAAATCCAACAACTATACCTACACTTTGAACAATAGCAAGAATAAGAGCAGCAATTCTAGTATAAAGACTAATTTTCTTTTTACCTTCTTCTCCTTGCTTAGAAAGTCTTTCGAGAGATGGGATTGCGTAGGCTAATAACTGAATTATAATAGATGCATTGATATAAGGAACAACACCAAGCGCCAAGATTGCACCATTAGCAAGAGCGCTACCGCTAACAGCACTGATGATAGAAATAAAATCACCACCAGACTCAACAGCACCAGCATAAGTATCTAAAACAATACCTGGGGCAGGTAACCAACAACCAATTCTATAAACAAGCAACAAAAATAAAGTAATTAGGATTTTTCTTCTTATGTCTTTAATTTTAAATGCTTCTTTAAGAGTTTTAAACATTATACCTCCTCAACGGTACCTTTAATTTTCAAAATTTTCTTTTTAGCAGACTGACTAAACTTGTTAGCCTTAACGGTCAAAGGTTTTTCAAGTTTGCCGTTGCCAAGAACCTTGACACCATATTTTTCGACCTTAGAAAGAATACCTTTTTCTACCAAACTTTTTGCATCGACAACAGAATTTTCATCAAATTTGTTAAGATCAGCGAGGTTTACAATAGAATAAACTTTCTTAAAATCAGCATTAGTGAAACCACGTCTAGGAAGTTTTCTAATTAAAGGCATTTGCCCGCCTTCAAAACCTAAACGAACACCACCACCACTTCTAGCATTTTGACCTTTATGACCTTTGCCACTTGTCTTGCCAATTCCACTGCCAATACCGCGGCCAAGTCTTTTCTGAGAAAATCTTGAATTTACGGCAGGTTTCAATGATTGAATATTCATTTTATTTCTCCTTTATAAATAATTAGGTATTAGTCAATTTCCTCGACTTTAACCAAGTGTTTAATCTTAAAAAGGCTTCCCTTAATACAGTCATTGTTAGGGAAAATTTTAGTAGTATTAAGTTTAACAAAGCCCAAAGCTTCTAAAATTTTAGCCTGTCTTTTGTCATAACCAATAACACTTTTAATGTAAGTAACTTTTAACTTACCACTATCTTTTGACTTTTTTACAGTTTTCTTTTCCATTTTTTAAATCTCCCCAGCAATTAAATTTCCTCAACGGATTTACCACGAAGAGCAGCAATTTCTTCACGAGTTCTAAGTTTTTTCAACCCCTCGACAGTAGCCTTAACACCGTTAATTTTATTGTTTGAGCCATGTGCCTTTGTAACAATATCTTTAATTCCAGCAAGTTCAATTACAGCTCTTGCGCTACCACCAGCAATAATACCGGTACCTTTTGGAGCAGAGAACATATGAACACTACAAGAACTAAATTTACCGATGACATCATGAGGAATAGTAGTCTCAACAATAGGAACAGAAATTAAATTCTTTTTAGCACTAGCAGTAGCCTTTTCAACAGCCTCAGGAACCTCATTAGCCTTACCTGTACCAATACCAACAAGACCATTTTTGTTACCGACAACGACAAGAGCGCTAAATCTCATTGTCCTTCCACCCTTAACAACCTTGGCAACTCTCCTAACTTCGACAAGTTTTTTGTCAAACTCGCTATCTTCTCTACGAGTAACAGGTTTGTCAGTCTTTTTTCTATCAAACTTTTTGCCAGATTTGTTTTCAGAATTAGAAGATTTCAAAGTAGATTTTTCAACCTTGCTAGCCTTTTTTTCTACTTTTTCTTCAACATTTTCACTCGAAACATTTTCAGCAATTACATTTTCTTGATTATCAACCATAATTTCCTCCATTAGAATTTCAAACCAGCCTTTCTAGCACCTTCTGCAAGTTGTAATACTCTGCCGATATAAAGGTAACCACCTCTATCAAAAACGACATTTTTAATACCTTTTTTGTTAGCAAGTTTTCCAATGAATTCCCCAACTGCAAAAGCCTGTTCGCTCTTATTTTTATTTTTCAAAGTTTCAGCAAGTTCTTTTGAAAGAGTGGAAGCAGCACAAAGAGTAACTCCCTTTTCATCATCAATTATTTGAGCATAAATATTTGATGTACTTCTATAAACACAAAGTCTAGGTGTTGAACTAGAACCAAAAATTTTTTTTCTAACTCTCAAATGTCTTTTTTTTCTTTGAGTGTTTTTATTTGCTTTATTAATCATCTTCTTTCTCCGTTAGTTTTATTTCTTACCTGAAACTTTTCCGACTTTTTTTATAACAACTTCATCGTTGTATCTAATGCCATAACCCTTGTAAGGTTCGACAGGTCTAAGACTTCTAATCTTAGCAGCAAACTGACCGACCTGTTCTTTTGAAATACCCTTAACAACTACGGTAGTAGCATCTGGACATTCCAAAGTAATACCGTTTTCCTCAACAACATCAATAGTGTGAGAAAGACCAAGACTAAGTACAATTTTGTTTGCTTGTTTAACAACTTTATAACCGACACCGCTAATTGCAAGAGTTTTAGAAAAACCTTCTGAAACACCTTTAACCATATTAGCGACTAACATTCTATAAAGTCCGTGTTTTGCCTTACAATCACTAGAATCATTAGGTCTTGTAAGAACAACAACATTATTGTTAACTTCAACTTTAATTAGTTTGTCAACTTTTTGAGACAAAGTACCAAGTTTACCTGAAACAGTAACAATATTATCGTTATCAACAGTAACAGTAACTCCGTTTGGTACTTCAATTGGCATTCTACCTATTCTAGACATATCAAATCCCTCCTTACCAAACGAAAGCCAAGACTTCACCGCCAACATTTTGGCGTCTAGCCTCTTTATCCGTCATAATTCCTTTATTAGTTGAAACAATTGCAATTCCAAGTCCATTCAAGACTTTTGGAATATCGTTACATTCTGCATAAACTCTAAGACCAGGTTTAGAAATTCTTTTTAAACCTTGGATAACTTTTTCACCATTAGGTCCGTACTTTAAAGTAATTTTAATAGATTTATAATTGCCATCATCAACGAGTTCATATTTTTCGATATAACCTTCGTTAAAAAGAATTTCGGCAATAGAATTTTTTGTTTTTGAAGCAGGAACTAATACTTCGGCTTTTTTAATTGTCAAAGCATTTCTAACTCTTGTAAGCATATCTGCTATTGGATCAGTAACTATCATCTTCAATTATCTCCTTTATTACCAACTAGACTTTTTAACGCCAGGAATCTCGCCTTTGTAGGCTAAATTTCTAAAACAAATTCTGCAAATACCGTATTTTTTAAGAACGGCGTGAGGCCTACCACAAATAGAACATCTAGTGTATTCTCTAGTGGAGTATTTTTGCTTTCTTTGTTGTTTGTTAATCATTGATTTTTTTGCCATAATAAATATCCTTTTTAAACCTTAAAAATTATCTTTTTGCAAAAGGCATACCAAGTAAACTTAGTAAAGAATATGCCTCTTTGTCAGTCTTGGCAGTAGTAACAATGATAACATCCATACCTCTGACTTTTTCGACTTTTTCATAAGAAATTTCAAGGAAAATAAGTTGCTCTTTGATACCAAAAGAATAATTTCCTCTACCATCAAAAGATTTAGGACTTACACCTTTAAAATCTCTAACCCTAGGGAGAGCAATAGAGATAAGTTTATCTAAAAACTCATACATAATGTCCCCTCTAAGAGTAACTTTTGCTCCTATTTTTTGTCCTTCTCTAACCTTGAAGTTAGAAATAGACTTTTTAGCAAGAGTAGGAACTGCTTTTTGACCAGTGATTGCAGTAAGTTCATCAAGAGCCAAGTTAAAACTCTTAGAATTATCTTTAACCTGACCTAAACCCATACTGACGACAATTTTGTCAAGTTTAGGGATTTCCATAGCATTTTTATAAGAATATTCTTTTTTAAGTGCTGGAACAACGCTCTTTTTGTAAAACTCACGAAGTCTAACTTTATCTTTAACGTTTGCCATCTTTTCCTCCTACTTTCCACCGATTTTTTTAGCAGTGCTTGCTGATTTTTTAACTGTATTTGATTTTGAAGCCTTAACAGTTGATTTTGTTTCATGTTTTTGAGTATCTTTATTCTCAGTCTTAGATGTAGTTTTAGAAGTTGTTTTTTTAGCGCTAACCTTTTCTTCCTTAACCTCAACAGTCTTGTTTTCAGAAGTTTTAGAAGATTTTGTAGTTTTAGAAACTTTTTTAGCACCGGTATCTAAAACAGCACCACACTTCTTGCAAATTCTAACTTTTTTACCATTTGCATCAACACCCATTTTAACTCTTGTTGCCTTGTTGCAAACAGGACAAACAACCATAACATCACTAACATCAATCTTGCCTTCAAGTTTGATAATTCCACCTTTATCCTGAGCAGACTTTGGTTTTTTGTGCTTAACAATCATGTTAATGCCTTTAACAGTAACCTTAGACTCAGATGGGAAACACTCTAAAACTTCTGCAATTTTGCCATTATCTTTACCATTAAGAACGAGAACATTATCGCCCTTTTTAACTTTCAATTTTGCCATTTACGTCATTCCTCCTTATAGTACCTCAGGAGCAAGAGAAACGATTTTCATATAACCATCTTCTCTAAGTTCCCTAGCAACAGGCCCAAAAATACGAGTTCCACGAGGTTGTTTTTGATTGTCGATAATAACAGCAGCGTTGTCATCAAATCTAATTGAAGAACCATCATTTCTTTGAACGCCTTTACTTGTTCTAACAATGACAGCCTTAACAACATCACCTTTTTTAACGACTCCACCAGGAGTAGCCTTTTTAACAGAGGCAACAATGACATCACCGATATTGCCACTTCTTCTAAAAGAACCACCAAGCACTCTTATACACATAATGATTTTTGCACCGGTATTGTCAGCAACTTTTAATCTTGTTTGTGGTTGAATCATACTAATATACCTCCTACTTTGCTCTCTCAACAATTCTAAGAACTCTAAAATAAGTAGTTTTGCTTATAGGCCTAGTTTCCATAATTTCAACAGTATCACCGATATGGCAATCATTGTTTTCATCATGTGCTTTAAATTTCTTAGTAACTTTTACGACTTTTTTATAAAGTGGGTGTTTAACATTAGAGACAACAGCGACCACGCAAGTTTTATCCATCTTATCACTAACAACAACCCCAATCTTTGTTTTTCTATTATTTCTTTTTTCTTCCATGATTCACTCTCCTATGCCTTAACCTTTTTATCTGAATTAATACCTAATTCTCTTTCGGTAAGAACAGTTTTAATTTTTGCAATATCTTTCTTCAAAGAGTTTAAAAGCATTGGATTAGCAAGGTTACCCGTAGCGTGTTGGAATCTAAGATTGAATAACTCAGCCTTAACAGAAGTTAACTTTGCATTAAGTTCCTCATTAGATAAATTTCTAATATCTTTTATTTTCATTAAACTGCACCACCTTCTACAACATTTTCTTGAGTTTTTGCAGCACTAGTTTCTCTTGTAATAATTTTAGTAACACAAGGCAATTTGTGAGAAGCGAGTCTTAAAGCCTCTCTTGCGATAGCCTCATCAACACCCTTTATTTCAAAGAGAACTCTACCTGGTTTAACAACAGCAACCCAATACTCAGGATTACCTTTACCACTACCCATACGAGTTTCAGCAGGTTTTTTAGTAATAGGCTTGTCAGGGAAAATATCAATCCAAACCTTACCACCTCTTTTAGTATATCTAGTCATAGCGATACGAGCAGCCTCGATTTGATTTGAAGTAATCCAAGCAGGTTCAGTAGTTTGCAAACCGTAATCACCGTAAGCAAGTTTGTTACCACGAGTAGCAACACCCTTCATCCTACCACGGTGAACTTTTCTTCTTTTAACTTTTTTAGGCATCAACATATTACTTGTCTCCTCCTTTTAAAACAGGAGATTTTTTGGAAAGAATTTCTCCCTTATAAACCCAAACTTTAATACCTAATATACCGAAAGTGGTTTTAGCCTCAGCAAAACCATAATCTATATCAGCCCTTAAAGTTTGCAAAGGTAAACTACCTTGATGATAATGTTCGCTTCTAGCGATATCAGCGCCATCTAAACGACCACCAACCATAGTTTTAATACCCTTAACGCCAGCCTTGATAGCCTTTTGCATAGCCATTTTCATAGCCCTTCTAAAATGAACTCTCTTTTCAAGTTGTCCAGCGATACTTTCAGCAATTAAAGTAGCATCAGCATCAGGATTTTTAACTTCTTTAATATTAATAGAAATTGATTCAGCATTGGTCATTTTCATAATTTCTTTTTTAAGAGTTTCGACACCGGCTCCCTTTTGACCAATCAAAATACCAGGGCGAGCAGTATAAATACTTACAACAACTCTTTTTGCTGTTCTTTCAATAACAATTTTTGAAATAGCACAAGCAAAGTATTTTTTCTTAATAAATTTTCTAATTGAATCATCTTCTTTAATATATTTAGCAAAGTTATCTTTACCAACATACCACAAGGAGTTCCAATCTTTATTTATACCAATTCTAAGTCCATTTGGACTAACTTTTTGTCCCATATCTGCTCTCCTTTACTTTACCGTATCCAATATAACAGTTATATTGCTAGTTCTTTTTAAAATTAAATCAACTCTGCCTCTACCTCTAATGTTTTGTCTTTTATAAGTAGAACCCTGACCCGAATAAATTTCTGCAACAAATAAGTCTTGCTTATTAAGTCCCAAATTATTTTCAGCATTAGCGCCAGCAGACTCAATAACTTTGCGAACAAGGTCAGCCGATTTATTAGGAGTATTTTTCAAAATAGCAACAGCGTCGTAGTAACTTTTACCTCTAACTAAATCCATAATAATATCAACTTTTGAAGAACTAACTCTTAAAAATTTTGACTTAGCAAATGGTCTAGTATCACGAGATTTATTAATTTTCTCAGTTTTTTCTTTGATTCTCTTTGCCATAATTCTTCTCCTTACTTTTTACCCTTGACCTTATCAGCACCATGGCCTCTAAAAGTTCTAGTTGGAGCAAATTCGCCAAGTTTATGACCTACCATTTCAGCGGTACAATAAACAGGAATGTGCTTTTTACCATTGTGAACAGCGACTGTATGCCCTACAAAATCAGGATAAATAACAGATGCTCTTGACCATGTTTTAACAGGTTTTTTTGTATTTTGCTCGTTCATTTCCTTAATACGAGAAAATAATTTTTCTTCAACAAAAGGTTTTTTCTTTAATGATTTACCCATTTTCTAACTCCTTGCATTATGACCTACTAATAATAAATTTATTAGTATTCTTCTTTTTATTTCTTGTTTTAAGACCAAGAGCAGGTTTACCCCAAGGTGTAACAGGACAAGCCCTACCAATAGGAGACTTACCTTCACCACCACCATGAGGGTGGTCGCATGGGTTCATAACAACACCACGAACAGTAGGTCTTACGCCCATATGTCTTTTTCTTCCAGCCTTACCGATTGAAATAATCTCGTGGTCAACATTACCGACTTGACCTAATGTTGCTCTACATTCAACAAGAACAAGCCTCATCTCACCACTTGGCATTTTGATAGTTGCATATTTACCTTCCTTAGCCATAAGTCTAGCAGCAATACCAGCAGATCTAGCAATAACAGCACCTTGCTTAGGTCTAAGTTCGATATTATGAATAACACTACCAACAGGAATATTTTTTAAAGGCATACAATTTCCGACTTTTACTTCAACTTCTTCTCCACTCATAACACTGTCGCCAACGTTTAAACCGACAGGAGCGAGAATGTAAGATTTAGCACCATCAGCATAGTGAAGCAAAGCAATATTAGCAGTTCTATTAGGATCATATTCGAGTGCTTCAACTTTTGCAGGTACATTATCGTGATTTCTTCTAAATTCGATAATTCTATATTTTTGTCTATTGCCACCACCCTTATGTCTAACAGTGATTTTACCTTGATTATTTCTACCAGCGTTCTTATTTTTAACAGCAAGAAGTGATTTTTCAGGTTTTTTCTTAGTTAATTCTGAAAAATCAGCAGTAGTCAAAAATCTCTGTGAAGGTGTGGTTGGATTATGTCTTTTAATTGCCATTTTTCTTTCTCCTACCTTAATTTAAACTTTCAAAAAACTCAATAGGTTTGCTATCCTTAGTAAGCCAAACAATTGCTTTTTTGTAATCACTAGTCCTACCAACGCTTCTACCTTGCTTAGTATTTTGAATTTTAACTTTACCCTTAACAATTAAGGTGTTAACTTGTTTAACTTTAACCTTAAAAATTTGTTCGACAGCCTGTTTAATTTGAATTTTATTAGCATTAATGTCGACAATAAAAGTATATTTTTTATCAGGAATAGTAGCATAACTTTTTTCTGATAAAAGTGGTTTTTTAATAATATCGTAGGCGTTCATTATTTATAAGCCTCCTCTATTTTTTTGATTGCATCTTTTGTGATGTAAAGTTTTGAATTAGCAACAATATCATAAGTACCTAAAACATCAGCAAAAGTGATGTGAGCATTTTGAATATTGTTAGAAGCACGAAGAATATCATCATTTTTCTCACTCAAAACAAACATAACATTTTTGTTACCAATATCAAAATTGTTCATAATTTCTTTAAACAACTTTGTTTTTGGAGATTTAATAGTCAACTCATCAAGAACAACCACTTCATTGTCAGCGACCTTAGCGCTAATAGCACTCTTAAATGCAGCGACTTTCATAGACTTGTTGATTTTTTGAGAAAAATCTCTTGGCTTTGGTGCAAAAATAATACCGCCACCTTTCCATTGAGCACTCTTTGTAGAACCTTGTCTTGCTCTACCTGTACCCTTTTGTCTCCAAGGTTTCTTAGCATGACCCCTAACCTCGCTTCTAAGTAAGGCAGATTTAGTACCTTGTCTTTGATTGTTGTTGTAAGCAACAACTACTTGATGAATTAAAGCCTCATTGTATTCGCAACCAAAAACCTCATCTTTAAGAGTAGTTTGACCTACAACTTCTGCTTTTGTATTATAAACTTTAACTTTAGGCATTATTGACTACTCCTTATCTCTTGATTTTTTTTGCATTACAAATTGATACAAGACCATCTCTATAACCAGGAACACTACCCTTAACTAAAATAAGATTTCTTTCTTCATCAACTTTTACGACTTTTAAATTTTGTTTAGTAACTTGGTCATTACCATATTGCCCAGGCATTTTGTGATTTTTAAAAACTCTGCTTGGAGTAGAGTTTGCACTCAAACCACCAACTGACCTAGTAACAGGACCTGTACCGTGAGACATTTTAAGTCTTCTAGCGTTCCATCTTTTGATAGTGCCACTAAAACCATGACCTTTTGTAGTACCCGTTACATCAACTAGATCTCCCTCATTAAATATAGAACATTTAATTTCACTACCGACTTGAAGATCATCAAAGTTGTCCAACTTAAATTCTCTCAAATACTTTTTAACTTCGACCCCTGCCTTCTTAAACAAACCGAGTTCAGGTTTATTTTTGTTTTTCTCCTTATCTTGACCAAAAGCAACAACAACTGCATTGTATCCATCTTTATCCACGGTCTTCTTTTGAACAACAACGCAAGGTCCAGCCAAAATAACAGTAACAGGAGTAACCTTACCATCAAGGTCGAAGACTTGTGTCATACCTAATTTTTTTCCAAGAATTGCATTTTTCATAATACTATACCTCTCGACCTTTATAGTTTAATGTTGATATCAACACCAGCAGGTAAATCAAGTTTCATAAGAGAATCGACTGCTTTGCTAGATGGTGTGTAAATATCAATAATTCTTTTGTGAATTCGCATCTCAAATTGTTCACGACTATCTTTATATTTATGAGGTGCTCTAATAATTGTAACCACTTCTTTTTCTGTTGGAAGTGGAATAGGACCAGCAACCTGAGAACCCGACTTACTTGCAGTTTCCATAATTCTAGAAGTAGCAAGATCAATTAAGTTGTGGTCATAAGATTTTAATTTAATTCTAATTCTTTGCTTTGCCATAAAAACTCCTTATCCCATACCGACAAATTCAATACACTTTACCGTGTGTTTCGTATTGACACTCTTTAAAAAAAATCTTTAATTAAAGATTTTTGTCAGTCCGCTTGAATTTAATTCAAACTTGTCCATGTAAATTCTCTATTTTTGTTGCTAAAAATAGTAACTTTACACTTCAACCCATTTGTCACGGTGAGATGATTTTACTATATAAAATTTTATTAGTCAACCCCTTTTTAATTAAAAAGTTTAACAAAAAAAGACAAATAAAAAACTTTGTGCAAACTGTACATGTTATACTGTTTTTTATGATAAAAATTATTTAAAATTTGCTATTTACAATATTAAGAGTACAAGCCATTCATTTAAATAAATCTCTTAAACAAAAAAACCTTTAATGTTTTACATTAAAGGTAATTTTTTAATTATTATTTGGTCTAAATCCACAATTGTATTCATAAGATGAACAGAAGTGAGTTTTTTCATCTTCACTTGATTTTGTAATATCAATACAATCTCTACAACAACCACAGCCATCTTTATTATGAACACACGAACAAACATCACAATTAACCTTTACTTTATCAGCCATAATAAACCTCCTAAATAAAGGTTAAGTAAAATGATAAAAAATATGCAATTAATTTTCAACTAAGTCTTTTTTCATTTGTTTAAGCATTTCATTAACGTCTATACCATGAACCATACTTGCCTCCTCAATAGTTTCCATTTGGCTCATAGGACAAGAAAAACAGTGCATACCAAATTTAGTTAATACTTCTTTTGCATTTTTATAATTTTTTAATATCTCACCAAGAGTAGTATTCTTATCTAATTTCATAAAAACTCCTTTTAAATTATAGCCCAGTAAAATACAAAGCATGAAAAATAATATTTAATTTTACATAAACATTAAAAATGTTATCACAATAAAACAATTTTGTAAATAAAATCAGTGCAACTTACTATTGCAAACAGAACAATATTTATTTGAACCCAAATTCTCAGCGCCACAACAAACGCATTTTATAGTAGGAATTTCTTCTTTACTTTTATTATCTACATTACAAACTTCTACTTGCCTAGGAGTATCTTCTATAATTAAAGAAGGAGCCTTTTGTAATAGATTAGCCTCACTATCGAACTCAAATGGTTGAGTGCTAATAAAATTCACATCAGTTGGAACAATATTTACATTTTTGATAACATCATCAATGGTATTAGACTGAGAATTATTTTGAGTATTTGAGTCATTATCTTTAAATAAAATTGGTTCTTTTGTTGTTGGAGAAGAATTTTGAAAATTCCTATCATCATCAAAAAAATCTTCTTTTCTAAACGAACTTTGACTTTCATTAAACGAATTTAAATTGGCGTTTTCTTGTTTAGCCTGTTCAATTTGTTTATTTAAATTTTCTTTTCTTACAAGAACTTCAATTTTATCTTCCTGACTTAAAGAGGAATTATTAAGAGATTTTGTTGCCATATCGAACAATTCCTCCTCTGCCTTTGCCTTTTTTTCAGCAATGATTTTTAAATTTAAAAAGTTTTTTGAAACATTAATTTGATTAATATATATATTAGTAAGTTCTATACCAAGATTATTTTTAAAGAAATCAATCTCTTTTAGTAATTTTTCTTGTATCTCTTCCCTTTTTGAAAAATAATCATCAAACTCATAATTAAAACGCTTAATTTTTTTATAAATTTGTTCTTTTAATAAAAAAGATATTTCATTTAAAACGGTTTTATTTCTAAGGACGGCAAATTCTCCGACAAAATAATCTAGAAATTTTTTCTCATCGCAAATTTTAAAATTAAAAGCGCCTTTAATTTTAAATTTAACTTTGCTACCATTAGCAAAAGCAACTACTTTCGAAGTTAAAAAAGGAACAAGTCTAATTTCTTTATGGCTGAGCAAGTAGGTGTCACAAGAAACGAAATTAGGTTTTGACATGCCCTGTTTAACTTGCTTTAAAGCCACACGGGTATAAAGTTTAGGAATAACGGTTTCATCAACCTTATAACTACCACCCTTTAAAATATCATATACTTGATTAAAATGTACAAAAATTAAAGAATAGTCCTCACTGAAATTGATTTGAGTACCAAATTTAAGTTTATTACCTCTAAATTTAACTCTACTTACCAAATCATCAGGAGATTTTGGCAATAAATCTACACTTTTCTTAAAAAAACTTTTAATTTTGTCAAACAACCACATAATCATAATGATATTAGCACAAAAAAAAGAAAAATACTAGCAAATTAAAATAATAATTAAGACAAGCATAACATATATTTAAGTATTGACATACCATTTTTATTAAAGGGAGCAAAAATGAAATTATTAAGTGAAATAGTGTCAAAGAAAGTTTTAAACTTATATTCAGGAAGAATTGAAGGAACAATCAAAGATGTGAGTTTTAATAAAGATTATAAAAAATTATCATCATTAAAGATTTTTGATGAAGATGAAGAAGAATATACAATAGCAGTAGAAAAGATTTATAATATAGGACAAGACAGCGTAGTAATAAGGAATTCAAATGCGCTTGTACCTACAATAAACCAAATATATGTAAATCAAAACAATATTATTAACTACAATGTATATTCCATAAACGGAGACCATCTTGGGAAAATAATAGATGCAGAATTAAATGAAAACTTAACTGTAAAAGAGTACATTACAAATGAAATTAGATTTTCTCCAAAGCAAATAGTAAATATTGGAGAAAATATAATAGTAAACAACAGCGAGAATAAGGTAAAACTTTCAAATTTTAAACCAAAAACTCCAATACAAAACAAAGTTGAACATAACCAAATTGTAAAAATTTTAGGTCCCCAAATAGAAAATCAAAATGACAACGTATTTAAAATAAGTGCTTCTCCATCGCCTAAAAAAATAGTTGGCAACACCGAACTTCTAATTGGAAGAAAAGCCTTAAAAACAATTTATGGAGAAAATGGAGAAATGATAATAAAAGAAGAAAATATTGTAACCCAGAAAGTATTAGACTTAGCAAGTCAGTTTAATAAAATTGGAGAATTAACAACTTTTTCTAGGCAAATATAAAATTAATAAATTTAAGTTAATTTTTTAAACTAAAAAAATAAAAGGAACTCTACAAATAAAGTAAAGTTCCTTTTTAATTAGTTTTTAATTAATAACCTAAACTATCATCTTATTTTATAAAACATTGTTATTATAAACAAATTTTAAATAATTAAATAAGACTAATTTTAAATAAAAATTTTATATCAATTATTTTTTAGTACTATCCAAAAGTTTTTGCATTTCAGCATTAAGACTATCTATTTCTGAGGTTGCCTTAGAAGCACTACGAGAAGATTTTCTTACACTCCTACCTCTCCTTGCTCTTGGTTCGCTGTCTTCTGAACTTGTTCTTCTTACACTTCTTCTTGGTCTTGGAGCAGGTTCTTGTTCATACTCATTTTCTTCATCTTGTTCATCACTCTCAATAACTTGCTCTACAATAGGCTCCTCTACAACATTTTCAACGCTTTCTTTTTCTTCTGGGACAATATTTTGTGCATCATCATTTTCCTCAATATCACTGTTTTGATTTAAATTTTTATTGTCCATTTTAGAAATTGTATCATTAATGTTATTTTCAAACTCTTGTTTTTCTTTCATTAACTTCGAATTTTCTTCTTCAATTTGTTTTTGAATTTCATTAATATCATCTTGCTCGCCCACTTGATTTTGCTCTATATGAGTAGAATGTTTGGCATTACTTTCTTGAATCTCTTGTTCTTGTTGAACTTCTTGTTCTTTGTCCTTATTAGATAAATTGTTTTGAGTGTCACCAACAATTTGTTGATTATCAACTTGAAATTGCTCATCTTGTAAGTTATTAATTTGTTGATTATCAGATTGCTGTACATTTTCAAAAGTAGGTTGTTGTTGAACATAATTATTAACAAATTGATTGTTAAAATTCTGTTCATTATTTTGTCCCTCAACTTCATAAACTTGCTGTTCAGAATTATTATTTTTATTCTCTAAATCATAAATATTTTCAGCAGTAATTTCATCATTTTGAATAACAGCATTTTGATTTTCCAAATTATTTTCGTTAGAACCAACACCTTGAATATCAGTAAGTAAAGTTTTTAAATCACTATTCTCTTGTGACAATGCAAGAAGTTTTTGATTTGCAACCTCAACAGCCTTGTCAGTAAGCGCTTTATAAAGAGTGTTGGCATAATGTTTAAATTCAAGCATCATAGCATTTTGAACGAATTGCTTTTTATCTTCAATCTCTTTTTCACGCTTTTCAATTTCTTGTTGAAGACTAACTTGTTCCTCATTAAACTTTGTAGTAGCCTCCTCGATATTTTTTTCAAGTTCTTGTTGTTTTTTAATTTCATCAGCCTGTTGTTTTCTAATATAGTTACTCTCGATACGGTTAGTAGAAGCCTCTTGTTGAGCCTTTAAACTTTCCATATTTTCTCTTGAAGCCTGTAACTTTCTTTGCATATCTTTTAAATTGGACTCAAAAGTTTTCTTATAATTTTCTTTTTCAAGTTCAATAGAATTACTTTCATCTTGCAATCTATTACGAGACCTGATGAACGTTTCACTCTCTTTCATAGCCCTTTCAAGAACTAATGAGCCATCAACTCCGAGGTCACTAAAATCATATTCCTCAACGGCAACAGAACTCTCTCTTGCTTTTTCCAATTCTTGTTGTTCAATAAGAGCCCTTTTTTCCAAGTATTGTTGCAAAATAGGAATACCTTCTTTAATTTCCTTTTTAGTAAATAAAACCTCGTAATCAACATAAGAAGGAAGTGTGGAAGTTGCCTTAGTTAAATTTCTTTCATACAAAGGAAAATTTTCATAAAGGCAAGCATAAATATCATTTTTTGTTGCTCGAATTACAAGAATAAAAACAGTGTAAACAATAATTAAGATAAGCGGAATTAAGCAGGCAGTAAATAAAACTTCATAGACAGTGTTTTGACCTAAAATATTTGCATATTGAAGACCGACGACAAAAGAAAAGAATGCAAGAAAAATGGTAAAGACAGTAAAGTTGCTCATATTCTTTTCAATAGAACTAGTCCTAAGAGGTTTGTCTATACAAGAATTGACATTAATATATTTTGTAGGAGAGTCTTCCCTGTTAAGCATATAAATTTGCCAATTAGTTCTTAAAACCTTAGGAATTTTTTTCATTTTTAAATTAAACTCAACAAGATTTTCTTCTGTGATAAAAGGTTTTGAAAGAAAATATTTATTAAGTTTATTTACGCTTTTTAAGATTCTATTTTCGTAAGAAAACTTGACCAAAAAAGACATAACTACAATAGACAAGACCATTAGTCCCAAGAAAATAATTGGCCAATACCACAATTCTACAAAGACAAGTGATACTTTTTGAAAAAAACTTCTTACGCTTTCAACAACTTCTACTCCCGTAGCAGCCAAAGAACCCATAGGAACACCTTCCTTTTTTTTAAATCTTTGTTAGTATAACATACAATTAAAACAAATAAAAATAAATTTAACTACTTTTTTAAAATACTTTCAAAATTTTATCAAAATAAAAAGAATAAATGTATGCAGCGTCCAACCTGTCGTTCGATGCCCTTTCCAAACAAGTCTTATATAGTGCAAGTTGAACCTTATATTTGTTAATAAGTTGAGTTTCATTTTGAGTTTTAGTTATTTTATAATCTACAATAAACTTTTTATCTTTTGTTTCGACCAGCAAGTCGGCAACTCCTTGAATTAATATCTTATCTTCAATATTACTGTCAAAAACTTGATTATAAGGCAAATAACTTAAAAAAGGAACTTCCTTCTTTACATTTACAATATTAAACTCTTTAATAGTATTTACACATCTATCTATTTTATTAAAAGATATTTTACTTACTAAGTCATCATCTAACTTTAAACTAATTAAAATGCTTTTAAAAGTGACTAGATTAAATTCTTTATTAAAATCAATTTCTTGCATAATATTATGATAAGCAGTTCCCAAACGAGAATAAAAATCGCTCGTAGAACTAGTTTCAAAAATAGATAATTTTTTAGGTTCAAAGTTAAAACTCTCAATACTATCTCCATGTTCTTTTAGCAAACTAGAAACACTATTTTTAAGAGCAATATTCTCATAAGATTTATAATTATAATCAAACAATTTTTTTAATTTTGTAACAATGTTTTTGTCAAGATTTTTTGCATTGTAAACTAAGTTTTCTTTATTAGATAAAACAAAGAAATCTTTTGAAAAAATTTTAAAATCTACACTGCCTTTATCTAACCTTTGACATAAATCTTTTTTATTTTGAGTTAAATTGACAAAATTAACACTTGAAAGAGAAGTTAAAATCCAACTTAAATAATCATTTTGAGCCTGAGCATCTTCTAAGTTTACAATTTGTTTTACCTTAGATAAATTACAATCTCCAATAACAAATAAATGATTTCGTGCACGAGTTAATGCTACATAAAGTAGTCTTAATTCTTCTGCTCTTTCTTGTCTTCTTTTAAAAATAGTAATCATATTTCTAGCAATATTAGAACTTTTTTCGTGTTTTTCTAGGTCAAAAGAATACATACCTAACCCATAATCTTTATCTTTAAGTAAATCTTCTTTAAAAGTCTGTTTAGAAAAATCTCTACCACAACCAACCAAGAAAATAATAGGATATTCTAAACCCTTACTCGAATGAATTGTCCCAAGTTTAACACTATCTACGCTACCAACTAAACTTGTTTTAAAGACACTGTCAAAAGCAAAATTATCAACGTAATTTAGGTACCCTACAAGGTCATAGTTATACTCGGAATTTATAAAGGTATTTAAAAAATCTTTTACAATTTTTTGTCTATTAAAACCATCTGGCAAAGATAATAAATAATCAAAATAGTCAAAATAATCTACAATAAAATTTAAAATTTCAAAAAGAGAATCATAAAGTAATTTATCTTGAAGACTTTCAAAGAATTTAAAAAATTTAAGTAATTTTTGATAGATTAAATCATCTTTGCTAGCATTAGTAAAATAAGAATTCAAGCAATTATAGAAAAATTTTTCATCGATATTTAATTGTCTAATTTTAGCAAGTTCATCAAACGAAAGTCCAAAAAAGTAACTAGAAAGAACAACACATAAAGCATTGTCATCGTGAAAATTATTAAGTAGTCTTAACATAGAATAAATCAAAAAAACATCTTTATTTTCATAAAAATTATCAATCAAATTTGTTTCTATTGGGACCTTGTATTCGAGCAAAACATTGGCAATTTCTTTTAAGAAATCATTGCTTCTACTTAAAATTGCTATATCCTTAAATGAAATTTTTTTAATTTCTTTTTTCTTATTGTCAAAATAAGATTTTCCTATAATAGATAAAATCTTATCTGCAACAATCATAGCCTCTTTTCTACTTTCGCTTAAAAAAAATGAATATTCATTTTTATCATCAGCAACACTATAAACATTTGGATATTTACATAAATTTTCTTCTTGCTCATCTTGGGTGTCTATGATATCAACCTCTACAATTGGTATATCTGAAACAGTTTGATATTCAACAGAACCTTCTAACTGTCCTATTTTTTTATAGTCAACTCCTCCAAAATTTGAACTCATACAGTTAATGAAAATCTTATTTACAAATTCTAATATGATAGGATTACTTCTAAAATTTTGATTAAGATTAATAAGTTTCCCAGAAGAAGCATCTTTTGAATATTTTTCTAATTTTTGAGTAAAAATTTCAGGTGTACTATTTCTAAAAGCATAAATACTTTGTTTGATATCCCCCACCATAACAATCTTAGAATTCTTAGATAAAGTATTCAAAATTTTTTCCTGAACACAGTTAATATCTTGATATTCATCAATAAAAATGTACTCATATTTTAGTTCATTTCTCACCTGTTCAATTTCTAAAAGTTTTAAGAACAATATTTCTAAATCATTAAAATCAAGACCGTTTCGTTTTATTTTAAAATCTAAGTAATATTTTTCATATAAATTTTCAACCTCTATAAATTTTTCTAGAAACTTTCTTGCATTTTTTAAATCTTGTATAATTTCATTTTCACATTTATCAGTTAAATATTTTTTAATCTCACCTAATCTTGAAGTAAACATTTCCCAAAAAGGCTTAAAAATTAATTTAAAATTTGACTCATCATCACTGAGTTTTTTTGTGGGAAATCTAGGTAAAGTAAGATTTTTTATATACTGCTGGTTTTGTATAAAAGAATTTTTAATGTTAATATAATTTAAATTTTTTAAAACATTATCAATAAATTCAATAAAAATTTGAGCGTTATCTTGTATAGCAATTTTCTTCTTTTCTTCAAATTGTCTATAAAAATATTGTAAATTATTAACTGCATATTCATTTAGAAAATTCACAGCAACATTGCTTTCTAAATTTTCATTGTAACAAGATAAAGCAATTTTTAGGTTAAATTCATCTTTATCTTGTATGCCACATAAAAAGTCATAATATTTTAAAATACTTGATTTTAAACTCTCAAAATTTCTTCCCCCAGAAAAGATAGAACATAAGTTAACAAAATCAATATCATCATTTTGTGAAAATTCTTTGATAACTTTTTCAAGTGCCAAAGATTTTAAAAACTTAGAAGAAAGTTCATCTAGGACTGAAAAATTTGGTTTAAGGTCAAGATAATAAAAATACTTTCTAATCATTTTTGAACAAAAACTATGTAAAGTACTTATGTCACAATTTGGAAGTTTTTCTAACTGTTCTCTTAAAATTTTTGATGTAGCAGCATATTTTCTTAAACTGTCTTTTAATCTCATTTTCATTTCCAAACTTGAAGCATCAGTAAAAGTAATGATTAGCATTTTTTGCAAATCAACACCCTCAACAACAAGTCTAAAAATTTTTTCAATTATAGTAGCAGTTTTACCACTACCAGCAGAAGCAGAAACAAGTAATTTTTTGCTACTATCACTTAAAACCTCATTTTGTTTTTCAGTAAACTCAAATTTATTTTTTTCTTGATTGCTTTCCATATTAATCCTTTTTATCAAAAAATGAAATGTCAACTTTTATGTCAGGCTTTCTATAAACATTACCAAACTTTCTATCAAATTTGCAAAGAGCAAAAAACTTACAATTCTTGCAAATATCATCTCCACCTAACATTAAAGGCGAAGGCGTAATATCTAAATTTAAAATATCTTGACAAGCCTTTTTAATTAAATTTATTGCATAAGTAGAAACATCTTCAATTTGTTGTTTTGTATAAACTTTTGAAAAAGCGCTCATAACCCTATCATCATCATTTTGTTTAAATTTAACTTCAACAATATCGCTTTTCAACTCTTTATTAGCAAACCCACAATCACTAGCATCTATAATTTCATCATCATTTAAAGTTCTTCCCTTCAACTGATATTTTGCCTGTAAACTAGTTTTTGCATCAGAAAAACTATTTTTAATAGGCAAATAATAAGCCCCGGCAGGTTTTAATCTAAGAGTTGTTGAAATAAATTTTAAATAGGCTTCAAGTTGTATTTTTTTACCAAAGAACAATTCCTGATAAGAAGTGTCACACTTGCCTGTTTTATAATCTATAACTCTAAAATAATTTTTATAAATATCAATTCTATCAACTTGTCCATTTAAAGAAAAATTTTTATCCAAAACTTTAAAATTAAAAGAATTTGATTTGTTAATACTAGAAAAAGGTATTTCAAAATAAGTTGGTACGAATTTACTTTTTATAGCCTGCTCGTTAAGTGCCAAAACGAACCTCATACTTTCTTTTTTTAAGTTATTAATTAAGACTTTGTTTTTGTTATTATATCTTAAACTACTAAAAACTTCTAGATTTATAATTTTATCAAAAACATTATTTGCAATAATCTTCAATTTTTCTTTTTCAAGTGGTAAGGAATAATTTTTTAGCAATTCATAAGCGACCTTATGCAAAATGTTTCCAATTTCTAGACTTTTAAATTCTCCTCTTTCTTTATCATTCAATTTAAGTCCATATCTAATAAAGTGTAAAAACGGACAACTCATATAGCACTCAATTTGAGAAACACTAGTAGAATTATTTTTAAGAAAAATATTATTTTTTAATTTTTTTCTATTTAAAAAATTAAAGTTATTTAAAAAATCACTTGGCAAATTATCTTTTAAAGCAAAATACAAATAATCATCAAATTTTTCTATATCTTTTTGTCCATCAAAGAAAGAGCGGAGTGAATATATTAAATTGTTTTTTGCAATTTTGTAAGAATTGTTTTTCTTTAAAAAATCAATGTCGCAAAACCTTTGTATCTTGATTGGAAAAAATAACGAGTTTTGTTCAATAGTAAACATTTTTGAGATATCATCAAAAATCTTACTCATAGTCTTATTGTCATAATTATAACTTAAATACAACGCTTCGCTAGGTTTAATTATTAACTCAAAAACTTTAAATCTCTCTTTTTTATTAATATCTGCGATACTAGGCTCCAACTTATATCTTGAACTCACACTCTTTATATCTTCATCACTAATTATGCCACAATCTAAAACAACATTTGGGAATTCCTCCTCGCAAGCATTCAAAATAAACATTATTTTCTTGTTTTCAAAAAAACTAGTACTGCAATCTCCTACAAAAATAGAATTAATTGAAAGAGGAGTTGTAGAAATTTTACAAGCAGAAATCCCACTATTTAGTGATGAAATAAAAGTTTTAAAATCACATTCTTCTTTACCAAGAACCCTATCTAATTCTTCAAACATTTCATTTATGGTAGGCAAAAACTGTTCAAATATTTTAACTTGTTTTAAGTTATTTGATTTTGACAATCTTTCAATAAACTCACTTAATCTTTTTTCCAATTCAATGTCAATAAAAAGAGTATTGTAAGAAAGTATAAAATCTTTATAAGTTTTACAATTTTGAACGCGTAAATAAAAGTTATTTAAAGTTGACAAAAAATAATTTCTAACATAATCAAAGTTAGTGTAAAAATTATCATTAATACTAAAAGTTTTTAACTTATAAAAATCATCAATGTTAAACTTTAAAATATAATCTTCAAAATCATCTAATACTTCTCTTTCCAAACAAAATAATGGAGACTTTACAACACTTAAAATGTTTTTTATTGAAAAATTAGATTGATATAATTCATAAATGTTATTGATAAAAATGGGAAGAAGCGTTTTTGAAAAGTCATATGAAAGGTCTAGAAAATATCTAAAATCATACTCATTAAAAACTTTTTTTATAATACTTTCTTTTGAGGCAAGTTGAGGAATAGCAACACAAAAATCATCAAATTTATAATTTTTGTTTACTATGTAGTCTTTAATTGTACTCGCACAAAATATTAATTCTTCCTCAAAATTTTTTCCCTCAAACAAATTAACACAACTTTTATTAATTTTTAGACTATTCAAAGACAAGCAAAATAAATTATCTTGTAAAAATTTAAACTGGTTTTGCTTTGTTTGGTTGCATAAATAAATATTGTCAGGCTTTAATAACTCCAAAATATTTTTACTAAATTTTTCATTATAAATATGAGAATTAACACTTTCATAGCCATCTGTTATAGCCATAGAAAAATCTTTGCAACACTTAGAAATTTGATAAATAATTTGATAGCCTTGAAAAGTGAGACTATCAAAATTTGAAACATAAAAAGTAGAATTTTTCACAAAATCACTATCTTTAATATAACTTTCTAAGGCGTTTTGCTTATCTAAACTATCAATTAAATTATTTTTTGCTAAGTACTTTTGATATTGGTTATATAACAACGAAATATCTTCAAGTTTATCAGCAAGAAGTTGATTTGTATCTTTTACAACAACCTCATCAAAACTTATTTTACAACTTTTAAATTGACTAATTGTACCGAAAATAGATTGTGCTAAATCACTATCTTGATTTTTATTAAAGCATTTTAATTTCTCTTTATTTTCTTTTAAGATTTTTTGTAAAATCATACAACTAGCAGTCTTTTTTATAGCAGCCTTGTCTTTTAAAATTCTTGAAGCAAGTCTAGAAAGAGTTAAAACTTCAATATTACAAGTACTTTCTATTTCTAGTATTTCAAAAATCATCTTTTCACAAATTACAGACATTCTATCCGGGACTAAAAAAACAAATTTTGAATTAATATTATACTTCTTTTTTAAATCTTCAAATAAAGATTGTAAACAATCATCACTATTTTTACCTAAAAAAATATTAACCATATATTAAATATATCAAAAATACATAAATATAAAAAGTATTTAAACAACATTTTAGTTTTTTAATTAGATTTGATTTTCCTAACTAACTTGCAAATTTGTTGTTTTTGTTTATCAATCTTCTCCAACAAATCAATCTTTTCAATTCTTTCTTTTTTAAGTAAATTTTGAGTTTTTTGCAATTCGATAAGTGTTTGTTTAAAGTTGTCCTGCGCCATAGCACATTCACTTTTTAATTCACTTTCTAATGATTGATAAATAGACTTTTTCATTATTTTAAAAAGACCTAGAAATAGCGCATTAATCTCACCCTCACTAATGTTTTTTCTAACCTGTTCTTTTGCTTTTTCAAAGTTAATAACATCCATAAAACTTACTCCTTTTCTTAGATTATTTACACAAATAATAGCCTTATTCATAAAATTAAAAATAGAAAAATAAAAATATATAAAAGGAAAATTTTATGGAATATATAATACATATAAAACCTAAATTTAATTGTCTAGTAAAATCACAAAATTTTTCAACTCAACTAGTACAAGATAAAATTCATACATTTTTACTAAACACAGATGAAAAGTTTTTAACACTGTCCTTTTATCCCTTAGAAAATGGCGATAATCTTGCCTTTTCAACTGCAATAATTTTAGATAAAGCAAAACTAAATAAAGATACACATAACTTAGATTTAATAAAGTTTCCCAAAAACAACCTTTTATTAATTGTACGCCCGTTTTGTGTGCATTATCCAAAACCATTTAACATTCAAACAAAGATTGTTAATTTTGCTAATATACAACACACTTTGTATTGGTCGAAAAATGATTTTTTTACAATAAGAATTGAAAACTCAGATATGACTTTTATAGACATTGATTTTTTAAAAAGAATAGTAGATTTAAATACAAAAACTATTGATAATAAGTTAATAATTTATTCAAAAACAAAGGATGAAACATATGTTATTTGCGTTGTAGAATACAGTCAAAAGAGTTATAAAATTTTAAATTTAGAAGAAGTTAATTTATTAGAAAGTGAAAAAAACAAAATCACTACTTATAAAAACGCCTATGATGTAAATCATCACGGGGTAGTAAAAGAATATAATTTAGAAAACAATTTTTCATTAAAAAGTGATTTAGTATATAATGAGAATCAACCATTTTATATTCATCAACGAGAACTTATACCATATGCCTTTTTTAATGCTGTAAAAATGAAGAATTTTGACCTTGCCAGAGAATATTTGTCAAATGAATTAAAAAAGAAATTAAAAGACGCACATTTAGTTAAATTTTTTGGAAGTTTTTTATTTGCACATCAATCACTTTGTAATGATGCTAACATAAATGAAATAGCCCTAATATATAAAGAAAATGACATATTGTATGCAAAAATCTTTGATATTAGTATTAATGAGGAAAATAAAATAATAAATATCACAGAACTATAAATAATTATTTTTATTTCATAGTGATTATTTTTAATGTATTAAGTAAAAAAGTATTCAATGTATTTGATAAATTAAAGCAATTAATATATACTATTTATTGAGGTGAAAAATGTATTTACAATATTATTTAATGGGTATTATTCTTTTACCAGGACTTATCTTTGCAATATATGCACAAAGTAAAGTAACGTCAACTTTTAACAAATTTAGCAAAGTTTATTCTCAGTCGGGAGAAACTGCTGGACAATTAGTAAAAAGGCTTTTAGTATCCAGCGATTTGTCTAATATTACCGTAAAAAGTATTAGTGGAAATTTAACCGACCATTATAATCCAACTACCGAAGAAATTTGCCTATCAGAAAATGTTTATTCATCAAACTCGCTGTCTGCCCTTGGAGTTGCTTGTCACGAATTTGGGCACGCATTACAAAAAAGAGATGGCTATATTCCCTATCAAATAAGAAAAGTATTGATTCCTATAACTAATTTTGCTTCTACACTATTATGGCCACTAGTATTTATTGGATTAATCTTTAATTTGGGTGCAAATTCTAACACCTTAGTTGGAAACATATTTTTGTGGTCAGGAATAATTATCTTTGGACTCGCAGTATTGTTTAACCTTGCAACCTTACCTGTTGAATATGATGCTTCAAATAGAGCAATAAAAGTTTTATCATCAACCGGTGTGTTAAACAAAGAAGAATTAAGTCAAACAAAGCAAGTTCTAAACTCCGCAGCACTTACATATGTTGCAGCGCTCTTAGTATCAATATTAAACTTGGCAAGATTTTTGATTGTTGTATTAGGTTCAAGACGTGAATAGAATTAATATGAATATTAAAAAATAAAAGGAAATTTATAATCTATAAGTCTAACTTTTAAGTTTTTCTTAATTATAAACTTCCTTTTTTTATGTAAAAACAATACATTTTAAAATATAAAAACAGAATTCAATTATTTTATAAATTAATTAATATCATTCAATAACTATGTTAATCTTTGCAATAACACCCGAATAAAGTTTTGCCTGAACAATATATTTTCCCAACGCTTTAATATTATTATCTAGTAAAATTTGTTTTTTATCAATTTCAATTCCCTGTTCAGTAATAGCACTTGCAATCTCTTTTGAGGTAATTGCCCCAAATAATTTACCATTTTCACCTGTTTTTGCTTTAATTGTAAAAACTTTATCTTTTAATAAATTCGATTTTTTTATTGCATCTTCTCTTTCAAGCATTTTAGTTCTTTCAAGACTAGCATTTTGACTTGCCTTTTCACTTAAAACAGTCTTATCGGCTTGTTTAGCAAGATTTTTTTTAAGTAAAAAATTTTTTGCATAGCCATCACTTACATCAACAATTTCCCCCTTTTTTCCACTACCTTTGACATCTTGTAACAATAAAACTTTCATAATATACTCCTGGTTAAATTTTAACATTTAACTAAAAATAGGTCAACTAATTAAAAGACTCTAAAAAAAGTTAAAATATGTTTAAAAAAAATAAGTTAGTCAATATTTTATTTAACGAGGTAAATATGGATTTAAGATGTAGAAAAACAAATTGTGAATTTAATAAAAACTTAACATGTACAGCACAAAAAATAAACATATCTAGCGAACTTATTTGTAAGAGTTACAAAAAGGGAGATAATAAGGAATTAAAAGATTTTAGTAGTAAAATATTTACAGACAATCCGCCAAAAATTGAAAATTATAGGCATATAAAAGATTCCAATTTAGTTTGTCATGCAAACTGTCTTTTTAATAGAGATGGAAAGTGTATATCTAATGGTATTACAGTTAATTCTTCTCTATCAAACAAACCAGAATGTATAACATATATGATTAAATAAACAAAAATCTAGACAAAAAATTTAAACAAATAAAAGAAATTTTTAAATATTTTAAAACTAATAAGATAAAAAATATTAAGATAAATTAATTTTTTTATATTATTTTCTAAAATGAAAGACTAAAAATTATATTTAAGATATATCTCACAATTTAAAATATTATTCAAAGAATAATCATTTATAAAAAATAAATTTTTTAAATAAGAAAAATTAATTAAAAAATTAATTAAAAAATTAATTAAAAAATTATATATAAAAACTTTTTTACTTTTAAATTATGTTTTAATAAAAATAGTTAAAAAACATTATCGTTTAAATAAATAATATAATGATTTTTTAAGTTTAAAATAAAAAAAACACCTTAAAAATTTTTAAAGCGTTTTTTATATAATAATATTTTTATTTATTTAAGTTCAATAGTAGCTCCTACTTCTTTAAACTTTGCTTCAATTTCTTTTGCAAGTTCAGCAGAAACATTTTCTTTAATTGTTGCAGGAGCACTTTCAACCAAAGTTTTAGCATCTGAAAGTCCAAGACCTGTTACTTCACGAGCAACTTTTATAACA
>CASESH010000019.1 GCA_949290565.1 uncultured Christensenella sp. | reverse complement strand
TTTTTTTGAATTTATAATATTTTATGATACAATCACATTCTTTTAAATAAGCCGGGGTGGTGAAACTGGTAGACGCGCTAGACTCAAAATCTGGTAGGGGCAACCCTGTGTCGGTTCGAGTCCGACCCTCGGCACCAAATTATATATGTCTTATTATCACAAGTAATTAAAATGTAAAAACTAACACAACTTCATTATAAATATAAAATCAATGAGACTATTATTTAGTTTGAGTATTTTTTGAAATGAAATAGAATCTTTGAAAATCTTATATATCACAGTATTAATTTTTCTCATATTTTATATTATTATTTATCATTCATTATAAATAATAATTTCATAAAGAAAGTTGAAAATGAAAATACTAGGTTTTGATGTAGGAATTAATTCTATAGGCTGGGCTTTTATTGAAAATGATGAACTAAAAGATTGTGGTGTAAGAATATTTACCGAGGCTGAACATCCAAAAACTCAAGAATCCTTAGCTTTGCCTAGACGAAATGCAAGAAGTTCTAGAAGAAGATTGAAAAGAAGAAAATCAAGACTTATTAAATTAAAATATAAAATCTCAAAAGAATTTAAATTAAGCTATGAAGATTACATATCAGATGATGGAGAACTTCCTAGAGCTTATAGAGGAAAATTGATTAGTCCATACGAACTAAGATATAAAGCATTGATTCAAAAACTAGAAGCTAAAGATTTAGCAAGAGTGATTTTGCACATAGCAAAACATCGTGGTTATATGAATAAAAATGAAAAAAAGTCAAACGATGCTAAAAAAGGTAAAATTTTAAGTGCTTTAAAAAATAATACTTTAAAATTAGAAAAATATCAAAGCGTTGGAGAATATTTTTATAAAGAATTCTTTCAGAAATATAAAGAAAATACTAAAAATTTCATCAAAATCCGTAACACTAAAGATAATTACAACAATTGTGTTTTAGCAAGTGATTTAGAAAAAGAGCTAAGATTAATCCTAGAAAAACAAAAAGAATTTGGTTATAGCTATAGTGACAATTTTATAAAAGAGATTATAGAAGATGCATTTTTTCAAAGACCTTTAAAAGATTTTTCACACTTGGTAGGAACTTGTACTTTTTTTGAAGAAGAAAAAAGAGCTTGCAAAAATTCTTATAGTGCTTGGGAATTTGTAGCTTTAACCAAGATTATCAATGAATTAAAAAATTTAGAAAAAACAAGTGGAGAGATTATATCATCTAAAATAATAAATGATATTTTAAATCATATTTTAGATAAAGGAAATATTACTTATAAAAAATTTAGAGCTTATATTAATTTACATGAAAGTATCAATTTTAGTAGTCTTAAATACGACAAAGATGATGTAGAAAGTATAAAATTAGTTGATTTTAAAAAGTTAGTAGAATTTAAAAAAGCCTTAGGAGATCATTCTCTTAACAGACAAGAACTAGATCAAATAGCTACATATATTACTTTGATAAAAGATAATGATAAACTAAGAGTTAAGCTAGGTAAATATAATTTAAGTAATGAACAAATCAATGCTTTATTGGAAATTGAATTTAATGATCATATAAATCTTAGTTTCAAAGCATTAGATAAAATCTTACCTTTAATGAGAGAAGGGAAGAGATATGACGAAGCTTGCAGAACTTTAAATCTAAAAACAAAATCAATTGATCAAAAGCAAGATTTCCTTCCTGCCTTTTGTGATAGTATTTTTGCACAAGAGCTTACAAATCCTATAGTAAATAGAGCTATAAGTGAGTATAGAAAAGTTCTAAATGCTTTGCTTAAAAAATATGGAAAAATGCATAAAATTCATATAGAGCTATCAAGAGAAATAGGGCTTAATAAAAAAAGAAGAAAAGAAATAGAAAGCGAGCAAAAACAAAATCAAGCGATCAATACTTGGGCTTTAAGTGAGTGTGAAAATATAGGACTTAAAGCAAATACTAAAAATATATTAAAACTCAAACTCTGGAAAGAACAAAAAGAATTTTGTATATATAGTGATAATAAAATAACATTAGAACATCTAAGAGATGAAAAGTCTCTAGAGGTAGATCATATTTATCCTTACTCAAGAAGCTTTGATGATTCATTTATAAACAAGGTTTTGGTTTTTACCAAGGAAAATCAAGAAAAACTTAATAAAACACCTTTTGAAGCTTTTGGAGAAAATTCACAAAAATGGAATAAAATCCAAGCATTAGCACAAAATCTATCCTATAAAAAGAAAAATAGAGTTCTAGATAAAAATTTTAAAGATAAACAGCAACAAGATTTTATCAGTAGAAATTTAAATGATACTAGATATATTTCAAGTTTAATAAGTAAATATACAAAAGAATATTTAGCTTTTCTGCCTTTAGATGAAAAAGAAGATATAAGCTTAAAAAGTGGTGAAAAAGGTAGCAAAAATCATGTTCAAACAATAAATGGAATGCTTACATCTGTTTTAAGACATACTTGGGGTTTTGCTCAAAAAGATAGAAGCAATCATCTCCATCATGCACTTGATGCTATTATAGTTGCTTATAGCACAAATTCAATCATAAAAGCTTTTTCAGATTTTAAAAAAAATCAAGAGCTTTTGAAAGCAAAACTTTATGCTAAAGAATTAACAAGCAAAGAGTATAAAGATCAATCAAAATTTTTTGCACCATTTGAAGGATTTAGAGAAAAAATTTTAAACAAAGTTGATGAAATTTTTGTCTCAAAACCACCTAGAAAAAGAGCAAGAGGTGCTTTACACAAAGAAACTTTTTATTCTGAAAGTGAAATGATTAAAAAATATAATTCTAAAGAAGGTTTAAATACAGCATTAGATTGTGGAAAAATAAGGAAAATAGGCACAAAATATGTTGAAAATGATACTATGGTAAGAGTTGATATCTTTAAAAAACAAAATAAATTTTATGCCATACCTATTTATACCATGGATTTTGCCTTAGGAATTTTGCCAAATAAAATAGTAGTTATTGGTAAAGATAAAAATAACAATCCAAAACAATGGCAAGAAATAAATGAAAGTTATGAATTTTGTTTTTCACTATATAAAAATGATCTAGTTTTATTACAAAAAAAAGATATGCAAGAAGCTGAGTTTGCTTATTATAATGGTTTTGATATTAGTAATTCTAGTATTTGTGTTGAAAAACATGATAATAAATTAGAAAATTTAACAGAAAATCAAAAATTGTTATTTTCCAATGCAAAAGAAGGAAGTGTAAAAGTAAGCGGATTAGGAATTCAAAATTTAAAAATATTTGAAAAATATATCGTTACTCCTCTTGGAGATAAAATTAAAGCTGATTTTGCACCAAGACAAAGTATTTCACTAAAAACAAGTAAAAAATATGGCTTATGATGAAGCTTTTAAAAGTATATTAATAACAAATCAAGCAAAGTTAAGCATTGAATTAAACCATATTGTTGTAAAACAAGATAATAAAGAAGCTAAAATTTTTCTAAAAGATATAAATTTTATTATATTAGAATCTTTACAAGCAAGCATTACTTCAAGTTTGCTTAGTGCCTTAGCTAAATACAAAATAATACTTTTAACCTGTGATGAAAGTCATAATATAAATGGACTTTTTTCTCCATTTTTAGGACATTTTATAAGTGCAAAAATAGCAAAAAACAAATAGCAGTAAGTCTTCAAAGAAAAGCTATTTTATGGCAAAAAATCATAAAAAATAAAATATTAAATCAAGCTTATATTTTAAAAATTACAAATCATATAAAAGAATCCAATAAACTTTTAGACCTAGCAAAAAATGTAAGTTTAAATGATGCAAAAAATTCAGAAGCAACAGCTGCTGCTTTATATTTTAAAACATTATTTGATAAAAATTTTACTAGAAATAATATATGCTTTATTAATTCTGCGCTAAATTATGGATATGCTATAGTAAGAACAAATATACTTCGAGCTGTTTGTATAAGTGGGTTATTACCATGGCAAGGTATTAAACATGATAATATATATAATGATTTTAATCTTTGTGATGATTTAATAGAAATTTTTAGGCCTATAGTTGATTTTTGTGTATTTAAATTAAAAGATAAAAAAGATAGTGAATTTTTAGATAAAGAAACAAAACAAATATTAATTCAAATCTTGCAAGAAGAAATAATTATAGAAAATAAAACTTACCCTTTAAATAGGGCTATAAATTTTTATATTCAAAATTTTAAAAATGCATTACTAGAAGGTAGTGAGCTAACAATGGTAAAGCTAGATGATAGAAGATAAATTTATGAGAGTATTATTAATGTTTGACATACCAACCAAAAGTAAAAAAGATAGAAAACATGCTTCAAAATTCAGAACTTCACTAATAAAACTTGGATTTTTTATGATGCAATTTAGTGTTTATGTAAAAATTTGCAAAGGAATTACTTCAGCCAAAAGTGCAATAAAATCTGTAGAAAAAAACCTACCACCTAATGGAAATGTAAGAGTTTTAATAATCACAGAAAAACAATTTGATAATATGAAAATACTTGTAGGTGAAGTATCATTTAATGAAAAAATAAATGATGATAAGAATCTAACTCTTTTTGATTTTTAAATATTAAAATGAGCACGGTTTTAGGAATTGATATCCTGCGTGGATCCGTGCAAAACCACTTATTTTAGTCTCTTTTTAAATTCCCTATCAAAGAATATTTACACACCACAAAGAATGTATAAGCTGCTATATTCCTTTATTTTTTGAAAGTCTATTTTATCATAAAGGAATTTAAAAAGAGACTAAAACGCATAAGGAAATAGACTTGATAGGAGTCGCATTTTATCATAAAGGAATTTAAAAAGAGACTAAAACAGATACTTTAAAAGCTATGAACAGATTCAGATTTTATCATAAAGGAATTTAAAAAGAGACTAAAACATTATGCAACTGAACATCGTTTTTCTAATAATTTTATCATAAAGGAATTTAAAAAGAGACTAAAACCAACTACTAGTTAATAATATTTGCCAATTTGCCATTTAGCTATTTTTTTTAAATATAACGTTATTGCCATTAACAAATTATTGGCGTAATGTTAAATGTGGAGGAAGTATTTTAATAATAAAAAAGATTGTTTTGGGATTATTCCTTAATATTGCAATAGTTACAAATTTGATTGCTGAGAGTAATGGTGTATTTTTAGGAGTAGGTGTAGGGTTTGTTAATAGAGGAGAAGATGTAACTATAAGTGGAAATAAGAATAAATATAATAGCAATGATGCTTTTATGGGAGCATTAATTGGATACAAACATTATATAGGCAATAGCAGGCTTTGGACTTAGATATTATTTTAGTGTAGATAGCAATTTTGATACAGAAAAAAAGATGCTAGCACTGCAAATTTTATAGATTATGATTTGAATGTTGATGCAATGTATAATTTCACACCTAATTCTAGTTTCGTTGGTGTTGGGTTGTTTGCTGGAGCTTTTGCAGGAGTTGGAACATTTAATATAAGTGCTAGTGATGTTTATGTAAAAAATGGACAAATAGCATCTATAGAGAAAAAACAATTTAGAACTGGAGTAAATTTTGGATTAAGACTATTACTTAGTGATCATAACTCTATAGAAGTAGCATCAAAACTACCTCTTATCTCATCTGAAATCACTCAATCTAAAAGTGAAGCTTTATTACCAGAAAGTAGAACATTTAGAGAAAACTATAGTGTATTGCTAAGATATGTATTATCTTTACTAAAGATTTTAATGTAATTAGTAATCACTAATTACATTAAAATCTTTTCTTTTAT
>CASESH010000018.1 GCA_949290565.1 uncultured Christensenella sp. | reverse complement strand
ATATTAATTTCTAACTAATTTTTTTAAGAAAAACTATTTGTTTAGTTTTTCTTTTTTTTTAAAGTATATTTTCATTATTATAAAATAAATCATTTTTAAATTTAATTTATTTTTAAAATTGTATAATAAAAATAGTTTAATTAATATTAATAATCTAAAAATAATATAATTAATATTTACTTATTTTTATTTAATTAATACATTTACTTACATTTATTTAGTTATACATTTACTTACATTTATTTACTAAATATACTTACTTATTCTTATTTAATTAGTAACTATTTTATAAAAATTTAAGATATTCTTATAGTTATATAATAAAAATAATAATTGTTTTATATAATTTAAAAGTTAATTTTTATTTATCTTTATAGCAATATTTAATTTTGATATTTCTTTAAAAATTTTTTTATGATTAATTTAAATTTATTTTTTTGAACTAATCTTTATTGTTTATTCTTGTTAAAGGTTTTCTTTTTTTATAAATTTTTACTACTTTTATTATCTCTTAACTTTTTTTATTTAGTGCAAGTAGAATTTGTTCTACTATTTTTTGATTACCTTTTCCCGTTTCTTCCGTTTTAACTATGTCCAAAAATTTTTCTTTGTTTTTGTACAAATAATCTATATTTTCAATTAGTCTTTTTGTTGTTATATCTTTCTCTTTTAAAACTAGCGCATAATTTTTTTGCTTAAAATATTCTGCATTTTCTTCCTGGTCGCCTCGTGAGTTGCCTTTTGGAAGGGGTATCAATAACATAGGTTTTCCTAGATGTAAAAGTTCATAAATTGCACCAGAGCCTGCTCGTGAAACTACTATATCACTCATTTTAAACAGGTGTTGAATTTGATTGGTATATTCTAATTGAAAATAATCTTTACATTCTATTTTTGCACCTTTATTTTTTCCAACAAGATGAATTACATTATATTTTTTTGTTAGAATAGGGAGGGCTTCAAATATTGCTTGGTTTAAATTCTTTGCTCCCGTTGAACCTCCTGTTACCATTACGGTTGGCTTGTCGTTCTTAAAATCTATAATTTCTTTTCCTTTTTGTACGCTTCCTTCATCTAATTCTTTTCTTATTGGAGCACCTGTATAGACTCCTTTTTTTAACCCTTTTGCCGTTTTAGAAAATGTGGTGCACATTGTTTTTGATAATTTATAAATTAATTTATTGGCTTTGCCTAATGTTAAATCTGACTCGTGGCTTACTATTGGAATTTTTTTTATAAAACCTGCAAGACATACGGGTACACTAACATATCCTCCTTTCGAAAAAATTATATCTGGTTTAATTTTTTTTATTTCTTTTAGTACTTTTAGCGTGCTTGACATTATTTTGAATGGAAGTTTTATATTATTTATTTTTTTGCTTCTATCAAATTTGTGCGCTAAAATTTCTACAAACTTTATATCTTTGTAGTTTGATATTATTTCTTTTTCTATTCCATTTGTTCCAAAATAATATATCTTATCAAAATGTTTTTTAAGTTCGGGAAGTAAACTTACATTTGGAAATACGTGTCCTCCTGTGCCTCCTCCGGTTAAAATTATTGTTTTCATACTAGTAGTTTATGTCTTTTTATGTATTTTGATTAAAAAATTATTTATTTTATTTTAATAGGGTGTTGCTTTATTCCGAAGCAACATATGTATATTTAATTTTCTAAGTAAAAATTTATTGTTTTTAAGCATAAAATTTGTAATCTTTTTTCTTACCTAATTTTTGCAACTTGTTAAATTTTGCCATTTTTAATCAATTTTATTATCTTACATATATTATTAATTTTTTTTGTTTTTATTTTATCCTAATAATATTCTTATTACTTTGTTGAGGCTTATAATATTGTTTAAGGTTTAAAAATTTATAAGGTTAAAATTTATTTACTTTATAAAATTTGATAATTTTGATTTTTATCTTTTTTGTGTTTTTTGTTTGTCTATCTCTTTTTTTTCGCTTCTTATTTTTAAAAAGTGCTTGATTTACTAGAATTATTTGTGTTTTTAATGTATAATTTATCTTGTAGGTGTTTATAGTGGGTATTTTTAATTTATTTGTTCTTTTTAATTATGTGGGATTTTGTGTCAAAAGCAGGGCTTTTGGCAAAAAGTTTTGTAAAAACTTTTTTGGTAAAATCTTTAAAAATTTTACTACACAAAATCCCTTGCTATCAAAGAAATTAAAAACAAAGATATTTAATTATTAAAATAAATTAAAAATTACTTATAAAAAATATATTTTCTTTTTGGGGGCTTTTATTGTGGGAAAAACATATGACGCAAAAGATTTAGTTGTATTAGAGGGTTTAGATGCAGTTAGATTAAGACCGGGAATGTATATAGGTTCAACGGGTAGTAAGGGTGTTCATCATATACTTTGGGAGATAGTAGATAACAGTATAGATGAAATATCTAATGGCTTTGGAAATTCGATTTGGGTTAACTTGCACACAGATGGTTCAGTTACGGTTACCGACAATGGTAGGGGAATACCTACTGACTTGCATCCAACTTACAAAATTTCTGGGGCTGAATTAGTATTCACGAAATTACACGCTGGGGGAAAGTTTGATTCTTCAAATTATAATTATTCGGGAGGACTTCACGGAGTTGGGGCAAGTGTTACAAATGCTCTTAGTGAATATTTAGAGGCCACGATTTGTAGAAATGGCAAAATGTACAAGATTAGTTTTAAGTCAGTTGCCGACAAGAAAAATAAGGTTCACGGTGGAGTAGTTGATAAGAAACTTTATGAAGTTGGTAAGACTGACAAAACGGGTACTTCGATTACTTTTTTGCCTGACAAACGAATATTTGGAGAAAATGTTTTAGAGTCGGGAGTTATTAGAAAGAGGTTGAAAGAACTTGCTTTCTTAAATAGAGGTATTAACATTTTCTTTAAAGATGATAGAGATGGAATTGAACATAATTATAAGTTTGATAACGGTTTAATTGACTTTTTGGACTACCTTAATGATGCTAAGGAATCTATTTTTAAACCCTACATTTATCTTGAAGATGAAAACGATAGTTTAAAAATGGCTGTTGCAATTTCTTATACAGATTCATACGCAGAGAGTGTTTTCAGTTATGTTAATAACATTCCAACTACTGAGGGTGGAACTCATGAGGTAGGTTTTAAAAATGGGCTAACTCGTGCTATGAACGAGGTTGCTAGAAAATTAAATTTAATTAAACAAAAAGAGGAAAATTTAATTAGTGAGGACTATCGTGAGGGAATTTCTACTGTTCTTGCTATAAAAATGCACGATATTGAATTTGAAGGACAAACAAAAACTAAGTTGGGTAATCCTGAGGTTAAGGGTCTTGTAGAAAGTATGATTTACAAAGGCTTGACAAGGTTTTTTGACAAGAAAGAAAACGCTAAGATTGCTACTAGTATTATAGAAAAAGCAAAAAATGCGGCTCGTGCTAGAATTGCGGCAAAAAAGGCAAAAGATTTGAATAGACAAAAAAATAGCATAGAATCTTCTAGTTTGCTTGGCAATTTCGCTCACTGTACGGGTAAAAATGCTGAACTTAATGAACTCTTTATTGTTGAAGGTCATAGTGCTGGGGGAACTGTTAAACTTTGTAGAGATAGAAGTTTTCAGGCTGTTCTTGCTCTTAGGGGAAAACCTCTTAATGCTGAAAAAAAGAGATTAGAACAAGTCCTTTCTAATGAGGAATTTAGGCTTGTTATCGCCTCTTTGGGCGCTGGTATTGGGGAAGATTTTAATTTAAAAAATTTAAAATTCCATAAAGTAGTTATTCTTTCAGATGCTGACCAAGATGGTGCTCATATTAGGTCTATCTTGCTCACCTTCTTTTTTAGATATATGAGAGATTTGATTTCTTGCGGGCACGTTTATATTGCTTTGCCTCCTCTTTATAGAATTTATAAAAAAGACAAGAGTGAATATGTTTATTCGGACAAGGAACTCCCAGAGGTTATTAAAAAGTTTGGCAAGGGTTATTCTATTCAAAGGTACAAAGGCCTTGGAGAAATGAATCCAGACCAACTGTGGGAAACTACTATGAATCCTGAAACTAGAATGCTTATTAAAGTTGGTATTGATGATATTGCCAATGCTGAACTTTCTATTACTACTCTTATGGGTAACGATATCGAGTCAAGAAAGCAATATCTTTCTCAGTATGTTGATTTTAATAAAGAAGATGAGTTTATGAAATACGAGAAAAAATAGCTTCATTAATTTTGTCTTACTAACTATTTGTTTAATATTGATTTTATTCTTTAAATGAAAAACAAATTTACTAGGATAACACAATAAAATTATTTTTTTATTAAAAAATTAATTTAACTAATTTTAGATAAATATAAATCTATTTATATTTTAAAAAACAGTACTGTTTTAACTTAAATTGTTGCTAAATATTTTATGTTACAAAATTTTAACTTATAATGGTTTACTTTATAAATTTTTTTATTTTAATAAATTCTTTTATTATTTTGGGTAGGTTTTTATGTTTGATGATGAAGATTTTGACAACAACAATAATGAAAATAATTTTGATGATTCCATTCCCGGTCAAATTGATGTAAGTGAGTTGTTTGTTAGAGAAGATGAGGAAAAAGAAGATAGTCAAGAGCAGAGAGAAAGTGGGATAGCGCAAGGTCAACTTTCTTTCGATTTTGTTACGGGTAAATACAAGCAAGTTGAAACTTCTAATGAGCAAGACTTATCTAATAAACAAAAAATTTTAAATAAGATTACTAAGTCAAATAAAAATGTTTTAGATGAGCAAAATTACATTAAAAGACTTAGTCAAAAGGCCAGAGAAAATAGGGAAAATGATAGCCCTAAACAATCTTATGAAGATTTAAATTCTAATTGGCAAGAGCAGTTGAATGATTCTGAAAGTGATTTTGAAAATAATTTCTTAGATGAAAATACACAAGATAGTTCTAATGATTTTAATTATAACAATATAACTGACAATTCACAAGTTAAACAAAATGAGTTTATTTATAAACTACAAGATAATCAAAATGATGAATCTGATATTTCAGTAAGTAACCATATACAAACAAGTAGTCAAGAGTTTGACAACAACAGTGAAACAAGTAGTCAAGAGTTTGACAATGTTAGTGAATTAGATAATGAAGATTTTGACAATGAAAAAGATTTGGAAAAATATAGTCATACAAAAACTAATATGGACAATGATTTTAATGAAAGTGAAGACTATAATTATTCAAATCAAGACAAAAAGCGAGCAGAGGTCACTAATCAAGATTTTGAAAGTAAATTAGATAATTCTTTCCAAGAAAGTAACTATGAGCAATTTGATTCAATTCAAGAAGAAGATAATCTTTTTCAAACAACTAATGAGGAAGGAGATAGTTTTTTAGATTTGCAAAATGAAGATAGTGATATAACTTCTGAGGAAGAAAAAGTTGATTTTGATACAAAAGGAAGAGAAGATTTGAGTACAAATAAGAATAGCAATAGTAATAAAAATGTGACAAATGGCACAAAAAATCCAAGTTTTAGGGGTAAAAAACCTTCGAGTTTGTCAAGTTCAAGTGTAACAAATTTTGAAGGTCAAGATGAAAAGGATAGCGAACAAATAAAAAATGAAAGGTTGTTGCAAAAGAGCGTTGACCTTTTAAATCGTGATTTTGAGGAGGTTAGCCTTAACGTTGGTAGCAATGCTTTTGGTGTCAGTGGTAAGATTGACAACGAGAGATTGTTTTACGATGGTGGGTCTAGTGAGGTAGTTGATGGTATTATTTACAAAAATATTGAGACTATTTTGCATGAGTCTATGATTCCTTATTCTGAGCACGTTATCATCGATAGGGCTTTGCCTCGTGTAGAAGACGGGCTTAAACCTGTTCAGCGTAGAATCCTCTATGATATGCTAGAACTTGGTGTTACTCCTGATTCGCCTTTTAAAAAGTCGGCTAGAATCGTTGGTGATTGTTTAGGTAAATATCATCCTCATGGAGATAGTTCAGTTTATCAAGCACTTGTTAATATGGCTCAGGAATTTAGTTGTAGTCAAGTTCTTATTACCGGCCAAGGTAACTTCGGTAGTATTGATGGAGACCCTCCTGCTGCTATGAGATATACTGAGGTAAAACTTTCGCCTTTGGCTATGGAGTTGCTAAGAGATTTAGATAAAAATACTGTTAAGTGGGAACTCAACTTTGATGATACCTTAAAAGAACCTGTTTGTCTTCCGGGTAGATTTCCTAACCTTTTAGTAAATGGTTCTATGGGTATTGCCGTTGGTCTTGCTACTAATATTCCTCCTCATAACCTAGCAGAAGTTATTGATGGGGTTATTGCCTACATTGACAATCCTAAGATTTCTCTTGCCGAGATGATGAAGTTTATTAAAGGTCCGGATTTTCCTACGGGCGCTTATATTCTTGATTCTTCTGAACTTGTTCAGGCGTACAAGACAGGTAAGGGTAAGATTTATATTCGTGCTAAAATCCACTTGGAAGGCGAGGGTTCTGATAGAAAGAGTTTTGTAATTACTGAAATCCCTTATGGCGTTAACAAATCTACTCTCCTTAGAAAAATCCTCGAACTTAAAGAGGAGGATAAATACGATTTAGGTGGTATCGCCGAAATTAGAGATGAATCTGATAGACAAGGTATGCGTGCTGTTATTCGTTTGAAAAAGGATGCTAGTGTAAATAAAATTTATAATTCACTTCTTAAATACACCGATTTGCAGTGTACCTTTGGTATCAATATGGTTGCTATCGCTGGTGGAAAACCTAAACAAATGGGACTTTTAGATATTATTTCTTATTATAGTCAATACCAAAGAGAGATTATTGTTCGTAGGTCTAAGTTCGAACTTAGTCAGGCTGAGGAAAGGGCTCATATCTTAGAAGGTCTTATCATCGCTATTAAAAATATTGACGCCGTCGTCAAAATTATTAAAACAAGTAAGAATTCCTCTGAGGCTAAGGTTAGACTTATCGATAAATTTAAACTTTCAGATAGACAGGCTCAGGCTATTTTGGATATGCGACTTGCTAGACTAACTAGTCTTGAAGTCTATAAGTTAGAGGAAGAACTTAAATCTTTGCACGAACTCATTAAGTATTTAAAAGAAGTCTTGGCTTCTCCTAAAAAACAATTTGAAGTTGTTAAAAAGGAACTCTTTGAGATTAGAAAAAAATATAAAAAGGATAGACTTACTAAGTTCGCTAAGGAAAGCGCTAAAATTAGCGTTAATGAGGACCTTAAAAAGATAAATGTTCCTCAAAATATTATTATTTTAAAGGCTCTTGATAACTCGTTTAAACTTATCAAAGAAAAAAATTATTTCCAATCTAGTAGAGATATTAAAGAGGACTCTACTTTGGCTGATATTAATGTTATTAAGTTTGATTGTTTGTCTAATTCTAAGTTGCTTTGCTTCACTTCGCTTGGTAACTGCTTTAAGATTAACGCCTCACAAATTGGTGAATGTAAGTTTAGAGGGCGTGGTGTCGCTGAAACTGATTTGTTTAAGGAACTCGAAAAAGATGAGCATATTGTTGCCATTTTCAATCAGGACATAGAAAATCAAGAAGGTAATTTAATGTTCTATACTAAGTTCGGTATGGTCAAGAAAACTCCTAAATCTGAATATAACTTACTTAAAAACGCTTACCAAGCAATTAAACTTAAAGATGATGATAGGCTTATTAAGGTCGAGTCTGAACTCTTAACTAATTACAATCTTGTTTTTGTTACTTCCTCAGGTATGGTCTTAAATGCTAAAACTGATGATATTCCTGTTCAAGGTAGAGTCGCTGGTGGCGTTAAGGGTATTAATTTGGCTGAGGGCGACTATTGTTTAAGTATTGACAGTTGTGTCAATAATGAGGGCGAAATTGTTGTCGTTACTCAAAACGGACTGTGTAAGCGTGTTATTACCGCTTCGATTGACCCTAGTGCTAGGTATAGAAAGGGTATAAAACTTCACTCCGGCGAAAAACTCGCTTTCTCTTGTCTTGTTACTAATCCTAAGGAAATTTGCTTGTTTGATAAAAATTCTAACTTCTTTTCAAGGTCAACTGATTTAATTAAAATTTGCTCTAAATCTGACAAAGCAAAACCTTTTGATAAAACTAAAAAGACTATTCCTGTCAGTAAGGTAGGTATTAGCGCAGATATTTAGTTCTATTAAATGCTTTTTTGTTTAGTGATTGTTTTTTTGTTAAGTTTTATTAAGATTAATTAAGTTTTAGACTATTTTATTAACTTTTTTTAAGAATTATTAAGTTTATTTAAGTTTTGGACTATTTTGTTAAGTTTTAATATGTTTTATTAAGTTTATTTAAGTTTTATTAAGTTTATTTATGTTTTATTAAGTTTTATTAACTTTTATTAAGTTTTATTAAGTTTTTGCTAGTCAAGTTTTAGTGTTATTTAATTTTATTTTTATGCAATATGTTAGAAAAAGATAGAAATTTTGTCTATCTTTTTTCTTTTTTATTTATCTAATTATTGTTTAATTTAAGTTTATAATTAATTAGTTTACTTATATTTTTACATTTGATTTTATATTTATTTTCTTGTCATACTCATTTTTTTAATTATAACTGAATATCTTTTATTAAGACTTATTTTTAAAAATTTGTCTTGTAATTTTTTGAATAAATGTTAGCAAAATATTCTAAAAAATTTTTTATTTAATTCTTTTTCTTTTTTAATTTTACATATATTTATTAGTTTTTTTAATGCTTGTTTGATTTGTTTTAATTTAATATTTTAAGATTTAAGATATTCTTAATTTTTAATCTCTTTTAAACAAATTATTTATTTATTTTAATTTTTATTTCTCAGTTTTTTAGTCTTTTTGCTACATTTGTTGTCAAAATTTTTATTCGCTTGGGGTGTATTATGAAAAGGCAGGGTAAGATAGTTTTTTTAAGTTTTTCTAGCAAGACCATTAAGTTAGTTGTTCTTCTAACTTTGGTACTTATTCTTCTTTGTTCTTCGCTCGGTGGAGAGGCTCCTCTTGCTAGTGTATTTTTGTCTAACTCAAATAGAAAACTTCCTGTTTACTGTGTTGACAATTCTAGCAATCAAATTGCCATTTCTTTTGATGCTTCTTGGGGCGCCGATAAAACTGAGGGCATCTTAAAAATTTTGGAACAATTTGATGTTAAGGCCACTTTCTTCTTGGTTGGTATCTGGGTTGACAAATACCCCGAACTTACTAGAACTATTTTTAATTATGGTATGGAAATTGGTACTCATAGTAATACTCACCCTGATTTGACTAAACTCTCAACTTCTCAAATTCAACTAGAACTTGAAACTTCTATGGAAAAAATTCAAAGAATTACTAATCAGCCTGTTACTTTATTCCGTGCTCCTTTTGGCGCTTATAACAACAATGTTATTTCTACTGCTGAAAGTCTTAATTTGCAAACTGTTCAATGGAATGTTGACTCTTGCGATTGGAAAAATATCTCGTCTGAAAAAGTTATTAGCAATATTATTACTAAGGTTGGTTCGGGTTCAATTATCTTGTGCCACAATAATGCTGATTATGTTTTAGACTATTTGCCTAGCGTGCTTACCACTTTAAAAAGTAGAGGCTTTGAATTTGTTAAAATTAGCGATTTGCTTTTAAAATCTGATTTTTATATTGACCATACGGGTAAACAAATTGCTAAGTAGTATTAAATTGTTTGTTTATAATGTATTTTAAACTAATTTTTAATAAGACTTATATCTATTTTTTAACTTTATTATGCTAGAACTTTTTAATTTTGATTAATTAAATATAATAATTTAATAAATTTTTACTTAACTTTTATTAAGTTTTAATAAGTTTTAGACTATTTTATTAAGTTTAATTAAGATTTATTAAGTTTTAGACTGTTTTATAAGGTTTTTGTTTATTTATCTTCTTGTTAGTTGGGTTTGTAAGTTTAGGCGTTTGTCCGTTTTATTTTAAATTTAAGGGAGAAAAAAATGAATTACGAATTGATGGAAAATAACAAAGTTTTTTTAAGAGGTACTGTTGCTTCTGCGCCCGTTTTTAGCCACGAATCTTTTGGCGAAGGCTTCTATGAGGTTTTTATTAATATCGAAAGATTGTCTAATAATTTTGACACTATTCCTGTCATTATTAGCGAAAAGTTGCTCGATAACTCTTTTGTCGTGGGTAATCTTGTGGCCGTTCAGGGTCAGTTTAGAAGTTACAACAAGTTTGTAGATGGAAAAAGTAAACTTATTCTCAATGTTTTTGTTAGAAGTGTTGTCGAGATTGACTATTCTATGAACCCAAATCTTGTCGAAATTAGTGGCTTTATTTGCAAAGAGCCCGTTTTTAGAACTACGCCTTTCGGTCGTGAAATTTGTGATGTTCTTATTGCTGTAAATAGGTCTTACAATAAGTCAGATTATTTACCTGCTATCGCTTGGGGTAGAAATGCTAGATATTTAAAAAATTTTGTTGTCGGTCAAAAAGTTAGTATTATAGGTCGTATTCAAAGTAGGGAGTACCAAAAAAAGTTAGATGACGACTGCGTAGAAACAAGAGTCGCTTACGAAATTTCTATCAACAAAATTTGTATGCTTGATGATAATATCAATTCTTTAAATGTCGAGCAAGATAAACTCGCTTAATCTCGTTTTCCTTTGTGGATAAAGTTGTTAATTTATTGTGAATTCAATTTTTTGCTAAAAAACTGCAACTTCTTTCTTTTATATTTCTTTCTTTTTTGTTTTATTTATTATTAAGTTAAGTTTTTTTTAAAAGAGTAGTTTTAGTAGATATTCTTTTTTGTTGGTTTCTTTATAGTTTTTCTTTTTAATCAACTTTTTTCTTTTTATGACTTTCTTTATTACTTTTTTCTTGAAAAAATTGCTAAAATTATGTGATTTTGTGGACAACATTGCTTAATTTAATGTTAAAGTGCTTTATTATAAGCACTTTTTTTGTTTTCATTTTATTGTGGATAACTTTTTAGGCTTTATATTAACTTTAAATACTTAATTGTTTACTTTTTTGTTAAAGACTAAAATTACTAATTCTTGCTCTTTTAAACTAAAAATTTTTACTCTATTTAAAACTTTTTGAATCTTAGAAGTAAGTTTGTATAACTATTTTTTTTACTTTTATAAAATTAATTTTAGAAAACAATTTGAAAAAATTAAGTTGTAAAAACCTTTATATATGAAGAATTACAACTTTGGTTTTGTTCTTTTTTAATTTTTTGTTTCTTAGTTAATACAGTTGGAATTGCAATAGTTTATAAAACATTTTTTTAATAAATATTTTTTAATGATTTTTTTCTTAGCAATATAATTTTTTAATTTTTATTTTCTTAACAATATAAATTTCTTTTTTTAAATTTTATTACTTAAACTTTTTCTTATTATTTCTTATTTTTTTCTTAAAAAACTACATATTTGTTAATTATTTTTATAATAATCTTTATAAATCTTTCTTATTCTTTCAAAAACTTTCATTTTCTTTACACTATTTTTTTTTCGTGAGTTTTTTTTTAAAAAATCATTTTTATTTGTTGCTTTTTTTAATTTATGATTACTCTATGAGCGCTTGTTTTTTTGCCAAAAAAATTTTTTTTAAAAAAAAGTGTACTAAATATTGATTTTGTCATTTTTATGTGAGAGAATTTAATTGACAGGGAAAAATATCCACTTTTTTTTAAGTGGACACGCCTTGTCATCTTTACGGTATTATATTAATAGGGAGCGCTTTTAATATGGAGGTTTAAATGAAATTTGATTTTTTAAATATAAGTGATGATTTTGCTGTTGACTCAACTCAATTCCTTATGAATGATTTTAATCCTAACAATTTTGACAAGAAGGCTTTGAGAACTTGGAGTCGTTCCTTTCTTTCGGTTTATTCTTGTGTTCCTAACTTGGTTAAGTCGATTGATAAACTTGTTCTTTCAAGGGCTTCTAATTCTATGATTTTGCCTTCGAGTCTTACTCTTTATGATTTAGCAGATGGGATTATTCTTCTTGAACAGCAAAAAATCAACTTACTTAATTTTAAATGTATTGTCGATAAATCTCTCGCCGAACTTAAATCTGACTACGTTCAACTCTTAATGGCTAGGTATGTTGACAATATTCCTTCTAGCAGTTGCCCGGCTCTCTTTAATATGGACCGTAGAACCTTTTTTAGAAAACTTATGATTGCTCTCGAACGTTTCCAAAGAGTACTTTCTAAAAATCTCTCTAATTGCTCTAACTCTCAAAAGGTTTTCAGCGATAATTTTCTTAGCGACATTTTGCAGAGGGTTAATAGGGCTTGTGTTGATGACAGCGAGGGAAGACTGCTCAAAAATGATAGAGATTATTTGTGCGGTCTTATTATTAACAAACTTAGAAAGTTCAATTAATTCATTTTTTTATTATGAATTACTATTTTTATAAGTATTAATTTTTATCAATTTGTTTTTATAATGATTTGTTCACTTGCTTTTATTTCTTTTTAAATTACTTTTTATATTTTTATTATTAATACTTAATTAAGCAAATTTTTTAGTTTTTTATTTTTATTTATTTGTTTTTTATTACTTTCTTTTGATTAATTAATCCTCAACACTTTAATTTCTCATAAGTTATTTTCTTATTTTGTTGCTTGTTTAGGTTGTTTTAATATATTTATATTTGGTATTTAAAATTTACAAATTGTTGATTTCATTAATTCTTATAAATTTATTTGTAGTTTTTCTAAATTGTTTTGGAATTGTTCAATTTATATCAAAGAAATTATTTTATCTTTAATTTCTTTTATATTATTCAATCATAAGTTTAAAAAAGGGTATAAAGTAATTTAGATTTTTTTAGTGCTAATTCTTACTTATTTTAGTACTAAAAATAAAACAATTTATATGTTTTCTAAAAATATTTTAGTTAATATTTATTTTGTTTTTATTTGTTTGTTGGAATTTTTTAATTTTAACATTCTTTATTATTATGATTAAAAGAAATTATATTTTGCTAGTTTCCTTTTACTTAATTTGTTTTTACTTTAACTATTTATAGTAAAGTTATAAAATAATTATTAAAAAAAGTTTATTAAACTTAACAAAACTTAACAAAACTTAACAAAACTTAATAAAATTAACAAAACTTAACGAAACTTAACAAAACTTAACAAAAGTTAAAAAAACTTAACAAAAGTTAAAAAAACTTAACAAAAGTTAAATAAAGTTAACAAAACTTAATAAAACTTAATATTTTTTAGCCTAGATAATTAATAAATTATTTTTATTCAACTTATAAATATAAATAATTAATATAGAGTATAAATTTTATATTTGACTTATATATTTTATTTCTAATTAAAAACTTCTTAATATAAAACCGTAAAATTTACTAAAATTTATTATTTTTTAAGGCTAAGATTTATCTTATTATAATAAGTCATCATTATAATCTTGTATTTGTTTAATAGTTTGGGGTTTACTAACTTTTATCCCCTTAGGTTTAAGTCGTTTTGTATTCGGTAAAAATATTAGCCATAATATTGCTATCGCCGGAATAGTTACTAGTCCTATGATAAGTATTTTTACTATTGGAGTTATATCAACTAGGTTGTATAGGTAGTCGCTTGAATTTTCCTCAAACGGATTTTCTAGTATTGTAGTGCTTTCAGTGTTTATTGGTATGTTTTCTAGTCCATCAATTAGACCGCAATAAAAATAACCTGCTTGTCCATTTGATGTCTTGCCATATGCCCATACACTACCTCGCTTGTCTATTTCTTCTCGACCTATTATGCTTCCATAATAGTTTATTTCTTCTAGTTCTTTTACTTGACCTATTACTATTCCATTATCAAACGGGCTTGATTTTATTCCTGTTCCGTCCGATGAGTAAACTCTAAATGTTTGAGTCTCTAAAAATGGAGTTTGTGGAGTTTCGTTAACAGGCGTTACTTCTTTTTTAAGAACATAGCCTACATAATCTCTATATTGTGCTTTGTAAAAGTTTGCGTCATAGTTGGAAAGGAGTAATACAAAATATGTTGCCGGGATTTCAAAATATGAATTTTGGGGAGTTGGATTGGTCGATTTGTATAAGTAAACTCCGCTTGTTTGCACTCTGGCATAAACATAGTTAGTGTATTTTGCCTTGACCGAATTTGTATCAATAAATAGGCAAATGAGCGAAAAGACAATTAAGATTGGTAAAAATTTTTTCAATTTGACCTCCTGTAAAATAAAATACTTAACAAAACTTAACAAAAGTTAACAAAACCTAATATAACTTTATTAAACTTAACAAAACTTAACAAAAGTTAAATAAACTTAATAAAACTTTTTAAATAATAAAATTTATTTGTGTTTTGTAAATCTATTTTTTATATAATATACAAATTTATTTATTACATTTAACATAATGATTTTGAGTTATTGTTAATCTAATTTAATCATTTTAATTTTTAAGTATTTTAATAATAAAGTTCTTAATATTAAAGTTTTGAAAGTTACAAAAAGTCGATTTGTGTTTTTGCAAATTGGCTTTTATTATAATTGTTTACATTTATAGGTGTTTTAGTCATTTAATTGTTTTAAAAAGTTGTGTTTAAATAAATTTAATAGAGATTAAGAATTTGTTTAAAAATTTGTTTTTAATTTTAGAGAAAGAATTTATTTTATGTTTTTGTATTTTAGTAATTATTTTCTTTTGATAGTTTATTTTAACTTTTCTATTTTTAGCAAAATATACTTCTTTTGTCGAAAAGGTGGTTTTAATGAGAGATGAAGTTGCTAGGCTGACTTTGGTGGCTTTGGAAGTTGAAAAAAGATATCGTAAGTCGGCTTTTGGTTTAAAAAACGGTTCTTCTTTTTATAAAACTGTTTTGGAATTAGGTTTAATTGATGGCGAAATCGAAAGTAGAAAGCGTTTTGACAAACTTGCTTCTTACAATACAGGTGAAAAAGTTCATTTAAAGCAAATGGAGTTCCACAAGTGCTTAAAACGTAATAGGTGGGTTTTTGGTGGCAACAGAACGGGCAAGACTGAATGTGGTGCTGTTGAGGTTATTTTTTTAGCAAGGGGAATTCATCCTTTTAGAAATAATAAGGGCCCGGTTAGTGGCTGGGTAGTTAGTCTTTCAAAACAGGTCCAAAGAGATGTTGCTCAAAAAAAAATTTTGCAATATCTAAATCCTCTTTGGATTGAGGAAATTGTTATGCTTTCAGGTAAAAAAGACAGCCCAGAAAATGGTATTATTGATTATATCCTTATTAAAAATGTTTTTGGTTCGACTAGCACAATAGGGTTTAAAAGTTGCGACCAAGGTCGTGAAAAATTCCAGGGAACTAGTTTAGATTTTGTTTGGTTTGACGAGGAGCCTAGTTACGACATTTATCTCGAATGTCGAATGAGAGTTCTTGATAAAAAGGGGGAACTCTTTGGTACTATGACTCCTTTAAAAGGTTTGAGTTGGGTTTATGATGAGATTTTCTTAAATCAAAAAAACAACCCTGAGGTTTGGTTTATTCAAATGGATTGGAACGACAACCCTTTCCTTGATGAGAAGGAGATTGAATTCTTTGAAAACTCTCTCTCAACTGATGACCTCGATGCCAGAAAGTATGGAAGGTTTTCGGGTAGCCAAGGACTTGTTTATAAAGAGTTTGACGACAGAGTTAATGTTATTCAACCGTTTAATGTTCCAAGCGATTGGTACGATGGAATTTCTATTGACCCAGGACTAAATAATCCTCTTGCTTGCCATTGGTATTGCGTTGACTATGATGGAAATGTTTATGTTATAAAAGAGCACTTTGAGGCAGGTAAGGACATTGACTATCACGCTGAAAAAATAAAAAACATTTGTAAAAGTTTAAATTGGCCCACTAACAATATGGGTTATTACGAGGCGCTTATTGACAGCGCTGCCGGGCAAAGAACTTTGAATGGTGTTAAAAGCGTTGCCGAACTATTTTATGAAAGGGGAATTGCTGTGAATACAAAAGTAAATAAAGATTTGTTTTCCGGAATTGCTCAGGTTAAGTCTTACATTAAAAATTCAAATGGTCGTGCTAGATTGTTTATTTTTTCTTGTTGTACTAATCTAATTAGAGAATTTAAAACATATTTTTGGTCGAGTGGCGACACGCCTGTCAAAAAAGATGACCACTGCCTTGATGAACTTAGATATTATCTTATGACAAAACCTAGTCCTCACGCTAGACCTAAAACTTACCTTGAAAAACATAAGGACAAAGTTGCAAAAGAACTTATGCGTAAAAAAAGATTATATAGATAAAGTTTAAATTAAACAAAATTTAGCGATAATTTTTGTTTCTAAATAAGTTGTACGACTTTATAAATAAAACTTTAACAATAAATAAATTACGCCTTTATTAAAAATAGTTGTTAATGTTTTATATAAGAATTTTTAATTTTTTATATTTTTGCAAAAATATTTTATTATAAATATCTAAATTACTTTAATTTCTATTTGTTTTACTAAACAAAACTGACAATTAAAAAGACTTTAACAAAATTTTAATTGTGATATGTTTGTTAGGCTAAAACTTTTAAAAATATTTAAGTCATTTGCTTGTAAACTTTTTTGTTTCTTGCTTTGACTACATTAAAACTTTTTTTGGGATTTTCAATATGGGTAGAAAAAAAAATAATCAAGATTGTAAAAATGTTTTGCCCGGGCAGGAAAGTTTTTTGTTTGATTCGCTTTCCTATTTAGCAAAGGGTTACACTACTAGTGAGTGCGTGGAAGAATTCGTTTGCGACAAAGAGGGGAACAAAACTCTTAAATCTCAAAAGATTACTACTAGAAAACACGCACCTGATATTAATTCTATTAAAATTTTGTGTGAAATGAATAATTCTTCGTCATCTGATTGTTGCGATTACTCTAATTTTAGTGATGAGGAGTTGTTGACTGAAAAAAATAGACTGATTAAAATTTTAAGTGAGCAATCAAATTAGTTTTTCTTTTAACCTTTAAACTTCTTACTCTTTTATTTTTTAATTTACAAACTTTTAACTGTTTTTGAATTTTTTTTAACCTTCTATTTCACAAACAATTTTTTTAATTGTTTTAAATGATTTTATATTTTTTTAAAACTTATCTTTAAATAATAAAATATTTATTTTATATAAGTAAAATGCAAGAGTATTACTCTTAAATAATAGCGTTTTATTATCCTAAAAAAAGTAAATTGGATTTGTTTCCTCTTTACTTTTTTAATTGCTCATTTGTTTTTTTTGTTTCGAGTTTGGGGTTAGAAGTTGAATATATATTTTATAAAAAGGAATGAATTATGAGAAAGAAAAAAAGCGAGTTTATTGAAGATTTAATCAACTCGGTTAAGCAAGATTTTGAAAAAAGACAAAAAGATAGAAAACCTTTTGAGGCTGAGTGGCGACTAAATAATAATTTCTTTATTGGTAAGCAATACACTAATATTAATCTTCTTATGGATATTGAGGACAACGAGAAAAGTTACTTTTGGCAAGAAAGAAATGTCTTTAATCACATTGCTTCAATTATTGAAGATAGAGTTTCTAAACTTACTGCCGTTAAGCCTGAAATGGACATTCTTCCATCTAGTCCTTCAAAAGATGACCATCAAATTGCAGACTTGTCACAAGACATTTTGCGTAGCGTTTATGAAAAACTTGACTTGTCAAGCGTGATTTCTAAGGCGATAAAGTGGAGCGAGATAACCGGAACTAGTTTCTACAAGGTCGTTTGGAATCACAATCAGGGTAAAAAAATTACTAATTCTAGTGGCGACTTTGTTTATGAAGGAGAAGTTAGCGTTTGCGCCGTTTCTCCATTTGAAATTTTTCCAGACAATAATTCTTGCGAGGACATTAATGATTGCGAGAGCATTATTCACGCTAAGGCTTACAGCGTTAGAGCAATTAAGAATATTTGGGGCGTTGACGTTAGTGGTAAAGATATTGATATTTTCGACTATTCCTCGACCTCTCTTTCTTCTTCCACTAAACACGACCACGCCATTGTGATTGAAAAATATGAGGCCCCTTCGCAACAGTTTCCTAATGGCAGACTTGTTATCGTTTGTGAAGATAAGTTGCTTTATGTTGGCGATTTGCCATTTATTAATTTGCCTGACGGTAAAAGAGGTTTTCCTTTCATTAAACAAAATTGTCTTTCAGTCGTAGGTTGTTTTTGGGGAAAAAGTATCATTAGTAAAATTATTCCCGTTCAAAGAGCCTACAACGCTGTTAAAAATAGAAAGCACGAGTTCTTAAACCGTATTTCTATGGGTGTTTTGACTGTCGAAGATGGCAGTATTGACGTCGAGGACCTTATTCAAGATGGTTTAGAACCGGGCAAAGTTATTATTTATAGGCAGGGTGGTACGCCTCCTAAGTTCTTAGAGGAAGAAAACCTTCCTAGTTGCTTCGATAAGGAAGAAGAAAGTCTTTTACAAGAATTTAGCGAAATTAGTGGCGTTACTAACATTTTGTCTAACCAATTTAGTGCTAATTCTCTAAGCGGTACGGCACTCGAACTCTTAATTGAACAAGATTCTTCAAGACTTAACTCGACTATTGAACAAATTGATGGCGCAGTTAAGAGTATGGCAAAAATGATTTTAAGACTTTATAAACAGTTTGCTGTTTTGCCTAGACTTATTAGAGTTTCTAATGATAAGAAAGAGATTTCAGTTAAATACTTTAAAAGTAGCGACTTAGGACTTGAAGATGTAGTTTTTATGAGCGACTGTTCACTAAGCGAAAGTTTGTCAACAAAGAGAGACCATATTTTAAAGTTGCTTGATTCGGACATTTTTAGAGATGAAAATGGCAAAATTGATGAACAATTTAAGAATAAAGTTTTAGAAATTTTTGGAATAAATATTTAGAAAACTTAACAAATCTTAGTTAAACCTAAATAAACTTAATAAAACTTTCAAAAACTTAATAAAACTTAATAAAACTTAATAAAAATTAATAAAAGTTAATAAAAGTTAATAAAAGTTAATAAAAGTTAATAAAAGTTAATAAAAGTTAATTAAACTTAATAAAACATAACGAAAGTTAATAAAAGTTAACAAAAGTTAATAAAACTTAAATAATCTTAACAAAACTTAAATAATCTTAACAAAACTTATTTTTTAACTAACTTAACAAAATCTAATGTTTTAGTTTTTGTTTATTCTTTTATCTTATTTAAAAAGGGGATTTTTATGGAAGAAAATATTTTGGAACAACCATGCGTTACAAATGGACAAGGCAAAGAACTTTTGCAGGCTAATAGCGTTGATGATAATAGGTCAGGTTTTGATAACAAAATTGGCTCCAAGTTAGGCAAGTTTAAAGATGTCGAAAGTCTTTTAACGGCCTACAATAATTTACAAAGTGATTACACTAAAAAATGTCAATCACTTGCTTGTCTTCAAAAGCGACTTGATGATAATGAGGAGAATTCTTCACCACAGGAAGTTAAAGAAGGCACTTCTTGGCAGGACAAAGAACAGGAGATAGTTGATTTTATTTTATCTAATGCACAACTTAGAGATAAAGTTGTTTCTAAGTATATTTTTGAGACTAAATTAGATTCTGTTCCTACTCTCATTGGTTCGCAAAGAGGGAGCAATGTTGTAGTTAGTCCGGTTAGTAAACCAAAGAATTTAGAAGATGCCGAGAAGATTGTTAGAGATATGTTTACTAATAATAAGTAGAGTTCGCCTTGTAGTTTGGCAAAAACTATTAGTTGGAAAACTGTTAAAGTCATTCTACTTAGTTGGCTTTGCAAACATTTTACATACAATTTGCGAAGGTCAATTTATCAGGTCTTATGAAATAGTTAAGTCAAAGGCTTTAAGAGAATTAATAGTTCAAATGGAAACAGGGGGAATACTTAGTAAATGTGCTTTACCAAAGCAAAAGTCCTAAAATAAAAAATTTTTCTAACTATTTTTGTATAAAGTAAGTTTTAATTAAACCAAACAAATTTCATTTGTTTTTTTTAAACATTCTTTTATTTAAGATTGAGTCAAGCATTATATTTTAGAACAATCAAAAAAAGGAAGAAAAAATTTTGAATTACTATCATTTAATAGTTAAGTAGGTAGTTTTTTAGGGCTGTTTATTCGTGTTTTTCAGCCTATTGAATTTGCTAAAATAGGTTGTCGTAAAGGTTAGGTCAACGAAGTGAGAAAGTTGCCCTACAAGTAACCTTATTTAGTAAAGAGGAATGTGCTTGAATTTCTCTATACTATAAGGTTATTAAACTAAAAAACATAATTTATTACAAGGGGAAAATAAATGGTTACAATTCAATCAGCAGAAAATGCTTTAAAATCAGTTTATTTAGGAGTAATAAGCGAACAACTTAACTTAAAGTCAAATGCTTTACTTTCTAGAATAAAACAATCTAGCAAAGATGTTTTTGGTAAAGAGATTATCAAACTAGCCCCATATGGTTTAAATGGTGGAATTTGTGCTACAACTGAAACAGGCAATTTACCAAGTGCAAGTTCACACAAATTTTTACAATTCAAGACAGGGTTAAAAAACTTGTATGGCAAGATTGAAATTTCAGACAAGGCAATTAGAGCAAGTATGTCCAATGTTGGTGCGTTTGTTAATTTATTAAGCGACGAGATGGAAAGTTTAATAAAGTCAAGTTCGTTTAATCTTGGCCGTATGTTATACGGAGATGGGACAGGACTTGTTGCAACTGTTAGCGATGTAAGTGCCGGTACAAAATTTGATAGCGTCAAAAACTTGGTTGAAGGAATGAAAGTAGATATTTATTCTGATGGCGCCTTAGAAGAAGAAGGGGTAGTTGTAGAGTTCGTAGATAGAAAGAATAACACTGTTGTTTTTAGCAAGGAATTCACTTTTGCAGTTGGAGACAAACTCTATGCAAGTGGTTCAAAGGATAATGAAATAACAGGTATTAAGAGAATTTTTGATACAAGTACATCTAATTCAACTATTTACGGCGTAGATAGAAGTTCATATAAATGGCTTTATCCTTATGAATTTGCCGGTACAACTTCAACTCCAATTAGCGATAGTGTAATTCAAAATGCTCTTAATTCAATAGAAGAAGAAACAGGTAATCAAATTGACTTTATTGCTGTTTCAGGAGATGTTAGAACACTTTATCAAGAGTACTTGTCAAAGTATAAAAGAAACATTGATGTTGCAGTTTTAGAAGGTGGTTACAAGACAATGACATATGCAGGAATTCCTGTTGTTTATGAAAGATTTGTTGATAGTGGTACAATGTACTTACTTAACACCAAAGATTTCAATTTACACCAACTTTGCGATTGGGAATGGTTACAAACTGAAAATGGCAACATTTTAATTCCATCTTCAAACAATCCAACATATTCAGCAACACTTGTAAAATATGCCGAACTCATTTGTGATAGACCAGGTGGACAAGGCAAGATTTCAAAGATTGTTGCTTCTAACTAAAAAATTTTAGATTAGGTCAAAGGGGTAAAATGGAAAAATTAATTACAAATGACTTATTTAACATATCTTCAAGACTAAAAAAAATTGAAAGAGAATATGCTATATTCTATCATAAAAACAACTACTATGCAAAGTTCAAAAATCAATTTGCTTTTAGTATTGGCACAAAATTAGATTGTTTAGCACTTAAAAGAGCACTCTACACTCATATTAGGCGAAAAAAATCTATTCTTTTGGAAGTTAGTCAAAATAACAAAAAACTTAAAGAAAAAGAAGAATTAGAATTAAAAAATAAAAATATTTTTGATTTAAAACAAAAGTTAGTTTTTGCTGACAAACGGGGTGGAGTTGTTAATTTTGAAAAGGCAAACACGACTAGATGGATTTAACTTTTGCCCCTTTATCTAGTCTTTTCTTAAAAGGAGAAGTATTATGACTGTTTTAGAAATTCTGCAACTTGCTAGTGCTTATGTAGATAACTATGACAGACTTGAACCTATTTTTGAAGGTAATGCTGACCAAGTTAGTTCTGAGGTTCAAACTGAATTCGATAAGTTGCTCATTGCATTAAATGGAATTTTACACGAGTTGGCAACTACTAAATCTAAACCTTCAAAAGTGACTATTATTGTCAGTCATGGCGACTGCGAATTTCCTTTAAGTCAAATCCACTCAAACTTAATTAAAGTAAACAAGGTTTTTTCTAAAAATGGTAAGGTTAAATTTTCCATTGCTGATGATAAACTTTGTTTTAATTCAAATATTCCTGTTTGTGTTGATTTTTCTTACATTCCTAGCGTAAGCAGTATCAACGACAAGGTCAACGAGTTCAATTTTATCGGCGCTAGAACTATCGCTATGGGTGTCGCTAGTGAATTCTTTTTACTTAGTGGTGTTCTAGATGATTCTGCTTATTATCGTAAGGCTTTTGATGACAAGGTCGCCCGTGCGTACAAAACTTTTGCGTTCGTCAAGGCTAAGAGGTGGTTTTAATGAATTATTTTGATGAAAATGATTTTGGCAATCTGAAATTTTTTATTGACAATTTTTCCACTTCTCTTGCTAAAAAGAAAGCCTATAATAACAACTATGTTAATCCTAGCGTTTGCTATAACCTTAAATCTAGGGAAGGTAGGTTAGTCTTGGGTAATGGTTTAGAGGAAATTACTATTCCAATTAGTACTTTACATTCTAGTCCTTCTACTTTCGTAACTCGCAACCCAATTCCTAGTAATGTTAAAAAAATTTTTAGATATAGATGTTTTAGTCACGATAACCAAACTTTTCTTTATTTTTTAGTCGTCATTTGTCAGGATAAAAAAGTTTACTATACTCCTCTTTTCTTTCTAAATGATGACTACTATTGCATTAATCATACTTTTAACGAGTCTCCTATTGGTATTAATTTTAGAATTAGTGGTGATGATGTTATGGGCTTTTCATCAAAGAGCGATAACTTGCTTGTATGGTTTTGCGATGAGGACCCTATCACAGTTGATACTGCGCCTAGTTTTAAAAGTGTGTGTTTTCATAATGATAGATTGTTTGCTATTGATACCAAGTGGGATTATATTGTTAGGTACAGCGCCAACTGTAACCCTCTTGATTGGTTAAAGAACACTACCGAAAGTGAAGACGCCGGAATGTTAGAATTAAACGATTATAAGGGCGAATTAAAAAACTTGATTTCATTTCTAGACAACGTTTATGTGTTTAGAGATTTTGGAATTAGCAAGATTAATACTTATTTAAAAAGTGATTTTACAACTAGCAATATTTATGACGCAGGTCAAAAGATTTATTGTGATAGCGTTTGTATTTGTGGAGAAAAAATATATTTTTTACAACAAGATGGACTTTATTCTTTTGATGGCTATGATGTTAAAAAAGTTGACAGTTCAATTTGTGAAAAACTTGCCGAGTATGACCAAGAACAAGCCAACACCTGCTACCACGATAATAAACTTTACATTGCTTGCAAAATTGGTTTTAATGATGAAGTTTTAAGTTCAAATAACGCGCTTGTTGAATTTGATTTAGCAACACAAGAGTATAATATTTTATATGGCGTTGATATTGTTTCTATGGTTTCAGTAAACTATCTTTTTTACAAACGTTTAGTTATTGCTTTAAATAATAGCAACAAATTATGGGTTTTAAATGATACGGGTAAAGTTGGTTCTTCGGTACTTGACAAAAAGTTTGAAAGTCCTAACTTATTATTTGACAACTTTACTCAAAAGAACATTCTTAAAGATATAGAAGTCATTTGCAACAAAGAATTTGATTTGACTATTCATTTTGATGACAAAGTTCGAACATACAAGATTCCAGAAAGTCCTAATTTGCGTAAAATTAGAGTTAATATTTCAGGTACGATTTTTAGATATGATATTACTTCTAGTTTGGAAGATTTTGACATTACTTTGTTGCAGTTTAATTTTAAACAACCAAAATAAACTTTATTTTAAAATGTGAAAAAAATTAACTTTTTTTAAGACAAAGTTATATAAATTTTTAGTTTTTTTACTAGATTTATCTTAACATTTTTCTTATTTAATTTGTTTTACTCTTTCTAGTTTTTATCTTGTGCCTTAATGGTATTTTTTAAATCTAATTTATTAATTATAACTTTGTCTTGTTTTAATTATGTAGAGGGTTTATGAAAAAAAAGAAGATTTATGAAAAAAAAATTAAAGAAGGTTTTAAAAAAATTCTAAACAGTTAATTAAATTTTATGTGGGAAGAAGTTTTTAACCAAGCAGTTACAAATGGGGCTTGGGCTGTGCTGTTTGTTTCTTTGCTTGTCTATCAGTTAAAAGATAGTGCTAAGAGAGAAAAAAAATATCAAGATACTATTTCTAAATTAAATCAGCATTTAGATACTGTCGAAGATATTAAGCAAGAACTAAAAGAGATTCGCTCTACACTACTTAAAAAGGGAGATAGAGAAAATTGAGTAAAAATAGCCTTGATAACTCTTATAATATTTCATCTAATATAATTGATAATTCCTTAAATAATTTGCAAGAAGACGGAAGTGAAATTAATTTTAATAATTTTAGCGACAGTTCCAATTCTTTGATAAATCAAAATCAAAACAATAATTTAAACAACACAACTTGTGTTCAGACAAATATAAAAACGGCTTCTCGTTTAGTACCAAAAAGTTATGGTAGTGAAATTGCAAATACTACTTATATGAATGAAAATGATGATTCTTCTAATTCTATTACAAACGATTTAGGCATCGAAGAAAAAAACAAAGTAAATTCTCTTTCTTTTTGGATTACAATTATTTGTTCAGTTCTTGCCATTACTCAGGCAATTTGCTTGTCATTTGGAGTTGATTTATGTGTTAACATAATTGTTGATGTTTGTGCTGTCGTGCTTTCTATTCTTGTTGGACTTGGCGTGTTAAAATATAAATCTAAATCAAAAATATCTAGCAATGAAATTGCTGATGAAATAAATAAAGAGTTAAATAAAAAAAATGATTAAATTTTTTTGAGAGGGAATTTTTAGCCCTCTCTTTTTTTATCTAAATTAGTGAATTATAAATATTTTTCTTTATTAACTTTGTTAAATACAAACAAGGTTAATCTAATCTTTTTTTAAATTAAATTATTTTATTTAACTTCGTATTATTTTATGATAATTTATTTTATTAAATTTTTATTGTTTTTTAGTAACTAATTTAAAACTTTTTATTGTTAAATTTTTTTAACTAAAAACTTTATATGTAAGTATTTTTAAGTTTTTAGTTTGTTACACCATTTTTATTAATAAATTTTATTTTAAATAAGTTGATTTATTTGCGTTTAAATTATATACTATAAAATACAAAATATGTGTTATTTATTTTCTTATTAAATTTTTAATTAAAATTTGAGTTGAGAGTTTTTTGCACATAATTTTGAATTATTAAGTTTACTAATTCTATTTTGTTTAATACATTTTTTATTTTTAAAAGGTTAGATTGTAAATGATTTTTAGAAATACTTTTAGATTACTTGTTTCTAATTTTTCTAATGTTTGGAAAGTTCTTTTATATTATGTTATTTGTATTTTGTTAAGTCTTGCTGTTTGTACTGTTATTGCATTACCAATAATAGATAAACTAAATCAAGCAAATGTTTTTAATGATTTTTTTGCTATTTTAGACAATATCTTTTTTGCAAAGCCAGACGCAACTGCCATTTCAATAGAGCAGGTTAATGAAAACTTTTGGTCAGTATTGAACTCAAATCCTCAACTAAATGTTAATATTGTTTTTCTAGCAATTTATATTTTGTTTGTTTTTCCATTTCTAATTAATCTTGCACTTCTTCCAATGAATGAAGTTGTTTATGGCTATATGACAAGTCAGTCAAAGTACAGTTTTACAGTTAAATTTGTAAAGTATTTGGGTAAGAGTGCTCTATATAGTCTTGTTAGATTTTTTGTACTTTTGCCTGTCAACGCAATAACTTTGCTATTAATTTATTTAATGATTAGACTTGTTTCGCTCGGTTCCTTCTTATACTTTTTGTTAGCAATTTGCGTGCTGGGAGTTCTGCTTGTCTTTGTTGCTTTAAAATATTCTTTCTTTTCGTGCTGGTTGCCAGCAGTTACTGTTTATAACGAAAATCCTCTTGTTTCAATTAAGACAAATTTTAAAAGTATTTTTAAAAAGTTTGGGAGTATCTTTTCGACCAGCACATTACTTGTTTTACTCGCTTTTGTTGTCAATTTTATTTTCTGCGTTTTTTCATTTACTCTTTCTCTTTTAGTTACTTTACCCTTAACGGCTTTTACTTTTAGTATTTTTGGACTTGTCAGTTTTTTCAGTTGTCATGGTATGAGATTTTATGTTTATCCAGATTACGTTGTTATTCCTAAAACATTTGAGGAAAGAGATGAGATAAACAAGATAAAATACATTATTTAGTCGATTAATTAAATAAAGATAACTTTTAAATACTATTTTGTCTAATAAAAATAATTTAAAGTGTGTTTATTATTTTTTGTAAACTTATATAAACTTTTCTTAATCTTTAATAATAGTTAGATTTAAAAAAAACATTTTATAATAAATTTTTTAATTTGCAATAGTTAAGTAAAATTTTTAACTGAATTAGTGGCCTCTATTTTGTTGTTTTATTTTGACTTTAATTTTTATGAAAGAACAAAAAAATTGTTGACTTGTATGATATTTTTTGGTATCTTACTTTTTAGAGAGGTTAGTTTTTAACTAATGAGTAAATTTTAAGTGATTAAAGAGGACTATGTTATTTAGTTTCTTTTTTAGTGCTTAAAAAATTTTAGATTATATTTTGAGTTAGTTAATCTTATATTTTTATATTATTTCCTTTATTTTAATGAATAGGGAATAGATATAAGTTTTCTTTTATCATACAAAATATAAAATACTATGCACTAATTGGCGAATTTAATAGTTTTAATTAATTTACTTTCTTTTTTTATATTTAAACTAGTTAAATTTATCAATAAAAACTATTTTTTAAATTAATTTAGAACTTAATTATATTTATGCTTTTTTGTGGCTTTAATTTGTTTTTAGATTATGGTTCAATTGAGTTTTAACTAATCTTTTTGTGTACTTTAATACTTATTTTGCAAGGAGAAAAAATGGAATTAAATCAAACTAAACAAGTTTTTCAAGTAAAAAACAATAAAAATCAAACTAAATTTTATTATAAAAATCAAAATATAAACTCTTTAAAAAATTCTAATTTGAATAAAGGTGTTAAAAAATTCCCTAAAACTTCAAAGTCAAATAATGATTTTGAGGTAGAGCATAAACATAGAAAAGAACACGGTTATTATAATCTTAAAGTTACTTTCTTGGGTGGTATTGATGAGATTGGTAAAAATATGACCTTATTTGAATATGGCGACGATATGATTATGGTAGATGCTGGGCACGCTTTTGGTGATGAGAGTTTGCCGGGAATTGATAAGGTTATTCAAGACTTAACTTATCTTGAACAAAAAAAGTCTAAACTTAGGGCAATTTTTATTACTCACGGCCACGAGGACCATATTGGTTGCATTGCAAATGTATTACAAATTGTCAACGCTCCTATTTATGGTACTCCTATTACTCTTGGACTTGTTGATAAGAAACTTAGAGACAATCAAGGTAAACTTAGCGCTTTATTAAAACCTATTAAACCTAACACAACTGTTTATGCTGGGAAATTTGTAGTTGAGAATGTTTCAATCACTCACTCAATTCCCGGTGCGTGCGCCTATGTAATTAACACTCCTGCCGGAGTCGTTGTTCATACGGGCGATTTTAAAATTGATTTTAACATTAAAAATAATGTTTGTGATATGAAAAGACTTGCCGAAATTGGTAAAAAGGGCGTAGATTTGCTCTTGTGTGAAAGTACAAATGTCGAAAGGGAAGGCTTTTCTCTTAGCGAAACTGTTGTGGGTAAAACGTTTGATGAACTGTTTGATAAGTTTACAAAAGAGAGAATTATTATCGCAACTTTTGCCTCTAATGTTTATCGTTTGCAACAAATTATTAATACTGCCATTAAGCATAATCGTAAGGTTGCTTTTACCGGACGTAGTATGTTGACCGTTAGCGATATTGCTTTTAAAACGGGCGAACTTGTTTGTAACAAAGAGGCAATTATTGATATTGATAAGATTGCAAACTATGATGATAAAAATCTTGTAATTATTTCTACCGGTTCACAAGGTGAGGGCGCAAGTGCTCTTGCTAGAATTGCTAGTGATGCTTTCAATAAGGTCAAACTCGGTAAAAATGATGTCGTAATTCTTTCTTCTTCGCCTATTCCGGGCAATGAAACTCAAATTAACGATTTAATTAACAAACTTTATAGAAAAGATTGTAATATCATCTATAATCAAGTTGCTGATGTTCACGCCTCAGGCCACGCATATAAGGAAGAACTTAAAATACTTCACTCAGTCATTAAACCTAAGTTCTTTATTCCTATTCACGGGGAATATAGGCACCTCAAAAATCATAAAAATCTTGCCCTCGAACTTGGTATGCCTGAAAGAAATATCATAATTCCTGAAATTGGTATGCAGGTCGAACTTAACCAAAATATGATGAAAATTTCTAAGGTTGTTCAAGCCGGTTCAGTTTTGATAGATGGAACGGGCGTTGGTACTCCAGATTGTCAGGTTATGAGAGATAGGAGGGCTTTAAGTGAGAGTGGACTTGTTATTATTCTTATTAAAATACTCTTAGAAACGGGTAATATCATGGATAAACCTGATATTGTTTCTCGTGGTTCTATATATGAGAACGAATATGATAAAATCGTTCCTAGTGCTAAGGAAACAATTTTTAATAAATTAAAAGATGTAGATTTGAGAAACTTCACTGACGAAGAAATACAAGCCATGGTTAGAAAACTTGCTTCAAATTGCATTAGTAGAAAAGTAAAGAGAAAACCTATCTTAAACGTTATGATTGCTAAATTCTAGAATTTAGTTTTTTAGTACAGCGTTTACTTTGTATTTGTGAATTTAGTATTGTGTAAATTTTTACTTTTTTCAAAAATTTTTTATTGTTTATTTTCATACTAATCAAAAAAATTATATAAATAAAAACTATAAATTTTTATTAAATATTTTTTGTAAAATTGAATGGTTATAAATGTACATTTTATATGTACATTTTTTATTTTATAATATTTTAGTATTATGAAGTCGTAGATTAAAAATTATTTATAATTAGTACAAGATTTACTTAAATTAAGATTCATTTTATAGTGTTTAATTTATATAAATAACTTAACTAGGTTTAGTTAATATAAACATTAAATAAAAACATAACTACTTGCAACTTGCAAGTAGTTATGATTAGTGCAAACTATAAGCCGAGTTCTGTATTTGGTGGTCATCTATCTAGACTATTTGTTGCCAAATAGTTCAAGCGATATTGTTAAAGAATCTAGCGAACAACTTTATAACGATTCTTTTTAATCTTGCTTCGGGTGGGGTTTACATGGCACCAACTATCACTAGTCGGTCGGTGGGCTCTTACTCCGCCTTTCCACCATTGCAAAGCATTGCTTTGCTGTTTATTTCTGTTGCACTTTCCTTAAAGTCGCCTTCACTGAGAGTTACTCAGCACCCTGTTCTATGAAGCTCGGACTTTCCTCACTCCAATCACTACAATTGGACTGCGACCACCTGTCTGCCTAATGTCTTTATTTTAAGTTTTTATTATAATTTGTCAAGTATGTAAATATTGATTTATTTTTTACTTTTTATTTTTATGTCTTTTTAAATCATATAAAAAACAATAAACTGCTTTATTTTTTTAATTATTAGAGATTTTACAACTTTTTTAAATTTAAAATTCTTTTTTTTAAGAATTCTATTTATTTTTTTGTTTCTAAATAATGTTAGATTTTATTAGAACTTTTAAAATTTATGATTGCATTTATATACATTTTTTATAAATTTATTATCGAACTTTTTTATTATTTTTTTATTAAAATTATTTTTTACTACTTAATAATTGTTTTTGCAATATGATACATTCTATTTTACTAAAACTCTTAGTAATAAACATCTTCTTTTTTTGTTTTCTCTCTTAAAATATCGAGTGATTTCTTTTCTAATCTACTTATGTATGAACGAGAAATTTTTAGTTTTTTTGCAATTTCCCTTTGGGTGTAAACGGGTTTGTTGTTTAAGCCATATCTCATACACATAATTTCATATTCTCTTTGACTAAGAGATTTCTTAATTATTTGTAAAAGTTTTTCAGTCAATACTTGATTTTCTACTTGGACTGAAACATTCTGGTTTTCATCAGGAATAATATCTTGAATAGCCACATCATTTCCTTCTTTGTCTTTACCTAAACTTTCATTTAGCGACATTACGGGAATATGTTTTTTATTAACTCTAAGAAGCATAAGTATTTCATTTTCTATGCACCTTGCAGCGTAAGTTGAGAATTGAGTATTTTTATCGTAGTCAAAAGTGTTTACCGCCTTAATAAGTCCTATTGAACCTACACTGATAAGGTCATCGCTTTCGGCAGTTTGACAGTACTTTTTAGCAACATGAACTACAAGCCTTAAATTGTGAGAAACGAGTTTATCTTTTGCGTTTTTATCTCCTTTTTTGTACGCTTCAAAATATGCTTTTTCTTGCTCCTGAGTTAGAGGTTTTGGAAAATTAGAGGCGTTGTTCACATAGGCAGAAAAGAGCATAATTTTATTCATAAATGCTATAAAACTCTCAACAATCATATAAACCTTCCTTGGTAAGATATATGTAAAAATTTGTCAAAATTTGCTAGTCCTAAAAAAAATTTTTGTAGTTTACAAAAAAATCTTGCATTAAACATAAATTTACTTTTAAAAACTTATCAAGAAATAAAAAATAAAAACTTTAAACAACTTGAATGAAACTTATATAAATATGAAAGAAACTTATAAACATAACTAAACTATTTAAAATTTTTTGAGTTATTAGATTATTAAATATCAATTAAAGTATTAAAATTTTAATAAACGTTATTAATTGAATTTTTTTTAAAAAATGTGTTGCTAGTAATTTCTAAAAATAAAGTTAAAAAATATGAGTTTACTCTTTTAATCTTTTTATTTAAAAATTCAAATGTTTACAATTAAATTAATTTGTGATATATTTTTTGTATGGAATATTATTCAATGTTTAATAACAAAAAACCTCTTAGTGAAAGAATGAGGCCTACTACCTTAGACGAGTTTGTTGGACAAAAACATATTGTTAGTAAAAATTCTCTTTTGGATAGGGCAATTAGGGCGCAAGTCTTAGGTAGTTGTATTTTTTATGGACCACCGGGAACGGGCAAAACTACCTTAGCGCATATAATTGCAAACACTTCAAGCGGAGAGATTGAAAAATTGAACGCCGTTTCTAGTGGGGTTAATGAGGCAAGAGAGATTATTGATAAAGCAAAAAAGAACTTTGAATTGTTTAATAAAAAAACTTACCTGTTTTTAGATGAGTGCCATAGATGGAGTAAAGCGCAAAGTGATTGTATTTTGCAAGCCATCGAAGAAGGGCATATTATTTTCATAGGTTCTACGACTGAAAATCCTTATACTAGTATGACTCGTGCTATTGTTTCAAGGTGTAGAGTTTTTGAATTTAAACCTATAACAAAAGAAGATATTATTTGCGTTTTAAAGCGTGCTGTCAGTGATAAAGAAAGGGGACTTGGTAATTTGCCCGTTGTTGTTGAAGAAGATGCTTATGAATATTTTGCTTTTGCTAGCGGAGGAGATGTAAGACAGGCGCTAAATGGTTTGGAACTTGCTGTTAACACAACTAATCTTGATAAAAATAAGCAAATTGTCATTAATAAAGAGGTGGCAACCCAAAGTATTGGTGAGGGTGGTTATAGTTTAGATTCAACAATGTTTTATGATATGTTGTCGGCATTTTGTAAGAGCATAAGGGGAAGTGATACTGATGCTGCTTTGTATTGGTCAAATAGATTAATTAAGGCAGGTTGCGACCCTAGAATTATAGCAAGGCGTTTAATTGCTCACAGCAGTGAAGATATTGGAATGGCAGACAGCAATGCCCTTTTGCTTAGTAGTTGTGCGCTATATAGTTGTGAAAAATTAGGTTTGCCTGAATGTTTACTTACTCTTTCTCACGCGATTATTTACGCCTGTGAGGCTGAAAAATCAAACTCAGTTTATCTTGCAATGGAGAGAGCAAAGAATGACATTGAGAATTCAAAAGATGATAATGTACCAAATAACTTAAAAAATCATCCCTCTATAAATGATGATAAAACAGCAGGGTATAAGTACCCTCATGACTTTGGAGGTTATGTCAAACAAGATTATTTGCCAAAAACTTTGAAAGATAAAGTGTATTATATTCCTAGTCAAAATGGAAAAGAAAAATTTTTAAAAAGAAAAAAATTTGATAAGATTAAGTAATATAAGTATAAAATTTTTTAAAACTTTTGTTAAGTTTTGTTAACTTTTGTTAAGTTTTGTTAACTTTTGTTAAGTTTTACTAAGATTTATTAAGATTTGTTAAGTTTTACTAAGATTTGTTAAGTTTTATTAAGTATTATTAAGTATTATTAAGTTTTATTAAGTTTTATTAAGATTATTTAAGTTTATTTAAGTTTGATAAATTTTTGATTCTTTTATTTTATAAAACTTTATAAAATTAGATATTTGTTACAATAATACATATTTAATTTGTTTTTTTTACAAAAAAGTAGAATATTTGAGTTTTTTTTAACATATTAATTAAGAAAAAAGTGTTTTTTTAACAAATTAATTTGAAAAAAGAAAATTAAGTGATATAATTTACTATTACAAATGGTTTTTAGTTTAACTTGTATAAGTAAAAATTTTAACTTTTTGCTAAAAATACAGTTTGTATTCTTATCTAGTGTTAAATTTAACTAAATTACTTAATTTAAGTATTAGTTTTCATAAATAAAGGTTTATAAAGAAATAAAAATACTTTGTTTTGAGGTCATTATGGAAAATGTTTTTGAAAGTTGGATTGTAAATAGATTTATTGCTCATCGTGGTTTGCATGATGAAACTGCTCCTGAAAATAGTATTCTATCTTTTCAAAAGGCGATTGAGGGTGAATTTCCTATTGAAATAGATGTTCAATCTATTGAAGATGGCACTCCAATTGTTTTTCACGATAAAACTCTAAATAGGCTTACCGGAAAAGATGGTTATGTCAAACATATAAAAAATATTGATGAATTAAAATCTTATACGCTCCTTAATAGTTCACAAAAAATTCCTACTTTAAAAGAAACTCTTGAATTTATAAAAGGGCGAGTTCCTATTTTGATTGAAATTAAGGACAATAATATATCCACTAACTTTGAAAAAAGAGTTTATGAGGTTATAAAAGACTATGAGGGCGATATCGCAGTTATGAGTTTTAATCCTTTTAGCCTTAGATGGTTTTATCAAAATGCTCCTCACATTATTAGAGGTCAACTTTCTTCATCACTAAAAAATGAGAAAATTGGTCCAATAAAAAGGATTTTGTTAAGGAAAATTGCTCTTAGTAAAAAAACGGCAAATCCTCAGTTTATAGCGTATAAGTGGGATGAAGTGCCTAATAGATACCTAAAAAAAGTTAAAGATTTACCTTTGATTGTCTGGCCGGTTCAAAGCCAAGGCGACTATATGAAAGTTGTAAAGTATTGTGACAATATTATTTTTGAAAACTTTATTCCAAGAATTTAAAATTTTTAATCATTATTTTATTTTGCTTAGACTAGTATTTTTACTAGTCTTTTTTTACACTAAGTTATTTTCGTTAAAATACTACTACTAAATTTTTTACAAAAAGTTATTTGTTCATTTAGTTTGACTTCTAGTTCTTGTAATTCTTGTTGTTTTGCAAATCTATTTATCATTTTTTCTCGCTTTTAATTTTTTTATTTTAAAAATTAATTTAATTTAAAAAAATATTTATTTTATAATCACTTAAACCAATAGCGTATTGAATTTTTTCTGTCAAATATTAAGAATTCTTTAACTCATAATTTATTTTTAGTTAAAAAACTAATTTAAAATAGTTGTAATTATACACTACTTATTTTATAATAAATTGTTATGATAAAGAAGGCAAATATTAGAAACTTTTGTATAATAGCGCACATTGACCACGGCAAAAGTACGCTTGCTGATAGGTTGATTGAATTTACAGGTACGCTTTCTCAAAGAGAGTTAACTGAACAAGTTTTAGATAGTATGGACATTGAGAGAGAGCGTGGCATTACTATAAAACTTACGCCTACTAGAATGTTTTACAATTATGAAGGGCAGGAGTATATGCTTAACTTAATAGATACGCCCGGACACGTTGACTTTACTTATGAAGTTTCTCGTTCTTTGAAAGCGTGTGAGGGAGCAATTTTAGTAGTTGATGCAACTCAGGGGGTTCAGGCTCAAACCTTAGCAAACGTTTATCTTGCTCTTGAAAATGACCTTACGATTATTCCTGTTATCAATAAAATTGACCTGCCAAGTGCAAGAGTTGAAGAAGTTAAAAAGGAAATAGAAGAAATTATTGGAATTTCTTGTCAAGACGCTCCTCTTATTTCTGCAAAGGAAGGAATAAATATCGACAAAGTTTTAGAGTCTATTATTCACAATATTCCAAGTCCAAAAGGAAGTGATGATTTACCACTTAAAGCACTTATTTTTGATAGTTACTATGACAATTTTAAGGGTGCAGTCAGTCTTGTTAGAGTCTTTGATGGGATAGTAAAGACAGGTACTAAGATTAAAATGATGAAAACAGGTTTAACTTATGATGTTACCGAAGTGGGTGTTTTCACTCCTCAAACAAAGCCAATTGATTGCCTAAGTAGTGGAATGGTAGGTTATATTTGCGCTAGCATAAAAAAGGTTAGTGAAACAAAAGTTGGAGATACAATAACTTATGCTGACAATCCAACAAGTCAACCGCTTGATGGCTATAAAGATATTAAACCTATGGTATATTGTGGAATTTTTTTAACTGATGGTGCAAGGTACAACGATTTAAAAGATGCTCTTGAAAAGTTAAAATTAAATGATGATTCAATTCATTATACGCCAGAAAATTCGACAGCGCTTGGTTTTGGGTTTAGATGTGGTTTCTTAGGATTGTTGCATTTGGAGATAATAACCGAGAGGCTAGAAAGAGAGTTTAATCTTGACATTATTACTACTGCGCCTAGCGTTAGTTATAAAGTTTATAAAACTGATGGCAGTGTTGTTGAAGTTTCAAATCCCTCAGCACTCCCAAATGTTACCGATATTAATAGAATTGAAGAACCTATTGCTAGTGTCAGTATTTATACTCCACCTGAGTATGTTGGAAATATTATGGAACTTTGTCAAAACAAGCGTGGGGTTTATCTTGATATGCAGTACTTAGATAGTCAAAGAGTTGTTTTAAAGTATGAGATTCCACTTAATGAAATAGTTTATGACTTTTTTGATGGTCTTAAATCTCGTTCGAGAGGGTACGCAAGTCTTGATTATGAGGTTAATAAATATGTTAAAAGTGATTTGTGCAAACTTGACATTTTATTAAACAATGAAAAGTGTGATGCTTTAAGTATAATTGTTCATAAAGATAGCGCCTACCAAAGAGGTAAACGCCTTGCTGAGAAGTTAAAGGAAGTAATTCCAAGACAACTTTTTGAACTTCCAATTCAGGCGTGTATAGGTTCAAAGGTTATAGCAAGGGAAACAGTTAAGGCTATGCGTAAAGATGTTCTTGCTAAGTGCTATGGTGGTGATATCACTAGAAAGCGTAAGTTACTTGAAAAACAAAAGGAGGGGAAAAAGAGAATGCGTCAGGTCGGTTCAGTGGAGATTCCTAGTGAGGCGTTTATGACTATTCTCAAATTAGATTAATATGAAAAATTTATCTTTATATATTCATATTCCATTTTGCAATCAAAAAAAATGTAATTATTGTAGCTTTGTTTCGTACTGTGATAAGGAGGACAAAAAGGCTCAATACGTTGACTGCTTATGCAGTGAAATTGAAATGAGAGCAAAGGCATACGGCGACTATTATAGAGTCTCCTCAGTTTATTTTGGCGGAGGAACGCCCTCTACTCTTGATGAAGGGCAGTTTACAAAAATTATGCTCACTTTGAAAAAAAATTTTAAACTCTCTAAACACGCCGAGATTACTATTGAATGTAATCCTGAAAGTATGACAAGAGAAAAATTAAAAGAGTATTTGCTTTTAGGTTGCAATAGAATAAGTATTGGAGGACAGTCAATTAATGATAAAGTTCTTATGGCAATAGGTAGAAGACATAATGCTAGACAATTAAAAGAGGCTATTAAATTAGCAAGAGATTGCGGGTTTATTAATATTAATGTTGATATGATGATAGGGCTTCCTTACCAAACAATACTCGATGTTAAAAAAATGGTTAGGTTCTTAACAAGAAGCAAAATTACTCACATATCAGCCTACTCTTTAATATTAGAAAAAAATACTCCTTTATTCGATATGTCGCTAGATGAAAATATTCCATTCCCAACCGAAGATGAAACTATTGAAATGTACAATATTGTTTATTCTCAACTTAAAAAGGCAGGCTTTTATAGGTACGAAGTTTCTAATTTTTCTTTGCCAGATTTTGAATGTGCACACAATTTGAATTATTGGCAGATGGGAGAATATCTTGCGTTTGGACTTGCGGGACATTCCTATCTTAATGACACTAGATTTAATAATACCGAAGATTTTTCTGAGTATATTGAAAAAATTCAAAATGATGAAGTCCCTGTTTATTCAGTTGAAAAAATCACGCTGGAAATGAAAAGAGAAGAAACTTTAATGCTTGGACTTAGAACACGAGAAGGAATTGATATATCAAAATACGATAACTCTTTTGGTACTCATATCTTGAAAGATAAGCAAAAGGAAATTGAGTTTTTATCTTCTCGTGGATTTATATCTCTTAAAGATGGTCATATTAAAGTTTGTGAAAATGCGTATTATGTTTTAAATAGTATAATTCTAAAATTAATTTAACAATATGAACTTAACAAAAAAACTTTTTATAGTTTATGATTTGTTAAGTTTTTTTTAAATTTTTGTCGATTTTTTTTTATTCTTGTAAAATTTAATTTAATTTGTTATAATATGATAAGTTAAGTTAAAGGAGTTTTTTATGTATAAGGAAATAAGAGAACAAGGTGCTGTTGGTTATTTAATGAATAACAATTTAGATTATGGGCTTGCACTACAAGTGGCTAGAAAAAATCTTTATACTTTGCTTTTAAAGGAAAATGATATTTTTGCAAGGAGCAATATGTTAGATTTACTCCTAAGACTGTACAAATCTTACATAAGAGTTTATTTATTAACTGATAATAGTTATCCTAACAAAGTCAATTTAGAAAAAAGCATGAATAGTATAGAAGATAAAATTGCTCAGTCAAATGAAATCTTTAAAGAAACTGTTGAAAAAGGGGATATTTATGAACCTACAAAACAACAGATTGAAAATGAGAAAGAGGTTAATCGACTTATAGACAAGGCAAATCATTTAACTCTTAATGAGGAAGATTTTGATGATGATGACATTTTTGAAGGCGAAGATTTGGAAGAATTAAAAGATGATGAAGATGATGATGAACAAGATGATGAACAAGATGATGAACAAGATGATAATGAAAGCATAAAACAAGAAAATTTCCTTGATGAAGACCTAAGTAAAGAAGATGAGGAAATATTAAAAGATGAATCATTAGAAGAACTTAAAATTAAAAAAGAAATTAAAGAAAGCGAAGATAAAATACAAGAAATTGAAAAAAAATTAGAAAAGCCTAAAATAGAATTTTTTGTTCATTATATGTTTCCAAAAGATGGCCAAGAACATGACTTTTTTAAAGATAAAGAAGTAGAGAAAAAAGAAGTCGTAGATGAAGATGAGGAAGATGATAATCTTCCTGATGAACAGTCTAGCAGGTATTGGGCTCATATAGAGGTACTTGAAAAATTAATTAATCATATGCTTAGTTTAAAAACTGAGTTGATGTCTAAATTTAAAAAAGTTCACTATGCAAGAGGAATTTACGAAAGAAAAATTGAACTTATACTTTCTAGAATAAAAAGGGAAAGATATGCTTACATACGTTCACATTATATGTTCCAAAGACTAGAAAGAGACAGAAAAAAACTTAGGGATAAAAGAATAAAGTATAATGATGAGTTAGATAAAGAAGAAAAAAGACTTGCAAAACTTGAAGCAAAAGCAACTGTTTTGAGGGAAAAAGCAGAGAATTTAGAAAGAACAAGAGAAATTCTTGCCCTAAAACGTCCTCTTATTATTGAAGAATATTTAGAGGATAACGACCCTAATAACTATGATTTGTAAAAATTGCTATTTCAATAATTGTTACTAACAAAATATATTTTTAAAGCTTTATATATGAGATGGAGTATTTTCTTTTCAATTTTAATATTTAAGTAAGAGAAAATACTTCTTTTATTTATTTAAAAATTATTAATTAAAGTATTTTAAACCTTGACTAAAAATTTACTAAAAAGTAAAATCCTTAGATTTGATTTTATAATTATTTTAATTTTTGTTGTAAATTCCTATTTTACAACCGTTGTAAAATAATTTAAATTTTTATAACTTTCTTTATTTTGACCTTTATTTATAGTAAATTTTTGTTATTTTTTGTTACAAAGTATTATAAAAATGTTCAATTTAGATAAATAAAAAAAAGGGTATTGAAATTTTTGCTTTTATAAACTATTATATTGTTGTAATGATGTTATCTAAATAGGAGAGTAAATGAATTATGCCCAATATGAAGATTATTTTAGAGATGTTATAAGAAAAGAAGTAAAAGTAGATAAAAATGGATTTATTTTAAATGACAAATTAGTGATAGAAACAATTCAATCTTTAAAAGAAAATGGCTTCTTATCTAAAAATGGACTTTTAAATTTGCACAATGATGATAATAAAAAAATTACAATTGATGCTAATATATTATCATCATCTATCTTATCTAGTTCTTTTAATATTGAAACTCCTTGTTTTTTACCAATTATGATTTTTGATAAACCGGGACTTTTTTTCAATAATTTGTTAGTAGAAGGTATAGATTTAATAACTTTGACTAAGTGGTTAAATACTAGATACAATACAAGTTTTACTCCTACTTCTGATTTCTTTGAACAAACTACTAATGGTGTTAGATTGGCTAATTTCTTTACTGAAAAGGCTCAAAAAGAAAAAGTTATTATTGATATTTTTAATATGATTACAAGAAATTATGAAAATTCAGGTAATTTGGCACTTGGGCTTGATAATAATGGTAAGGTAGATTCAGTTAAACCAAAATTGTTTTCTTCTATTTCACATAATTATCAAAATAGACTTTCTTTTGAAAATAAAGAGAGTGAACAAAAAGAAGATAACGATATGCAAAATTTAATTGAAAGGTTTTTGTCCTCACAGAATAGTTTGTTTTCTCAACCTGAAAAGATTAAAATTTTGTCTGAATTCTCTAAGTCTAGATTGCAAGAAAATATTGATTTGTTTGAAGTATATTGTGGCTATGAATTTGATAAGCCTTTTGTTGAATATTTAAGCAATCGTTTTAAAAAGTTCAATCGTTTTGCTTATGAGCAGATTATACAAGATGACATTAATAAAATACAAAAAGTTAGAAAAAATTTAGAAATGAAAAGGTGAAAAAAATGGAAAGATTTTATAAAACATTTGGCCTCGCTTATGACAAGAATGGTTACGTTGATAATCCTTATTTTAGAGATTTGTATCAAAAGCATATTCAAGGTCAATTTACTGATGATTTTGAGTTTATTATTCCTAATTATAGATTTTATAAAAGTATAATGGACGCATATGTTTTATTGCCACGACTTTATGAAAGTGTTGGTCTTGATAGTATACAATTTATGCCTGTCAAGTTAGATAAAACCACAAGTGGTTTAGTTTATAGTAAAAAGAAATGCCATGCTGTTAGTTACTATCAACTCTATGATGATTTGAGAAAAAAATATGGAATTATGTTTGACTATGACAACAAATTTTTATTCAAATCAATTCTTTCATTTGTTGTTGATGAATCATTAAAACCTAGTGTCAAAATGTATAAAAATAATCCTTTATTAGAATATTTTGAATTAAAAGCAATTAAAGATAAAATTATTACAAGTCTTATGAATGTTGCTTGTAAAAATAATGTTTTTTTAGATGAGATTTTTTATACCCAAGGTAAAAATGGTCATGCCAACGGTGTAATTTCTTCTGATTTCTGTGCAAGTGGTATTAATTTTCAAATTGACACAGGTAGGAGACAAGCCCTAATGACTAAGTTAAAAAAATGTTTAAGTGGTTCTCAAAAAGAAATTAAATATCCTAACGATTTTGTTACAAATTCAGTTGACTCAAAGACAATCGCATGTTTAGTAAAGAGTGAAAGTGAATTAAAAAAATATTTTTCAAAGAAAGAACAAGAAGAATTTGCTAAAAAACTTTCTAGTTTAGATGTTAATAAAATATCTCAACAAACAAAAGATGAAGTAAATTATTCAGTAGATAAGAAGTATGTAGATTATCTTCAAAGGTCAGTTGATGACTTCGCAGAAGAATTACAAAGATAGTAGTTTTATGTGGAAATATTTAATTTTTTACTAATCTTTTGTTTAGTAAAAAAGGAAAATTACTAAAAGTTAATCACTTTAATTAAACTAATATCAAGTTAAAAAAATATTTTATATCAATATTTGTTACTTCAATATATTAAAATAGTTATACTTATATTAGAAAATACTTTTAATGTACGATTAATTTAAATTTAGTTTATAATCAACTAAAATATTGATAAATATGTAGGAATGTAATGTTTAAGTTTAACTGTAACTTTATACAATTACTATTTATTGTATTTATAAAACTTAATATTGTATTACAACTACTATATTAAAAAATTACATATATATAAATGAATAAATTTTATAAGAACTTGACTTATAAGTGAATTTTTGAAGATTGCTTGTAAAAAGTTAAGTTCTTTTTTTATTTAGGTTAAAAAATAAAAAAAATTTAAAAAAAAGTGAACTAAATTGTTGACTTTTTAAAATTTAAGCATATAATAGTGTTAGCACTTAAAGATAAAGAGTGCTAACGCTTACAATAATGCAAGTGCTAATTCCTAATTTTGTTGCATACAATGAAAAGGAGGTAAGGTATGACAAATGATTTGCCAGAGTTGTCTGATAGAAAAAAGAAACTTTTATATAGTGCGATTGAAAACTATATTAAAGTTGCTAGCCCTATTACAAGTCTATTTGTCAAACAAACCAATCTTCACGACTTGTCAACTGCTACGATTAGGAATGAGTTGAACGCCTTAGAGGCTATGGGTTATTTAAAACAACTTCACACTTCTAGTGGTAGGGTACCAACGACAAAAGGTTACAGGTTTTTTGTTGATGAAACTTTAAAAAATAGTAAATTTTATGAAGGTTGTTTGCAAGACGTTAAAGAAGATTTGTTTGCAAGAACTTCTAGTCTTAGCGAGATTGTAGAAAGTATTTCAAAAGTTGTCAGCACAAAAACAAATTACCCAACGGTGTTTATGTTTGACGGATTTGAAAACCTAATTGTTGAGCAAATTAAAATAGTTTATTTGATAAACAATCAAGTTTTAGTACTTATTGAAACAAATGCTGGGGCAATTTCTAATACCATTAGCGCTAACGGAGAAATTACCAAGCAAGATTGTGATAACGCAAGTAATGTCTTTTCAAATATTTTTGTTGGGAAAAATATTAAATTTTTAAATCAAAATATTGACCTGTTTTCTTCCAGCATTAAAAAGTGTATGAAAGAATATGAAAGTGTTTTTAATCTTGTTCTTGAAGTCTTGGAAGTTTATTATAACAAGACTAAGAGTAAAGTTAGCAATCAAGGTTTAATCAAACTGTTAGAGAGTCCGGAATTCAATACTAACAAGGCCAAGAACATTTTAAGTGTTTTAGATGATGATGACAGTTTGGGCGACCTTATGACAACTAACGAGGGTGAACAAATTACAGTCAACTTGGGAGAGGAAAACAACAACGAAAAACTCAGCAACTGTGCAGTTATCAAAGCGCCGGTTATTTTAAATGGTGAAAAGATTGCTACTGTTGGAGTTATAGGACCTGAAAGGATTGATTATGCAAGTGTTGCAAGTGTTTTAAAACTTATAACTGATGAGGTTAAAAACAAACTCAATAAGGGGGGAGATTGATGTCTAGTGAAGAAAGAAAAGAAGATTTAAAACAAGATGCTAGTCAAGAAAAGCAGGACAAAAAAGATGAGAATGTAGAACAAACTAGTCAGGAAGTTGTTTTAAGTCAAGAGGAGTTTGATGGGATTAAAACCCAAATGGCAAAAATCTTAAATGACTACAAAGAACTTGAAAAAGATTTTGAGCATTATAGGAAAAGAACAAAAGAATCTGAAATTGCTTTTAAGACTGAGGGAATGACTAAGGCGCTTGAAACGATTTTACCTTGCTTAGATTCTTTTAAAAAAGCAAAGAAAATGATTAAAGATGAAGTAGTTTTAGAGGGCGTTAATATGATTGAAAAAAATATTATTTCTGCACTTGAAAAACTCGGAGTTAAAAAAATTGATTGTGTTGGTAAAAAATTTGATGCTGATAAACACAACGCTGTGCTTATGGTTGAGGACAAAAAAAATAAAAGTGGAACAGTCGTTGAGGAAATTGAGGCTGGGTACACTTTGAATGGTAATATTATCAAATACAGTCAAGTTGTAGTTGCAAAATAAAAAATACATTTTAAAATAAAACCAAAAACAACCTACTTTCTTTATAGAAAATAGTTGAATAAAAAAATTGACAATAAAAAGGAGAAATTAAAAATGTCAAAAGTTATAGGAATAGATTTAGGAACAACGAATTCTTGTGTAGCAGTTATGGAGGGAAATACTCCAACTGTCATACCAAATGCTGAGGGAGAGAGAACAACTCCATCAGTTGTAGCATTTTCAAAAGGCGAAAGGCTTGTAGGACAGGTCGCAAAAAGACAGGCTGTTGCTAATCCAGACAATACAATTATCTCAATTAAGAGAGAAATGGGTAGTGATTATAAGGTAAATGTAGAGGGTAAAAGTTATACTCCACAGGAAATCTCAGCAATGATTTTGCAAAAATTAAAGCAAGATGCTGAAAGTTATTTAGGTTCAAAAGTAACGCAAGCAGTTATCACTGTCCCAGCATATTTTACAGATAGTCAAAGACAAGCAACTAAGGATGCTGGAAAAATTGCAGGACTAGAAGTTTTAAGAATTATAAACGAACCTACTGCTGCTTCACTTGCTTATGGCCTTGACAAAGTCGAAAATGGCAAAAATCAAAAGATTCTTGTTTACGATTTGGGTGGTGGTACATTTGATGTTTCCATACTTGAAATTGGTGATGGTGTCTTTGAAGTCGTAGCAACGGCAGGAGACAATAGACTTGGGGGAGATGACTTTGATAAGAGAATTATGGACCTTATTGTTACTGAATTTAAAAACAAAGAGGGCATTGATTTATCAAAAGATAAACTTGCTATGCAGAGAATTAAAGAGGCTAGTGAAAAGGCAAAAATTGACTTGTCTAGCGTTATGAAAACAACAATTAATTTGCCATTCATTACAGCAGATGCAAATGGTCCAAAACACTTTGAATATGATTTGACAAGAGCAAAATTCAACAGCATTACTGAGGACCTTGTTGAAAAGACAAGTCAGGCTGTTACAAGGGCTTTAAAAGATAGTAAGTTATCTTTAAATGAAATTGATAAGGTTATCTTAGTTGGTGGTTCAACTCGTATTCCAGCAGTCGTTGATGAGGTTAAGAAAATTACAGGAAAACAACCTTTTAAAGGCATTAATCCAGATGAATGTGTTGCTATGGGTGCTGCTATTCAAGGTGGCGTTCTTGCTGGTGAAGTCAAAGATGTTTTACTTCTTGATGTAACTCCACTTTCTCTTGGTATTGAAACTCTTGGTGGTATTTTCACTAAGTTAATTGAAAGAAACACAACAATTCCTACCAAAAAATCTCAAATTTTCTCAACTGCAACTGATAATCAACCGGGTGTTGACATCCACGTTTTGCAAGGAGAAAGAGAGTTTGCTAGTGGTAATAAGACTCTTGGAAGATTCAGTCTTGTTGACATTCCACCTGCACCAAGGGGCGTTCCACAAATTGAAGTAACGTTCGATATTGATGCAAATGGTATTGTTCATGTTTCTGCAAAGGACCTAGGAACAAATAAGGAACAAAGTATTACTATCACTTCTTCTTCTAATCTAAGCGAAAAAGACATTGAAGAAGCAATCAAAGAGGCTGAAAAATTTGCCGATGAGGACAAAAAGAAAAAAGAGTTGTTTGAACAAAAGAACAACGCAGAAAATATGATTTTGTCTCTTGAAAAAATGCTTAAAGAAAATGGCAGTAAGTTGAGCGAAGAAGAATCAAATACTTTGAAAAACGCTATTGAAGATTGCAAAAACAAGATTAAGACTGATGATGTTGAACAAATTAAAAAAGCACTTGAAGATTTGACTTCAACTTCAAGTAGCATAATTTCAAAGTTGTATGTCGAGGCTTCAAAAGAGGCTGAGGCTAACAAGAAAGCAGAAGACAAGAAAGATGATGACAACAAGGGTGACGATGAAATTATAATTGATGATAATGATAAAAAATAAGGGTGGAAATAAATGCCAAACGAAAATAAAGACTATTATAAAATTTTAGGAGTAGATAAAAAGGCAACCCAAGATGAAATTAAGTCGGCTTATAGAAAACTTGCAAAACAATACCATCCTGACTTACACCCAAACGACAGCGAGTGTGCAAAGAAGTTTAAGGAAGTAAACGAGGCGTATGAAACACTTGGCGACCAAAATAAAAGGGCAAATTATGACCAATTTGGTAGCGCCGATGGAAATCCATTTGGGGCTGGTGGCTTTGGTGGTTCAGGTGGCTTTGGCGGTTTTAGTGGAAACTTTGGTGGTTTTGAAGATATATTTGACATTTTTTCATCTTTTGGTGGAGGAGCAAGGACAAGAACAAGTGGGGTTCAAGTTCAAGGCGAGGACATTGTTGTAAATGTTACCTTATCTTTTAAAGAGGCTATTTTTGGTTGCGAAAAGATTTTTAAGGTAAATAAACTTGACAAATGTGACAGTTGCAACGGCACAGGGGCAAAAAATGGTAGAGAATATTCTACTTGCCCAGACTGTCACGGTTCAGGTCAAGTTCACGTTACTCAAAACACCTTCTTTGGTCAAATGTCGACGGTCGCACCTTGTAAGACTTGTAATGCAACCGGTAAGATTATAAAGGAAAAGTGCACTAATTGCTCGGGTAAAGGCAGTATTAAAACGGTTCAAGAAATCAAGGTGAACATTCCAGCAGGAATTGATGATGGGCAAGTCTTAACTATGAGAGGAAAAGGAAACGCTTCTATTAAAAGTGGACCAAATGGCGACCTTGTGATAAATGTTAGAGTTGAGCAACATCCGATTTTAGTTAGAGATGGCTTTAACTTATTACTTGAACTTCCTATTCCATTTACAACAGCCTATCTTGGCGGAAAAGTCAAAATTCCTACGGCAGATGGCTTTTATGACCTTGAAATTCCTGCTCTTACTCAGCCTAATACAGTATTTAAACTTAAAAATAAAGGCGTTAAGTTTTTACAAAGAGAAGGAAGTGGCGATTTGCTTGTAACTGTTAGGGTAGAAATGCCTAAGGAAATGAGTCGGAAAGATAAGGAACTTGTCGAGCAAATTTCTAACAATCTTACTAGTTATAAAAAGTGTAAAAATTTTGCTGACAAAATGGCTAGACTTAAATAATTTTAAGAAGTTTGTATATAAATACTTAAAATACATTTTAAAAAACAAGTTAATTTGATAATTGACTTGTTTTTTATTGTTTGATAAACTCAATGTTATGAGAGAAGATAGTTTTTTTATAAGTAAATCTGACATTATTGATAATAAAATAACCTTATCAGGAAATGAAAATGAACATTTAAGTAAAGTTCTAAGATATAGAGTCGGAGATAAAGTTAAGTGTTTTTATGATAATTCTTGTTTTTATCACTGTCAAATTGTGAGTCAAACAAAGAACGCTAGTATTTTGGAGATAATCAGTTTAGAAAATTGTCTTGCTAACCCTAAAATAAAGTTGACTCTTTTTCAAGGCCTTCCAAAACTAGATAAATTAGACTACATAACTCAAAAATTAACTGAACTTGGGGCAAGTAAAATTGTTCCATTTGTGTCAACATACTGCGTTAAAAAGGACAACCTAAATAAAATGGAGAGATTAAATAAAATAGTTGTAAACGCCTGTAAACAGTGTGGCAGGACAAGTTTATTGAATATAACCAGCGCAGTTAAGTTCGATGAAATGTTAGGAATGCTTAAAGAATACGACATAGTTATTTTTGCAAATGAAGTCGATGGAAGTAAACATTTTAGAGATTTAGATTTAAAGAATAAAAAAAATATTGCCATTATAGTTGGTAGTGAGGGAGGTTTCACTAACGATGAGGTCGAGAAAATAAAAAATTGTAATGCAATTTCGTTAACTCTTGGCAAAAGAATTCTTAGAACTGAAACTTGCGCAGTTAGTCTTGCTAGTCTTGTAATGTTGTTGCTTGACTAGTTTATTTTAAAGAATTTAATTTTATTTGTTGACTTTTAAAAGAGGAAAAGAGAATGGAAAAAGTTTGTTTATTAAATTTGGGCTGTAAGGTAAATCAATACGAAATTGATAGTTTACAAAATGTTTTAAAAGAAAAATATCTTACTACTCAACAACTTTGCTTTGCTGACATTTACATTGTCAATACTTGCGCTGTTACAAGTGAGGCTGAGAAAAAGAGTAGGCAGATGATTGCTAAAATCATTAAAATAAACAAAAACGCAAAAATTTATGTCTGTGGGTGTGCAAGTCAACATAACGCTGAACAATTTTTAGATAAAAAGCAGGTAGTTAATGTTATTGGAAACACTAATAAAAGTAAAATCCCTCAACTTTTTGAGGAAAAAGGTAATCTAGTTTGTCCTCTCTTAAAGGAATATGAAGATGGTTTTGTTTCAACTAATGTTAGAACAAGAGGCTATGTAAAAATTCAAGATGGTTGTAATAATTATTGTTCTTACTGTCTAATTCCGTATCTTAGAGGTTTTAGTAGGTCTAGGAAATTAGATAGTATTGTAAAAGAGGCAACCATACTTTCAAACTCTTGCAAAGAAATTGTCTTAACAGGTATTGATGTTAGCGATTATAGAATTAACGGAGAAAGAGCAATAGGTAAGGTCTTGTATGCTCTTAAAGATTTACCTTGTAGAATAAGACTTAGTAGTATGGAAGTAAGTATTATTGATGATGAATTTTTAAAAATTGTTTCTAGTATGAAAAATTTTTGTCCTCATTTTCATTTGTCTTTACAAAGTGGTTGCGATAAGACTTTAAAAGATATGAATAGGCACTATACTACAGAGTTATACTTGCAAAAAGTCAATTTGATACGTTCTTACTTTGATAATCCTGCGATAACAACTGATATTATTGTTGGTTATCCTACCGAGAGTGAAAAAGATTTTGAAACTACTCTTAACTTTGTTGATAAAGTAAAATTTAGCAATGTTCACTTTTTTGCTTATTCTTCAAGAGAAGGCACAAGGGCAAGTAAATTGCCTCAAATTAATGGTAACATTATTAAACTTAGAGAAGATAGGCTTAAAAAAGTGGTGCAAAAGAATAAAATTGAATATTTAAAATCAAACTTAAATAAAACTTTTGAAGTCCTGATTGAAAAGAAAGAAGGAGATTTTTACGAGGGATTTAGTCAAAATTACATTAAATGTTACTTACCTTGTGGTAAACCTAATCAAATTGTAACTTGCGTTGCAAAAGATGTTTATAAATCTGGATTAAGGTGCGAGTTAATAAAATAAAATATTTTCTTAAATAATTTTGTAATATAAATTGTATATTATAATTTTTTAATTGTTTAACTAAGAATTTAACATAATTTAAATTCTTTAAATAAATAAAAAGTAATTTTATATTTAAAATTATACTTTTCTTTGCTTGTTTTTAATTTAAAAGATTGACAAATATAAAATTTTGAATATAATGAATAAAGATTTGCTTTTGGTAAAGGAGGTGAAATAGAGTATGTCAACAGTTAAGGTTGGAGAAACTGAAAGCCTTGAAAGTGCTATTAAGAGATTTAAGAGAAAATGTCAAAAAGATGGCATAATTGGTGATTTAAGAAAAAAGGAAGCATACGAAAAACCTTCGGTTGCTAGAAAGAAGAAAAGCGAAAATGCTAGAAAGAAAAGATTTAAGTAAAATAAAGGTCCTAATTTAAAGGACTTTTTTTATTTTCTAATTACAAAAATTATAACTTCTTTTATAATAATAAATTTTTAAAATTAATTAACTAAAATAAATTAGTTTTTCTACTTTCTTTACAAGAAAAATTTATTTAATTTCAATTTATCTTGAATAAACAAATAAAAATTTATCTATAATAAAACAATTGTAATTTTGTTATTTTTGTATCTTTTCTTTTATTTTTTTCTAATAAATTGTAGATGTTAGTTGTAAATTTTTTATATTTTATTTACAATTTTTTTGTTTTTTGTTTAGTTTTTATAAAAAAAATTCATTAATATTTTAAGTGTATCTTATTTCTAATTTTATTTATTTTTTCATCAAAAAAAGACACTTTATTCTTTCGTTAAAAGTTGCAAACTAATGATTATTCAGTATAATATTGAATGTTTTTGCGTGTGATTTTTAAGGGAGGTTTTTTGTGTTATAATGATTAGCAAGGAGAGTAAAAGAGGGAGTATTTGTTCACTTGCAAAGAGTGCGAAAGAAAGACTTAAAAACAATAATTATACAAGAGATTTTAAAAGCACTACAATAGATAATGCCACTTCATTTGCAAAATATATCTATGAGCATAGAGATGTGTGTTGCAAAAAGAGGGAAGATTACAAAAGGTCAATTTCTTATGATGATGATTTGTATAAAAGAGTTTGCGAGTTAATAGAAACAAATTGTACTCAAAATCCAATTTTATCTCTTATTGATAAAGATTTGTTTAGTTCACTTGACACTGAGGCTAAGCAATTTTACTTAAATAATTTAACACAAAAGTATAAGTTTTTAAGAAATAGATACTATAAAGAACACGCTTTTAGTTTTGTATAATTCTTAAAATTTAATGAACTAAAAATAGTTTAGTCAACTTTTACGGTTGACTTTTTTATTTTAATATACAATTTTTTTTGGCCTTAATTAAATAATTTATTTTATAGTAAATTAAATATGTAAAAAAATAATACTAATTTATTTTATAATAATTAAATATGTTAAAAAATGAATTATTTTTTTATAATGTAGTATTGAAAATTTAAAAATAATTTTAACACATTTTAGTTTAGTATCTAGATTTAGTAAATGTCTTCTGAATCATTAAAGTCAAAGAGATTTGTTGCAGAAAAAAATATCATTTGCTCCTTGTGAAGAATTTAATTTGATAACATATGAAGAAGATTGCTATTATAAAGCAAATAGTGTAGGTAGCAAGGCAAGTTATGTACAAAGAAACAAAGCAATGATAGATAATAGTGACATTTGTATTTTTTACTTTAATAAAAATTACTATAATCAAAAAAGTAGGCAAGAATAAAACATTTGTGTTTGCAAAAAGTGGAACAAAAATTGCCTATGATTATGCTTTAAGACAAAATAAAATAATAATTAATTTATTTGAATAATTTAGATTGTAAGCAATAAATGTTTAGTTGCTTTTTTTTCTTATTTATGTATAATTTTTATATTGTAGAGGTTACGGTTAGACAAGGGGAAAAAAAGTGAAAGAAGTAGATTTTAGTTTACTAAACAGCGCTCAGGAAAACGCTTTGAAACAAATAAATGGTGCGATTATGGTGCTTGCCGGTGCTGGAAGTGGTAAGACAAGATTAGTTACATATAGAGTTGCATATTTAATAAAAAACCTGCAAGTTAGTCCTTATAATATTCTTGCTATAACTTTCACTAATAAGGCGACAAATGAGATGAGAGAAAGACTTTTTAATTTACTTGGAGATGAGGCACAAGATATATGGATTTCTACATTTCACTCTATGTGTGTTAAGATTTTAAGGCGACATATATCGAGTTTAAAATCATCAAAAAATCTAGATAATAGCGCTAATTTTGATAGTAATTTTTCAATATATACCGACAGTGAAAAAGAAAAGGCAATTAAAACAGTAATAGAAAATTTAGGTATAAAAATTGACAATTTTGCTTCAAAAGTTAGTTATCATATTTCAAATGCCAAAAACAAAAATCTTTCTCCTTGGGAATATAAAAAACTCAATCAATACGAAGATAATATAGATGAAATTACAAGTGTTTATTCTGCATACCAGAACTATTTAGCAAATAATAACGCCCTTGATTTTGACGACCTGCTAATTAGAACATATGAACTTTTTATGGAATTCCCGGACATTTTAAAGAGATATCAAAATAGGTTTATGTATATTCATGTCGATGAATTTCAAGACACGAACCAGATTCAATATCAAATTGTTAGATTGCTTGCGCTTGAACATAAAAATATTTTCGTTGTTGGAGATGAAGACCAATGTATTTATTCTTGGCGTGGGGCAAACATTCAAAACATAAGAGATTTTCAAAAAGACTTTCCGGGTTATAAACTCTTAAAACTTGAACAAAATTATAGAAGTACAAAAAAAATTCTTACCCTTGCAAATAAACTCATAAAGAATAACACTCAAAGGAATGACAAAATTTTGTGGACAGATAATAGTATGGGTGATGACATCTTATATTATAGGGCAAGAGATGAATTCAGTGAGGCTGAGTTTGTTGCAAACACTATTAGAAGAATGGTTAATTATGATAACTATAAGTATAGTGATTTTGCGGTACTAACAAGGTTGAATGCTATGACAGCACCTATTGAAGAAAAGTTTTTAAATAACAACATAGCGTACAAAGTATATGGTGGAAATAAGTTTTTTGATAGGTTAGAAATAAAAAATCTTGTTGCCTATCTAAAAATGCTTTCAAACCCATACGATTCGACCTCTTTTTCTAGAATTATAAACTTTCCAAAAAGAGGGATTGGAGAGGCTACTATAAAGACTTTACTTGAACTTGCAACTTTTCATAACACTACTCCATACAATTTAATTTTGAATTCAGAAGAATATTTACTAGATAACGCCATTGAAAAAAAGATAAAACCTTTTAAAGATATAGTCGTTTTGCTAAATCAAGCATATGACCAACTTAATGGAATTGAATTTATTAAATATTTAGTTCAAACTGTGAATTTTAAATCAATATATTCAACTAGTAGCGAGGAAGATTTAGCGAGATTACTTAATATAGATAATTTTATATTGCTGGCACAAGAATATTTCAAAAACAACCTAAAAAGCACAGTTAGTGAATTTTTGCAATCTATAACTTTGATAACTGATATGGATATGTATGACGATAAAAATAACACTGTTACCTTGGCAACTGTTCACGCTGTTAAGGGGTTGGAATTTAGAGTTGTTTTTGTTATTGGGTTAGAAGAAAAAATGTTTCCTATAATAAGGGCATATTCTTCTTCTAGCGACTTAGAGGAAGAAAGGAGGCTTATGTTCGTAGCAATTACACGAGCAAAAGAAAAATTATTTTTGTCGAGTGCTAATAGCCGTTTTATGTATGGTAGAACTGAGTATATGACTCCTTCTAGGTTTTTAAAGGAATGTGAACTTATTGCTGATAACTTCACAGGTGGTTACAATAATTATAATAATAACGCTAGCAGTTTTAATAATTCCTATTTATTTACAAAACCTACTTACAACAGACAAAGTGAAAGCAAAGTTAATTCATTTCCAACTTTTTCTAAAAAGACAAGTTTTTCGCTTGAAGGTAGTTCGCTAGTTAATAAAAAAGATGAGTTGATTGAAAAAAAATATGCCGTTGGAAAAACTGTAACTCATCCTAAATTTGGTAAGGGTGTAATTACAATTAATACGGGTATTGCTCTTACAAAATGCGTTACGATTGAATTTGAAAATTTTGGAAGAAAAACGCTTTCAGTCGAGTACGCACCAATTACAGTTGTGGAGGACTAAAATATGCAAGAACAGACAATGGAAAGAATGAAATTCCTTGTTGATAAATTAAATGAGTATGCCTATAATTATTATGTTTTAGACAAACCAACAGTTAGTGACTATGACTATGATAAACTATATGATGAACTCGTCCAACTTGAACAAACAACTAATACTGTTTTACCGTCTTCGCCTACATTACGTGTTGGTGGAGAAGTTTTACCAGATTACAAGAAGGTAGTTCACCAAACAAAGTTGTATAGTTTAAATAAATGTAATGATATTCAAGGACTTAAAAAGTTTGTTTTAGATATTGAGTCTCTTGTTAAAAATCCTAAATTTACCGTCGAGTACAAATTTGATGGTTTAAGAGTAATAGTTAAGTACAAGAATGGTTTATTGTACGAGGCTGCAACCCGAGGAGATGGAATTGTTGGAGAAGAAATAACCGAACAAGTTAAAACAATCAAATCTGTTCCATTAAAAATTGATTATATGGGAGATTTGACTGTCGCAGGAGAGGGAATAATTACTCTTGAAAACTTGGCAAAGTACAATAAGACTGCCGATGAAAAGTTAAAGAATGCCAGAAATGCAGTCGCTGGGGCAATAAGGAATTTGGACCCAAAGGTAACTGCAAAGAGAAATTTAGACGTAGTCTTTTATGACATAATAAGCATTGATGATAAACATATTGACAGTCAGCAAAAAGTTCAGGAATTTTTAAAGGCAAATAAATTTTTGACCGGACAACTTTTTGAGGTTTGTCAAACGGCTGAGCAAATAAAAGAAATTATTGATAGAGTTGACAAGATAAAAAGTAAATTAAATATTTTAATAGATGGAATTGTAATTAAACTTGATAATCTTGCTATGAGAGAAGAAATTGGCTATACTACCAAATTCCCTAAATGGGCGATTGCATACAAATTTGCACCCGTTGAAATGACTAGTATGTTAAAAAAAGTAGAGTGGAATGTTGGACGAACGGGAAAAATAAATCCTATTGGAATTATTGAACCTATTGAACTTGCGGGGGCAGTTGTTTCAAGGGCGACATTAAACAATTACGATGATATAAAGAGAAAAAACATCTTATTAAATAGTCTTGTTTTTGTTAGAAGAAGTAACGAGGTTATACCTGAAATTTTAGGATTAGCACAAAAATTTGACAATTCTACACAAATACAAAAGCCAACTCATTGCCCAAGTTGCAATCAAAAGTTGATAGAAATAGGAATTAATTTGTTTTGTACAAATGAGTTTTGTAGGGAAAAACAAATAAATAAAATAACTTATTTTGCTTCAAAAAGTTGTATGAATATTGTTGGACTTAGCGATAAAATAATTACTACTTTGTTTGACCTTAAATTAATAAGACAAGCAAGTGATTTGTACAAATTAAGCAAAAGTGATTTAGAAGGAATTGAGGGATTTAAAGATAAGAAAATTTCAAATCTATTGCATAGTATTGAAAAAAGCAAAAATTGTCAGTTTAATAATTTTATTGATGCCTTAGGTATTGATGGAGTAGGAGAAAAAACAGCAAAGGATTTAGCAAAAAAATTTACTAATTTAGACGCCTTAAAGTGTGCTACTTTTGATGAGTTAGTCGAAATTAATGACATAGGAAATGTTATTGCTGAAAATATTGTTGATTTTTTTAAATCTAAAAGTAATTTGTTGGAAATTCAAAATTTGTTAGATAGTGGTGTCACAATAGAACAACAAGAGAAAAAAGAAGTTGATTTAAATAATTTCTTTTACAATAAAAAAGTTGTTTTAACAGGTACCTTAGAAAACTATAAGCGTAGTCAGGCAACCAAACTTATCGAAGATAGGGGTGGCGAAGTGGTTTCTAGCGTTTCAAAAAATACTGATTGCGTTGTTTGTGGTAGTGATGCGGGCAGTAAACTTGATAAGGCAAGGGCTTTAAATATTTTAGTTTTATATGAAGATGACTTTGTAAAAAATTTATAAAAATATGTAAAATCTACTTTTTACTAAATTTTTAAAGGTTATACAACAGATAAAATTTATACTTTTTTTGCTTGTGATTTAATATTTTTTTAAAGAACACAATTAGATAAACTTATTAATTATATAATACTTTTATTTTTAGTTATTATAACTGAGTTTGATTTAAGTATAAAATTTATTGTATAGTAAAATAATCTCTTGCAAATTGAGTTTGTTTGTGTTAGACTAGTCTAGTGAAATAAATTTAAAAGGACATTGATTATTATGATGATTGATCCACCTATTGAGGAATTAAAAAAGATTGCTGGTAATGAATATATTTTAACTAATATCGTTGCAAAGAGGGCTAAGGAATTAGAAAAAGATATGCCAGAATATATTGAGCATAGTGATGAAAAGGCAATTTCTATTGCTGCTCGTGAGTTGTATGCAGGTAAAATTGTAATTACTGACCCTAAAAAGGCAGGAAAAGACAATCAAGTAAATAACTACATTGCAACTGAAAAAGTAGATGATACAAAATTAGATAATAAGTAGGTTTTATATGATTGCAGAAGTTATAGTTGATATTACATCTAGCACAACAGACAAAATTTTTGATTATTCTATACCTGATGGTTTGGATGTTAAAGTTGGGCATAGAGTAGTCGTTATGTTTGGTAGCAAAAAGGTTGATGGTTTTGTAATTAATATCAAAGAGACTTCTAATTACGATTTGGACAAAATAAAAGATATAGTTTCAGTTAAAGAAGCACAACCTTTGCTAACTCAAAATATGCTAAGGCTGTGTTTTTTTATGAAGAAAAATTTTTATCTTCGTGCAATAGATGTTATAAAATTATGTCTACCTCCTATTGTGATAAGTGGTAAGGTTAAGGCTAAGTATATAGAGTATGTTTTACCAAACTTTCAATCAATTCCTGTTTTGAGTCAAAAGGCAAAAGAACAGATAAGATTATTACTCTTTTTACAAGAAAGGGGAGAAGTTAAAAAAGAGATAATATTAAAAGAATTCTCCTCATCTACTTTAAAAAATGTTTTACAAAAAGGTTTTGCAATTATAAAAAGCGTTCAAGAGGATAGAAAACCAAAGTCAACTTTTACTGTAAAGAAAAAAGAAATCGTTTTAAACAAGCAACAACAAGAAGCCGTAGATAAAATTACTAAATCAAAATATGCAACTTACTTACTCCACGGCGTAACAGGAAGTGGCAAAACAGAGGTTTACATAAATTGTATAAAAAATGCTTTAAAACAAGGTAAGACGGCAATTATGCTTGTACCAGAAATTTCTTTAACTCCTCAAATGTTCGCTAGATTTAGAAACGCCTTTGGTGATACAGTTGCAATTTTACATTCTAACTTATCTCAGGGGGAGAGGTTTGATGAGTGGAATAGAATAAAAAACAAACAGGCCAAAATTGCTATCGGTGCTAGGTCATGTATTTTTGCTCCTATTGAAGATTTAGGAATTATTATTATTGATGAAGAACATGATAGTAGTTATTTTAGTCAAAGCAATCCTAGATTTCACACTCACGAAGTAGCAAAATACCTTGCTTATCTTAATAACTGCCCACTTGTTTTAGGAAGTGCTACGCCTAGTGTTGAGAGTTATTATCTTGCTAGCACAGGCGAGTATAGACTTTTAACTCTAACTGATAGGGCCAATCAAAAACAGATGCCCAATATTGAAATTGTTGATATGATGCTTGAACCAATGAAGGGCAATATTAATATTTTTTCTTATCGCCTAATAGCAGAACTAGAAAGTTGTTTAGCGCAAAACAATCAAGCAATGATTTTTATAAATCGTAGAGGCTATTCATCTTTTATAATGTGTAATAATTGTGCTTATGTGCCAAAATGTCAGGACTGTGATGTTTCACTAGTTTATCACAAAGAAGATGATATGCTAAAATGTCATTACTGTGATAAAAGATATAAAAAAATGACTGTTTGTCCAAAATGTGGAAGTAGTTCAATAAGATACGGAGCAGTTGGAACACAAAGAGTTGTTGATGAATTAAAAAAGATTTTTGATGTCCCGATATTTAGACTTGACAATGATACGACAAGAAACAAAAATAGTTATGCTGAGGTTTTAGAGCAATTCAATAACACTAGCCCGTCAATTTTAGTTGGAACTCAAATGATAGCAAAAGGGCACGACTTTAATAATGTTACGCTTGTTGGAATAGTTGATGCTGATGTTAGTTTACATTTTAGTGACTATCGAGCAATAGAAAGGACTTTTCAGTTAATTACTCAGGTCGCTGGTAGGGCTGGGAGAAGTGATAGCGAGGGTAAAGTTGTTTTACAGACTTATTTCCCAAGGCACTATGCTTATAGATATGCTTCCACATATGATTACAAGGCTTTTTTTAAACGTGAGATAAATCTTAGAGAAGTAACTAAATTTCCACCTTTTGTTCATCTTCTTAGGGTGCTTGTAATTAGTGAAAATTTTGAAAAAGCCGAGATTGTTCTAAAAAACATATATGATGAGATTAATTTTTTGCAACAAACATATTCTAGTGATTTTGTTTATCTTCATGCTATGAAATGTCCTAAGAAAAGAATTCAAAAGAATTTTAGGTACCAAATTATGATGAGAATAAATAAAAAAAATCAGGCAACCATTATACCAAAAATATATGAAATTTGCGATAAATGTAAGCAAAATAAAGTCTCAATTTTTGTTGAAGATGACCCTCAAAATTTAAGTTAATTAGTATAGCAAATTTTAGTTCTAAATTTAAAAAAACTTAAAGTTTTTAATATATCTTTACTTTTATGTAATTAAATTTTATAATTAAATACACCTATAATCAAAAATTTTTACACAGTTTTAACAAGGAGAAAAAATGGCAATAAGAAAAATTATTACTTATGAAAATGATTTATTAAGAAAGACTTCAAAAGTTGTAACAAGGTTTGATGAAAGTTTGTTTGAACTTTTAGATGATATGAAAGAGACTTTAAAAAAATCTGATGGTGTAGGACTTGCTGCTCCACAAGTTGGAGTTTTAAAAAGGGTTTTTGTAATTAGTTTGAACAACTATTACCTAGAAGTCATAAATCCTGTATTAAAAAAACAGTCTGGCACACAAAAGGGACAGGAAGGATGTCTTAGTGTTCCAAATAGAAGTGAAGAAGTTGTTCGTCCAAAAACTGTTACTATGGAATTTGTTGATAGATACAACAACCCGGTTACAATGACAGTTAGTGACTTTATGGCACGAGCATTTTGTCACGAGTTCGACCATTTAAATGGTATTTTATATATAGATTTAGTTAAGTAGTTTCGGAGGAAAAATGAAAGTTGCGTTTTTAGGAAGTGCAGAATTTTCTAAGATTGTTTTAGAAAGACTTTTTTGTTCTAAACATCAAGTAGTTTGTGCTATTACAAATCTTGACAAACAGGTCGGTAGAGGGAAAAAGTTTGCCTATAATGAGGTTAAAACTTTTAGTATTGAAAATAATATACCTCTTTTGCAGTATGAAAAGGTTAGTACAGAAACTGCTGTTTGTGAGATTAAAAAATATTCTCCTGATATTTTAGTTACGGCATCATTTGGGCAATTACTAAAAAAGAATATTTTAGAATTAGCAAAATTTGGAGTTATAAACGTTCACGCTTCACTCCTTCCAAAATATAGAGGAAGTTGTCCTATAAATTGGTGTTTAATAAATGGCGAGAAACAAACGGGAATAACAATTATGCAAACTGTTCTAGGACTCGACAAGGGAGATATGATTTTGTCAAAATCTATTGATATTTTACCACAAGAAACAGCCGGAGAATTAACTTTAAGACTTGCCAAACTTGGTGGAGATTTGCTAGTGGAGGCCTTAGATGAGATTGAGAATTTTAAGGCAATTTACACTCCGCAGGATGAGAGTTTAGCAACATATTTCCCAAAACTTGACAAAGAAAATTCATATATTGACTTTGACAAAACACCTATACAAATTTCAAATTTTTGTGCCGGATTAAATCCATGGCCGGTTGCAAGAGTTTACTTTGAAGATAGCTTTTTAAAAGTTTTTAGTGCTAAACCATATGACAAGGTTATAACTGAAAATAACTTTAAAAATGGTCAAGTAGTGATTGCTTCATCCAAAGAGGGACTTGTTGTTAAATGTAAAGATGGATATGTATTGCTAGATACTATTCAAGCCCCAAATAAACAAGTAATGAGTTCAAAGTCTTATTTAAATGGCAAAAAAATTGCTCCATCTACGTATTTAGTTAGAGGTTAAAATGAAAGAAAGTTTACTTAGTTTAAGTTTTTCAAAACTACAAGACTTAGTTGTTAGTTATTCTCAACCAAAGTATAGGGCTGAACAAATTTTTAATCAACTTCACGCTGGAAAGTCGCTTGATGAAATGTCTAACATTCCAGATATTTTAAAAAGTCAAATAAAAAAGGATTTTGATGATAAGAGTTTAGAAGTTATTCATTGTCAAAAATCAAAAGACGGAACGCAAAAGTTTTTATACAAATTAAATGATGACAACATTGTTGAAGGCGTACTTATGAATTATAAATTTGGTTATACTCTTTGTGTATCAACTCAGGTTGGTTGTAGAATGAAATGCAAATTTTGTGCTTCTGGCCTTGATGGGTTGGTAAGAAATTTAAGTAGTGGCGAGATTATATCTCAAATAATTGTAGCAAATTGTTATCTTGGTGGAAATTTACAAGATAGAAAGGTTACAAATATTGTTTTAATGGGAAGTGGTGAGCCTCTTGATAATTTTGATAATGTTTTAAATTTTATTAATATAGCAACTGACAAACACGGGCTTAATTACTCTCAAAGAAATATTTCACTTAGTACTTGTGGCATTGTAGATAAGATTTATGAACTTGCAAATTCGGGTTATCAAATTAACTTGTGTATTTCGCTCCACGCTGATAATGACCAGACTAGAAAACAAATTATGCCCATTGCGAATGTCTATCAAATTGATAAACTTTTAGAATCTTGTAGATATTATTTCAAGAAAACAAATAGAAGAATTTTATTTGAGTATATTTTAATTGATGGAATTAATTGTTCAAAAGAACACGCTTTAAGACTTGCAAAGTTGCTTTCTAATTTTAATTGCATTGTTAATCTCATTAACCTTAACGAAGTTAAAGAAAATAATTTTAAAAAGTGCAGTCCTCAAACTGTTGATGATTTTGCAAGAGTTTTAAAGTCCTATAATATTAATGTCACTACTCGTAGAAGTTTGGGAAACGATATAGATGGCGCCTGTGGTCAACTTAGAAGGAAATTTATTAATAAGGAGTAAAAAATATGCTTATAAGTGCTTCAACAAATCCACCAAAATTAGAGAATATGTTAGATTATATAACTAGTCTTGAAAATACCGGAATAGATTATATTCATTGTGACGTTATGGATGGACAGTTTGTTAGTGCAAAAACATTTGATTATACTCTTTTAAAATCAATAAAAAAGACTACAATAAAACCACTTGATGTTCATTTAATGATAAAAAATCCTCAAAAGACATATAAAAAATATTTAAAAAATGGCGCTAATATTCTTACTTTACATTATGAAAGTTTTGCTAATAAAGAGCAGTTAGTTAAATTGCTAGAAGATATAAAAAAAAGAGATTGTTTTACGGGGTTAAGTTTTAAACCTAATACTAGCGTTGATGAGATTTTGCCATTTTTGTGCTTTTGTGATGTTGTTCTAGTCATGAGTGTTGAACCGGGTAAGAGTGGACAGTCGTTTTTACAAACTACTTTTAAAAGAATAAAACAAGTTAAAGATTTCTTAAATGAATATAATTTAAATTGTTTAATCGAAGTTGATGGTGGAGTAAATCTTAGTAACATAGCAAAGTTAAAAGAGTTGGGTGTTAGTATTGTAGTTGTGGGAAATTATTTGTATTCTAGCAAAGATAAGGTAAAGGCTGTAAATATGTTAAGATAAATAAGTATTTTAGTAAGTTAAAAATATAATAATATTTGTTTAATAATGAATAGTTTAAATTTTGTGCCCAAAGTGATGATTTTTGAGTGAATGTTGATAGTATTTATAAATTATAATACAATACAAGAAGTAGAAGTTGACTAAAAATTTAATTTTATTTAGCGGACAATTAATTATAAAATGTTAAAATATTTAAAAAATTAAATTTTTTTGTAATTAAACTTACTTATCAATTATACTAATAAAAAAACTATTAATTGCAGATAAAGGAGGGAATTTTTGTAATGGTAAATTTACAAGTTTATGAAAAAAATGAAAAAAATATTGAAGAAGAAAAGAGTTTGTATAATTATGCTGCAAGAATAGTAAAAGGTCAATCTAAAAAAGTATGTAAGCATTATTTAATAGATAGTAACAATAACAAGATAGATATTTCTGATATTACAAGTGAGCGATTTTTCAGTATGGTCAAAGAGGTTTTGAATTCTATAAAATTGAGGAGAATTAGCAAAGAAGATATTTCAGGTTATTTAATCAAATAAATAATTTCTTAAAAATTTATAGGGAATATAATGGTAATGTTCAATTTAGTCTTGACAACTTGCGAGATTATATCGAATTGTCGTATGATGAAAAGACATCTCCATATGTAAAGGATTTATTTGCAAGCGATGCTAGTTTAATGTTATACAAAGTTGATAGTATTGCCCAGTATAAAAAAGAAAGTAAAGGAGATTTTTCTAATCTAACAAAACAAGAAAGATTGAGTGTTGTTAATGAATTAGAAAAACACTCGTTAAGAAAAAAACAATATTTTGAATCAAAACAAGGTATGAATATGTAACAACTTTACTTTTTTAAAACATATAATGTTTTGAAAAGGTAGGTTATTAAGATGAAAATAATTTGTATTAAAGTACCTAAATTATTGTCTAAATTTGTTAGACTAATTCTTAGAAAACATTACATAGATTTAAATAACTAAGAGAGGAAAATCCTCTCTTTTTTACTAAAATAAAATATTTTAAAATTACAACATATATACTTTATTATTTTTATACTAGTATTCTATGCAAATTTAAAATTAAGTTAAATTGATAAGAAAATACTTACTTTAAAAAAGATTAAAAAATTCATTTAAAAAAGAATTAATTAAATTTGAATGAATAGATATTATTTATGATTAATTCTATTATGTTACTAAATATTTCTTTTAAATTGAAGTATGAAAAAATTTTATAAATTTTATAACTTTTAATTTAGATTAAACTTTTAGATTTTTTAAAAATGTTTGTATTATTAAATCTTTTTAAACATTTATATTTTACTTTTTTTGTAAATCTTAGTTTAAAAATTTTACTTAAAATACTTGCGCTATCAAACTAAATGTTGTATTATACTAGTTGTAAGTTGGTCAGAACCAACAAACTTTTATGAAAGGAATTTGTTATGTTCGTTAAAACATCTAACGCTTTTGGGGATATTACAATAGATAATAATGCAATTGCAGTAGTTGCAGGTTATAATGCTCTTGATTGCTATGGAGTTATTGATTTAGTTACTAGGAGTGCAAAAGAGAGTTTTGGCGAGATTTTTAAAAATAGGTCCTTTTCCCGTGGGGTAAAGATAACTAGTGTTGATAATCACATTACTGTTGACCTAAACATTATCTTAAAATATGGCGTTTCAATAACGGCGGTTTGTGATAGTGTAAAGAGTACAGTTAAATATAGTGTTGAAAAATTTACAGGTATGATTGTTGATGCAGTTAATATAAAAGTAATCGGGGTAAGGATTTAGTTTTTTTATGTAAATTCGACTTAATTAAATTAGTCTTATAATAAAACACAACCGTGGAGGAGTATTAAATTGCAAAAATCAATCAATGGAGCAATGTTTAGGAAGATGATTTTGACTGCTTCCAGTTTGCTTGATGAAAATAGAAAATATGTTGACTCATTAAATGTTTTTCCTGTTCCAGATGGGGATACCGGCACTAATATGAATTTGACTTTTAAGTCAGCAACAAAGGAAGTTAATGAGTGTGTAAATAATAATTTTGATAGTCTGGCTGAGGCTGTTACAAAGGGTGCTTTAAGAGGAGCAAGAGGAAATTCAGGCGTAATATTATCTCAAATTTTAAAGGGTATGTCTAAAATTTTAGGTCAATGCACTGAGGTAAAAACCAAAGATTTTGCGCTTGCAATGAAAGAGGGGGCAGACATTGCCTACAAGGCTGTTACAAAACCTAAGGAAGGTACTATCTTAACTGTAATTAGAGTCATGGCCGACTATGCTGTTAGTGTTTGTAAAAAACATAGTGAGTTTGAGATTTTCTTAAAAAATGTGATTGATAAGGGCGAAGAAATTTTAATGCAAACTCCTGAACTATTGCCTGTTCTTAAAAAAGCGGGCGTTGTCGATGCTGGTGGTAGAGGACTTTTAGTAATTTTTACAGGATTTTATAAGGCTCTTGAAGGGGATATTTCTTCAAATGCTGACTATTTAGACCCTAATGTTGATTTTCAAAATGACAAAGATAGAAATGTTGCTGTCGATATTGTTGAAATTCAATTTGTATATTCAGTTGAATACAACATTATCAATATGCACAAGAAGACTACTCAAAGTGATATTGATAAATTAAAAGAACTACTTGTTGGAATTGGAGATTCTGTAATTTGTTTGGGGGATTTGAGTTTAGTAAAAGCACAAGTCCTAACGAACGAACCTCAAAAGGCAATAGGTTTTGGCCTTGAACTTGGAGAAATTACTAATGTAAAAATCGAAAATATGCTTGAAAAAAATAGGCAACTTCAAGAGGAACAAACAAAGAAAGAGCCTGAAAAATTAATGGGGATTGTTTCAGTTTCAGCAGGAGATGGATTTGCACTATTATTTAAAGACCTAATGGTTGATCACATTATAACAGGTGGACAAACTATGAATCCTAGCGCAAATGACATTGCTGAGGCTATTGAAAAAGTAAACGCTCAAACAGTTTTTGTTTTACCAAATAATAAAAATATTATTCTTGCTGCTGAACAAGCGAAAGACTTAACAAGTAAAAATATTGTTGTTATTCCAACTAGAAGTGTTCCAGAGGGGATTTCTGCTTGTCTTTCTTTTAACCCAGAAAGTAGCGTTGAAGAAAATATTGAGGTTATGACTGAGTCAATGAAGAACGTTAAGACAGGCAGTGTAACTTATGCAGTTAGGGCTACTCATGTTGATGGATTTGATTTAAGTGTAGGAGAAATAATAGGACTTGACAACAATTCAATTTTAGCAAAAGGTAAGGAAATTCCTGAAACGGTCGAAGGGTTAGTTTCAAAATTGATTGATGAACAGTCTGCAAATGTTAATTTATTCTATGGACAAGAAGTTAAAGAGGAAGATGCAATTAAATTGCAAGAACATTTAAAAGAAGTTTTCCCTCAGTGTGAGTTTAATGCAATTTGTGGTGGGCAACCTGTATATTATTATATTTTATCAGTTGAATAGTTGTTTTTTTATTCAAAATGAAAAAAAGTGGGCGAAAAAATAACCTAATTGAATAAAAAATTAAGTGATTTTTTAAAAAAGTCAAAATTTTTGACTTTTTTTTATGAAAAAAAGAGGAAATCTCTTTTTAGTGTTGTATATATAGAGTAGTTAGTTATTTAAATAGGAGTTGTTGTTTTGATTAATCGTGGTTTTCCTGCTGAATTTATTGCTCAGGTTAAGGAAAGAAACGATATAATTTCTGTTTTGTCTAAATCTATAACGTTGGAAAAAAAAGGGAAGACTTTTTGGGCGTGCTGTCCATTTCATTTTGAAAAAACGCCTTCTTTTGCTGTTAATGAAGATGAACAATTTTATCATTGTTATGGGTGTGGAGAAAGTGGAGATGTCATTTCTTTCATTCAAAAATATGAAAATCTCTCTTTTTATGAGGCTGTAAAATTACTTGCCTCATCTGCTGGACTTGAACTTCCTCAGTATTCAAATACTATGGAAGATATGGAAAAATTAAGGACAAAAGAAAAAGTTTTAAGGGCTTTAAACTTGGCAAAGGATTATTATTGTCAATGTCTTAAAAGTACAAGTGATAGTAAAGTTCTTGATTACATAAAAAAAAGAGATTTTAATAGTAAGGTAATTGAAGATTTTAATATCGGTTATAGTCCTGATTGGAAAAGTTTAATTAAGTATTTAAGTCAAAATAATGTTGATTTAAAGACTATGAATCTTGCCGGATTAGTTGACTATAACGACAATAAAGAACCTTATGATGTCTTTGCAACTAGATTAATTTTTCCTATTCTAAATAACTTAGGCGATTGTATAGGCTTTACTGCAAGGAGTTTAGAAAATAATCCTAATTATGCAAAATATAGGAATTCAACTCAAACAATCGTCTTTGATAAGAGTAAAACAATTTATAATATTTATAATGTTAAGCAATTTAAAAAGGAACATCAAAAATTAGATTATATAATAATTTGTGAGGGTACGATTGATGTTATTGCTATGCACAAGGCTGGATTTAAAAATTCTGTTGCTTGTATGGGTACGGCAATAACACCTTATCACGCAAAAGAATTAAAAAAATTAGTTGATAAAATTATTTTGTGTCTTGATGGAGATAGCGCTGGACAAAATGCAACTTATAAAGCAATTGATATTTTACTTAGTGCTGGACTTGAAGTTAGGGTTGTTAGTCTAAAAGATAATCTTGACCCTGATGAGTATTTGAAAAAATATGGTAGTTCTGAACTAAATGACTGTATCAATAATGCTATTGATGGAATAGAATTTAAGATAAACCTGCTTGAAAAAAATCACAATTTAAAAGATAATTTTGAAAAGAATAAGTTTATTAATCAATGTATGGAAATTCTTTCAAATCTAAATACTAATAGTGAGAAAGAAATATATTTAAAAATTATCTCAAAAAAAACAAATATCTCGCAAGATATTCTAAGGAGAGATATATTATCAAACTCGACAACTTTGCCTAAACAAGACAAGGATGAAAATAGCATCTTAATTTCAAGGCCGGAGGGTTATTTAAAGGCTCAACAATTTATTCTCGCTAGTATTATCCATAAAAAAGATTATGCTAAGGGAATTTTAGATAAGGATTTTACATTTCAAAATTCTAATTACAACAAACTCTTTAACTTTGCAAAAAATTGTTGTATAAATAATAAATCATATACAATTAGTTCGCTATTTGACTATTTTGATGTGGAAAATAATCCTGATATTGCTGAAATTATTAATTTTAATTTTAATAATTTTGGAGATAATTTAGATATTTATTTTAATGAGTGTATTAAGAAAATATCATATTTAGAATTAAAAAATAAACAGGAAGAACTTACTCAGGCTTTTAAAAATGAGATTGATTTGGAAAAGAGAAAAGAAATTGCTGTTAAATTAAATAATATTGCAAAAGAAATTAAAAATTGGAGATAGGTGAATGTATAACGAAAAGTTTCAACCAGAGGTAAACAAATTAATTGAAATTGCTAAACAAAAGAAAATTTTAAATGAAGAAGAAATTGTTTTAAGATTACTTAAATATGACGCTTCTGCAAAAGAGATTGAGGAAGTTGTTTCTTATTTAATAGAACACGGAATTAAGGTTAATAAAACTGATGTTAGTGAAGAAATTGAAGATATAACTCAAATTGCAAATCAGGTTAGCGTAGATGACCCTGTAAAGATGTATTTAAAAGATATAGGAAAGGTTTCTTTGCTCACAAGCGAGGAAGAAATTGAATATGCTAAGAGAATGAGTCAGGGAGATGAGTATGCAAGAAAAAAACTCTCAGAATCTAATTTGCGTCTTGTTGTCAGTATTGCAAAAAAATACGTTGGTAGGACAAGTATGCAATTTTTAGATTTAATACAAGAAGGTAATTTAGGTCTATTAAGGGCTGTTGAAAAATTTGACTATACTAAGGGTTTTAGATTTTCAACTTATGCAACTTGGTGGATAAGACAGTCAATCTCTCGTGCTATCGCAGACCAGGCAAGGACAATTAGAATTCCTGTTCATATGGTCGAAACAATTAACAAATTAAAACGAGTTTCTAGACAACTTATGCAAGAATTAGGTAGAGACCCAACAGCACAAGAAATTGCCGAACAAATGGGAATTCCAGAACAAAGAGTTTGTGAAATTCAAAAAATAGCACTCGACCCTATATCACTTGAAAATCCTGTTGGGGAGGAAGAAGATAGTAGAATAGGTGATTTCGTAGAAGATGATAAGATAACTTCTCCTATTGAAAATGCTGTTCAGTTAATTTTAAGAGAACAACTTATGTCAGCAATAGATTCACTTACACCTAGGGAACAAAAAGTTATTAGACTAAGATATGGTTTGGATGACTCTCACCCTAGAACACTTGAAGAGGTTGGTAAAGAATTCTCTGTTACAAGAGAAAGAATTAGACAAATTGAAGCCAAGGCTCTTAGAAAACTTCGTCATCCAAATAGATGCAAAAAGTTGGAAGGTTTTTGTGATTAAAGATAAGAGAATACAAACAATTTGTAAGTTTGTCGATTGTAAAGTCGTAGCAGATATTGGCGCTGACCATGGTTATATCACTAAGTTTTTATTAGAAAATAATTTGATTGATTTTAGTTTTTTGACAGATAAGAGTGAAAAATGTTTAAGTAAAGCAGTAAAAAATTTAATTAATTATAAGGGAAAAACTTGTTTTTTAGTAGGTGATGGACTAGATGTTTTTTCTAAACAAAACAATAGTTTAGAATTAAATTTAGGTATTAACTGTTCAAAAATGTTGCCAGAACAAATAATCATTGCCGGTATGGGTGGTATGGAAATTATTAAGATTTTGTCTAGACCTTATAGTAATAAGTTTAAAAAGTTTATATTACAACCTCAAACAAATATTGTTGAGGTTAGAAAATTTTTACAAAACAACTGCTTTAAAATTGATAAAGATGTTATTGCAAAACAAGGTAAAATGTTCTATAATGTGATTGTATGTGAAAAAACAAATTCAATTCATAAATTGTCTTGTGAGGAGATTTTGTTTGGTAAGACAAATTTGCTAGAAAGAGGTAAGGATTTTATTTCTTACATTAATTTTGAGATTGAAAAATCAAAAAAAATTTTAGAAAGAAGTTTTGTTGAAGAAATTGCAAATAAATTATCTTATTTGAAAAAGTTGTTGTGAAAAGGGGGCTATAATGTTTACCAATATATTAGAATACCAGGCACTTGATGAAAAATTATCTAAAATGATTAGAGATTTTGAATCTTTGCCAGAAAGAGATAGTTTAAATAAATTAGTTCATTTAGTAAGAGATAATCAGGCTAAACTTATTGATGTAAACGAACAGGCTAAAAAAACTATTTCTTTGTTTGAAAAAACAAAATCAGACTATGAAAATATAAAAAATCAAATTGAGCAATTAAGTAGTAAGTCATCTTCATTCAGTGATGAGGAGAGAAACAAGGCTATTGAAAAACTTGAAAAGTTTACACTTGATTTGTCTTCTATTGAGAGAAGTTTATCAACACAAGTGGAGAGCATTAAGAGTATTTTGTCTAGTTTTGAAAACTATAAAAAGAATATTATTATTTACAAACAAAAGTACAAAGAAGCAAAGGAAAAATGTGCTTTACTTGAACAAGAGTTTGCACCTAAAATTAAAGAGTTAAAAGACAGTTTGGCAAAGTTAGAAAAAAATGTTGACCCAAAAGTTATGTTAAAATATAAACAACTTAAACAAGATTTACCTTTGCCGGTAATTATTGAAAATAATGGTAGTTCTTGTGGTGGTTGCAGTATGAGTATTCCAGCAGCGCTAATGACAAAATTAAAAGAGCGTGGCTTTATTGAGTGTGAACAATGTAGAAGAATAATCTACTATAAAAAATGAGTCTTATGATGTTGTTTGATTAAAACGGACAACAAATAAAAAAGAGAGAACATGTTAGATTTTGTAGTCTAATATGTTCTTTTTCTTGTATAATCTTTAAAAGGAGGATTTATGTATCAAGGCAAAAGAAAAAACAAAAGATGGACCATTCAAGAAAAAAAATGAAATTGTTTTACTCTATCTTGACCAACATATGGGTTGGAATGAAATTTTAAGAACTTTTAACATCCCTGGCGATGGTATGCTTCAAAGATGGATCGAACAATATCGTAAGTTTGGCACTCTGCCTGCTTGCCAATGCCTTAGGATACTTTCATTGAAAGGTTGACCCTGTGAAAACTTAAAATGAGATATATTGTTTGTTTTCAATAATTCCAAATATCTTGGAAGAAATTTTGAAATATCATAATTATATGTTTTATATTGACAAGATTTTTTGTTGTTGTCTAAACCAAATAGATAATCAATTGAACAATCAAAATATTGTGCAGTTCTTAATACTACATCTATTGTTGGAATACTATCTCTTAAATATCTACTATATTGCATTGCTGAAACACCGCTTTCTTTTTCAAGTTGTCTAAGTGATAGTCTGGTTTCATCTATTAAATCTCTTAAATTTTCTCTAAATAATTCCATCATCTTCCTAAAATTCCTTTTTCGACAAGAATAGACAATGTTTTTACGAAAAACTTTGCTAAATCTATATCAATTTTATAGGAAAATGAGTTACAACATTTAT
>CASESH010000017.1 GCA_949290565.1 uncultured Christensenella sp. | reverse complement strand
TTAATAATAAATTATTAATAAAAAATATATTGAAAACTTTTTCTCTTTAAAATAAAATTTATTTAATTTAAAACAAAATATTAAAATTTTTTTACTTATAATAAAATGTTTTTTAACTGTAAATATTTTGATTAATAATAAAAAAATTTTCTTAGTTTTAAAAAAATAAGATTAATTATATTAAATAAAATGTTAAATTTTTAATATAAAATAATTTACAAAAATCAAAAAAAATTGTAAAATAAAAAAGTAAGATAAAACTTACAAGATATATTTGGAAATTGCAAGTGAACAAATATTTCTTAAAAAAAGAGATAAATTTTTATCTCTTTTGCAGGTATAGTTTAGTGGTAAAACATTTGCTTCCCAAGCAAGAAATACGGGTCCGATTCCCGTTACCTGCTCCAAAAATTATTATTTAAAACTTACAAACTATTTGAATGTTTAGTAAGTTTTTTTATGCAATTTAATATTTATTCTTTAAGAATAAAGATATTTTTTCTATAAAAATCTTATTTACAATATAAGTTGAAAAAACAAAAAGAATATTACTATACTTTTTTTTAAAAAATTTTATTTACCTAAAAAAAACTTTTAGTAACTAAAATATATTTTAAAATTTCTTATATTTAATAAAGTTTAATAATATTAAAATAATAATTGTATTAAATTACAATGAAGAATAAATAATCAATGTAATTTATAAACTTGTTTTTATGTAAAGAGATTTAACAAAATAAAAATTATTTAAACAATATTTTTACAAACAACAATTTTTAATTTCTGTTTTACTTATATGACATTACAAAAACTACTCATTATGTCATAGTTGATTTTACTGTTAATGAATATTCTAGCGAACTAAATACTATAAAACCAGAAACAATTTTAAAATAGGAATGGTTTAATTTAAATAATCTACCTAAAAATCTATATAAACCAAGTCAACAATGTATAGAATAATATAAAAAAATTCTCTATTAGTTTTTTTTACAATAAAACAAAGGGGCTTTTCTTTTTGAAAAAGTTTTTTTACGCTAGATTAAATATCTTTAATTTTTAGAACTATGTTTTTATAAATATTTAATTATTGAAAAAGAAAAAAATACACAAATAAATTTTTTTAAAATATTTAGTTTAATCCTTTAAAAAACTAATCTTATATGTATTTCCCTTCCATTTAAAAATTTTATTTTTAATTCTTTTTATAAAGATGTGTTTTCTTAAAAAATTATAAAAAACATCTACAACCACTTCGTTAAAACACGTTTAAAAATTCATTGTAATTTCTTTAAATAAAATACGTTAAAATCATTTTATCTGATAAAAATCTCATAATAATGAATATTGACAATTCTCTTAAACTAATCTATTATAGTATCAATACGAAAGAGAGATTTTATGGAAGAAATAATTAATAAAAAGTATGAAATAATCAATTCAAGAAACTTAAATTATATTTTCTATTTTTCAAGAGATGTAGAGGGCGCTATCGTTTCTAAATTAGAAAAGTTTTAATATTATCAAAAAATCTAAAAGAAATTTATAGATTTGCAAAAGATGTAAAAAAGGCAAATATTAATATTTTACAAAAAGCAATATTAAAAACAAATAATATAACTCTCATAAAAAAATTTACTAATACTATTCCCGGTGCGGATAGAACTCTTACTATAAATTATTTGCGCAATAGAGCAAACTCAAAAAATACTTTCACAAATGAGAGTGTTGAAAGAAATCTAGCAATGTAAAATTTTATTGCAAAAGATTAAGATAAAAAAACTTGTTTATTTAGTTATTTTAAATAAACAAGTTTTTTTAAATTACAATCATACCATTCATTGGTATAATTTTTTTAATAATAATCTCTAAAATCACTTAAATTTGTTAAAAAGTTATACATATCGAAAGTATTTATTTTTGCACTGTATTTATAAGTGTATGAAAAAGAATTATAACTAGTATTGTTTGAAACAAGACTCCCATTATTTTTAGTATGGTCAAAGTAAGAAACGCCAAAACTTACACTTGTTTTATAATCCTCATTTTTTACCTCAAAGAAAAGATAATTGTATTTTTGATTTGTGTCATTATATTTTAAATTTTTATCTTCATTATATCTAAAAACAACAGTAAAGGCATTATTTGTACTATAATTCTTTGATATTGAGCCTGTATAATAATTTCCATCAGCATATTTTTCTGCAATTAATCCATCGCCTAACTCTCCTCTTAGTATTGCAAGTAAAAGATTTTGGCCAAAAGAAGAATTAAACACTTCATAAAAAGAATCAATTGTTTGAGCAGAAACATCATTCCTACTATACTTAAAGTGAAGACTCTTGTCAGCAAATTTATTATTTGTATTATCTGATGTAATTTTATTCATTATATAAATTTCATCTGGTTTTGCGATAGTGTTGTTTTTATTGACAGGAATTAGTGCTAGAACTAACGAACCTATTGCAAGAACCAACACCAAAGTTATAGATATAGTCGTAACAATTACCTTTTTCATTTTTCATCCTTTTTAGTTTTTTCAGTATCATTTTTATCATTTTGAGAAATCTCGGTTTTTATCTTAGCAGTTTTATTAGAAGACGTCTTTTTTAGAGGTTTTTTTTCATCATTGTTTATCGAAGAACTACCTTCTTTTTTTGTTGATTTTTTACCTTCTATATTATCTACACTGTTTTGATTTTTGTCAAGTGTATTACTTTGACTAACATCATTATTTACTTTTTTAGAACTTTTATTAGATTTGTTTATTTCACTTTCAAACTTTTTCCTTAATTGATTTGTTTTTTCTTCTGCCTGAAAGATTATAGACTGACTATCAGAGTTTATTTTTTCCATCTCGGAATTAGAAATAATTCCACCATTCTTTAAAGCCTCAGCCGTTTTAATTCTAATATTTTGTTCTTTTTTAACACGCTCTAACTCGGCCTCTGCTCTTTCAAGTTCAATTTTAGCCTTATTTCTTATTTCTTCCTTTTCCATAATAGTAAGAATTTGTTTAGCCGACTTACCTTGCATAATTAATTCAATCTCATTAAAGTAAATAGTCTCTTTTTCAAGTAGAATATCAACCATTGTATTAATTTGTTTAGCATATTTTTCTATTATTTTCTTAGCATTAGAATAACATGTTTCAATTATATTTTTTACCTCTGCATCAATTTCATAGGCAGTTTTATCGCTATAAGTAACTTGGGTTTGATAATCTCTACCAATAAACACTTCGCTACTAGAACCAAGATTTACAGGGCCAAGTTTAGTGCTCATACCCCACTCTGTAACCATTTTTCTAGCAATTTTAGTAGCTCTTTCGATATCGTTTTGAGCACCGGTAGAGATATCTTTAACCAAAACATCTTCACTAGCACGACCACCTAACATCATTGTAATATTATCAATAAGTTTATTATATGACATATGAGTTTCATCATTATCAGGTCGACTTAGAGTATATCCAGCTGCCATACCTCTTGGTATGATAGAAACTTCTTGAACGACATCACAATGAGTTAAGACCTTTCCAATAATGGCATGCCCAGCCTCATGATAAGCCGTGATTCTTTTGTCATTAGAAGTAATAACTCTACTTTTCTTTTGAGGTCCCATCAAAACCTTATTAATAGACTCAGTAATATCAGTCATAGTGATTTTTTTTCTATTAGACCTTGCAACAAGAATTGCAGCCTCATTCAGCAAGTTTTCAATGTCAGCGCCTGTAAAACCACTAGTTAGTCTAGCAACAGTTTTCATATCAACGCTATCATCAATAGGTTTATTTCTAGCGTGAATTTTAAGAATCATTTCACGACCTTTTACATCTGGTGGATTAACATAAATTTGTCTATCAAATCTACCAGGGCGAAGTAAAGCAGGGTCCAATACATCACTTCTATTAGTAGCAGCAATAACGATAATACCTGTATTTCCTTCAAAGCCATCCATCTGAACAAGTAATTGATTTAATGTTTGCTCTCTTTCGTCATTACCACCACCAAGGCCGGCGCCTCTTTGTCTGCCTACGGCATCAATTTCATCAATAAAAACAATACAAGGAGCCTCTTTTTTAGCCTGTTCAAACAAATCTCTTACTCTTGAAGCACCAACACCAACGAACATTTCAACGAAATCAGAACCACTTATTGAGAAGAATGGGACATTGCTTTCACCAGCAATGGCCTTAGCAAGTAAAGTTTTTCCTGTACCTGGCAAACCAACAAGAAGAATACCCTTAGGAATTTTAGCGCCAAGTTCAGTAAACTTTTGAGGATTCTTTAAAAATTCAACGACTTCTTGCAATTCTTCTTTTTCCTCATCAATTCCGGCGACATCACTAAATTTTACTTTAACGTTATGAGCAATTTGAGCCTTAGTTTTACCAAAACTAAAACTTTTAGCATTAGCGCCGATAATACTCTTAATTAAAATTGCACCTAAGACAACAATAACAATAACACTTAGATAAGGTAAAATACTTTGCCAAATAGATTGAGTAGCGTGAATAGAACCCTGCGAAATTTCAATCCATTTTAAATTTTCATCAACAATAGATTCATTTTGATTTTGAGCATATTCGTTATAACTAAAAATTAATTCTTGAAGCGTATTTAGTTCAGTATCAGAAATAAAAGTAAAGTAGTAATCACTGTAAGATGAAACAGAATCTTTTGAATATTTACTATCACTCTTTAAGATATAACCAGTACCATTATTACTAATTGCTATATATGAAATTGAACTTTTTTCTTTAAATTTCCACTCGCCATTTTCTCTATAAGCATTTCCAATCAATTCTTGTACAGTACTAGAACCATCGCTTGACTGTCCAAAAATATCAACTTTCTTACCATTGTTACCCGTTTGAGTAAAATAGATTAAAGCGACAATAACAAGAAGAGAAACTATAAAGAAAATCCAATTTTTAGATTTGTTATTTTTCAACGACATTTCCTCCAATTTTATAAGACAAATTCTATCATAAAAATATTCTTAAATCAATAAAAATAGCACTATTTTATAAATATTATTTTTAACTATAATAGTACAAAAGCGACCATAAGTACTATTTAAATAAGCATTAAATAAAAGAAATTTTTTAATAAAATAAAAAAACTCGAACAAATAGTCGTGAAAATAAATTTTTTTATTTTTTCTTTATTCTACAAAAAATACTTAAAATTTTTATTTTTTTGTTTTTTATTTTTTTATTATTTTATTATCTTTAATTATTGTTTATTTTATCTAATTTTTTCACTTTCTATTTTAATTTGAAAATAAGTATATTTTTTTAAGTTTCTATAAAAATTTTTTATAAATAAAATTAAAAAATTAAAAAATTAAAA
>CASESH010000016.1 GCA_949290565.1 uncultured Christensenella sp. | reverse complement strand
TGAATCATTTTTCTCAATATTAAAGTCAGAATGTATATATCTAAAACAAAATTTACAAAAAGAAGAAATAGAAGAAGTTGTAAAAAATTTTATAATGTATTACAATAATGAAAGATTGCAAGAAAAAATACAAGAACTTGCCCCTATGCAATTTAGGAAACAAGCTCTTGCATCACTCTCTTTTTAATTATTAGTCCGTTTTAACCCTACAGGTTAATATAAACTCATTTTTTTATTTTAAAAACAATTGAAAAAAGTAATTTTTTTTGTTATATTAATTTTTATTAAGGAAAAAAGTTGTTTTTTGTATTTTTTTATATAAAAACAACATAAATTTATTTTATGAAAGAAAAAATAATCAACTTTAAAAGACCTAATGATTTTTATCGTAATGTTGCAAATAATTTCTTATTTGAAGAAGATTATAAGAATGCTTTAAGGTACTATCTTCTAGATTTTGAAAATTCAAATAAATTGGGAGATTTTCAATTAATTTTAGCAGATAACTATTTGCTTTGTAGAAAGTATGAGTCGGCTATCTTTTACTATATTCTTTCTTTAAGAACAAAAGGTCTTGAAGAAAAAATTTTTATGGATATATTGTTTTGCTATCTTTCTCTTGAAAATGAACAAAAAGCAAAAGATTTATTTAAAAGAATGCAGAGAGAGGATTTTGTTGATTACAATTCTTCTTTAAAAAATAGAATATTTTTTATACCCAAAAAAGAGAAAGTATTTAAAATTATTTCTAATCAGTCTTTATTAAATGAACAATTAGTTTTACCTAGACAATTAATGCAAAAACAAAAATATCTTGAAGCATCTATTGAATTTGAAAAAATTGGACATTTTGAAAATGAACTTGTTCGGTTAGAAAGTGTGCTTTCTTTTATCTTTTCTAATCAAATTGATAAGGCTCAAAATTTGATAAATATTTACGGTACAAATTGTATAAACGATTTATGTAATCAACTTATTATATATAAGTATAATGACGATATAGATAATTATAATAATTTAAAAAGACATATTTTACAAATCAATGATTTAAGTTTAAGTAGTTGTTTTAGATTGGCGATGGTGTTTGCCTATGTTAGAGAAGATTATCTTGCTATGGTATTTTTAAAGAAATATATTGATACGGCTATGGAAGTTAATGATAATTTATTAGGTTACTATTTGATTGCTTGTATGAATTGTCAAAGATTTGATGTAGCAAAGAATTATTTAATTGACTTAAAAAATACAGATTTATTTAATCGTTATGCTATTAATTATTACCTAAAAGTTTGTGATAAGAAAAATAAGGTAGAGTTACCATATGAATTTTTACATTTACCAAAAAAAGAGATAAGTAAAATTTCCAGAATCATAAGAGATTACATTTCTTTAAGTGAAAGCGCTCTTTACAAAGTTTTTTTAGAAAATATTGATTTATTTTATTTTATTGTAAATAATTATTCAAAGTTTAATTGCCAACTTTTACTTTTAAAACTTTCTTTAATAAATTCAAACAAAAAAGAATTGTTATTATTTTTTGATTATGTATTTCTTCACGATAGTGTAAATTATAAATTAAGAAAACAACTATTTTTAAATAGGATTAATTTGGGTTTAAAAATAGGATTGTTTTTAAAAGATGGTTTGCCAATAAAAATTGTTTTGCCAAAGTTAGAGTTAATCAACAAAGTAAATAATAAAATTATAAATTCACTTATTCTAGCAGTTGAGTATGTGTTAAAAAATCTAAACGTTTTATTTGTTGATTTTGAGTCTATTTTTAATTCTCTTTCTAAAAAATTTGAAAAAACTAAATTAAATGAAAAAGTTATGGCTTGTGTATTTTTGAATTATTCAATAACTTCTAGTAAAGAGAATAAACTTTCAAAACTATGTAACTATTTTAAAATAAATAAGGAAGATGTATTTAACTTTATAAATAGTTAATTTAATTTCCATTAAGAATTCTAGTTTACCTAACAGAAGTAATAAAACATTTAAAAATATTTCTTTAAATTTTATTACTATTATGAAAGATTAAGATAGATTTTAAAACAAAAATAACTTATAAAAACTAAATATTAAATACTTTAAATGACTTCAAAAGGGTTAGAAGAATTTAAATATTAAAAAATATAATTATTTAAAAACTTATATTTTAAAAAATTGTTTATATTCACCAAAATTAAATTAAAATTTATATTTGGGTATTGTATTTTTATTTTGTTTTTGATATAATGTTTGTACAATAGAGAGTTGGAGGGTGTGTTATGTTAGTTAATTTGTTATGTAGAACACTTAATCAATTTTTAGCAGAAGGGTTAGTGATTGTTGGTCTTGCTTTTATTGCTATTGGTATAGCAGTTGGATTTTTAGCAAGAAGGATAACAAGGTCAGTTAGACAAAGTAACGAAGTTAATACAAATGATAGGGTATTTTTATCCCTTAAAATAACAGGAATTTTATTTGTTTTGTTAGGCTTTGTTTGTATTATAGTTGAGTTAGTTATGTATTTTATCAATAACTAAGTTTAGTAAAATTTGTTTTAAACAAAAAATTTATAGAATATTTATGAGAATAGAGAAAAAGAGTAAGTAATCTACTCTTTTTTGTTTATTTTTAATTAATAATTTTTAGTTTAAGATAAAATATTTTTTTATATTTTTAAATGAGATTATATAATCGTAAATTAGTAAATTTAATTATACTAAGAATTTATTATAAAATAATTATTTGTTATTTGCAAAGTAACCACCAAAAACTTCCTTAACTTCATGAGTGGAGATAAATGCGTTTTTGTCATACTTATAAATAATATCTTTAAGAGATTGCAAATTTTTAGAATCTGTTTCAACAAAAATTAAATTTGTTTCTTTTTTGCTTGAACCTTGTGCCGTTAGAATTGTTTGACCAAAACCATTTTCTTTTAAAACGTTAATCAAGTCCTCATTTTTTTGTGAAAGAACAATATGAACGTTAATTTTTGTTTTAATAATTATTTTAGATAGGAAGCAACCAAGAAGTGTACCGATGGAAAAACCTAGTGAATATGATAGAGCAATAAGTAAGGTATCTTTTATCTGGTTTACAATAACATAATCAAGTGCGGCCTTAACAACAATAAACCAACTAAAAGCTTCAATAAATCCTAAGACTGAGGCTATTACAGGCTTTGAACGAACAGTATAAACAGTCCTAAGACTAGCAAGGGACATATCAATTATTCTACCTAAGACTAATAAAATACAAACTGCAAATAGAGATAAATTTATACCAAAAAACATAATGAAAAGTTCCTTTAAAATTTTACTTTTGTCATTATATATTGTATTACATAAAAAGTAAAATAAAATAACAAAATAATATTATTTAGTTGTTAAATTTTGTAAAAATATTGTATTATAGAATTAGTCTTAAAAAAGTTTTGATAGGAGCGTTTTGTAATGAAGAACGATATTATAGAAAAAATAAATTCAGCAGAAAAAATTGCTGAAAGTATTATAGTTCAAAGCAAAAAAGAAGCAGATACACTTTTACTAAACGTTCAAAATGAAATGGAAAAGTTAAGGCAAAAAGTTCTTTTAGATAATAAAAAAATATTAGGGCAAAAAGTTAGAAAGGCAGAACAAGAAATTAAACAAAATACTGAATTAAAATTAAATGAATATGCTTTATCTTGTAATCAGGTTAAAGAAAAAGCGCTAAGCAAATTTGATGAGGCTATCTCTATTATTTTATCGGGGGTGGAAGATGGCTATTGTTGAAATGCAAAAACTAAAATTGCTTGGTTTTAATATTCAAAAAGATAAAATTTTAGATGACCTCTTTCGTTCACAGGAAATTCAACTTAAACAAGTAAATGAAATTGACAACACCTTTTTGGACATAGACCAAGAATGTTTATCAAATTATGAAAATTTAAAAAGTAGGTTAAAGTCCTGTATTGATTTTTTAGAAAAATTACTTGATGAAAAAAATGTGAAATTTGAGCAAGTTTTAGATTTAGATTTAAAAGACTTTGCAGAAAAGAAAAGGGGAGGAATTATCTCTAAAACTCAAATTTTAAAGGATTTAGAAAAAGTTGAAAAACTAAGAGATTTTCAAAACCAAATTATTTCAAAAATTAATTATAACAAAAGTTTAATAATTAATCTTTCAAAATATAAATGTGTAAAAGAAAGTTTTGATGAGTTTAAAGATACAAAAAATGTTTTTATTTTATTAGGTTACATTCCTGTACAAAATATAAGTTATGCTAAAAAAGTTTTTTCAGAAGAACAACTTGTTGAATTTGAATTATTTGATAATGGTGTTTTAAAAATATGTTTTCATTTATCAAATTTTGAAAAAATAAATAATGAATTAAAAGATATTGGTTTTGTAAAATGCACTTTTGACTATTCGTGTAATGCCCATAATAAGATAACCGAAATTAATAATCAAATAAAAAATTTGCAAGAAAGTTTAGATAAATCTAAAAAAGATATACAAAATTATGTTAATTATCTAAGAGATTACAAAATTTTTTATGATTATTTAAATCTTCTAATACAAAAAATAAACGCAAATAATATGGTTCGCTCAACAAACAAGTGTTTTGTATTAGAAGGTTACTTACAAGTTAGCAGTAAAGAAAAAATTGAAAACATATTAAAAAATTATAATGTCGAGTATGAGTTTGTAAAAGTTTCTAAAACAGATAACCCACCGATTGTTTTAAAAAATCTTAAAATAATAAAGCCATACGAATTTATAACAAATATGTATTCGCCTCCAAATTACAGAGAAATAGACCCTAACATTTTTTTAGCATTGTTTTTCTCAATATTTTTTGGATTTGTTATGGCAGATATAGGTTATGGGATTTTACTAGTTTTATTTGGTAGTTTGCTATATTTTACTCAAAAGAAATATAACAGTTTTAAAAGTCTAGTTGGAATACTTTCAATATGTGGTATTTTTACTATTGTTTTTGGAATACTATTTGGTTCTTTCTTTGGTGTTTCGAATCAAATGTGGGAAGTTGTTCCAAAAGCAGTTTTACCAAATCCAGCACAAGATGTTATTTCAATGTTAGGAATATGTTTATCGTTTGGAATAATACAAATAATGTTTGCTTTCTTTTTAAGAGCAGTTTTATTAATAAAGGAAAAACAAATTTTACAAAGCATATTTAATGGTTTCATGTGGGAAGTATTTTTTGTTGGATTAATTTTTATTTCTCTTGATTTTGCTGGAATAATTTATAATTTTCAAAAATTAGGACTAATTTTATTGTTTTTTTCAATTTTAGTTATTGCAATTTCAAATCTTTTTATAAATAAAGGACTAAATAGATTAACTAAAAGTTTTGGTTCTATATATTCAATAATAAATATTTTTTCAGACATTTTAAGTTACGCAAGATTATTTGGATTAATGTTAAGTGGAGCAATAATTTCTACAATCGTAAATGATTTAGCAAGCAGTTTTTTTACATCTTCAACTCTTTTTCCTATTGGAATATTAATTGTAGTTATTGGTCATTCATTTAATTTAGCAATTGGAGTTTTAGGAGCCTATATTCATGTTTCAAGACTTCAATATATAGAATTTTTTTCAAGATTTTATACCGGTGAGGGAGAATTATTTAAACCATTTGGATGGTCGTTTGATTATGTTTATTTAAAGAAATAATTAAAATATAAGGAGGACATATATTATGGAATGGGGATTTGTTATCGGATTATTGGGATTGGCATTATGCGTGTTGCTTTGTGGGTTGGGTTCAGCAATAGGACTTGCAAAAACAGGTAAATCAGCAGCAGGAGTTTTAAGTGAAGAACCTAAAAAATTTAGTAAGGTTTTGGTTCTAGTTGTTCTACCGGCAACTCAGGGAATATATGGTTTTGTCTTTGCCATTGTTGCTTCTAGCAGTTGCACTTTAAATATTGATATTGTTACGGGTCTAAATTTACTTCTTGCTTCTTTACCACTTACTTTAACGGGCTTTTTTACTCCTATTTTTCAAGGAAACTGTGCCGCAAGTTGTATAAACGCAGTTGCAAAAAAAGAAGGTCTTTCAGGAAAACTTATTTTATTCCCAGCAATGATTGAGACATACGCTATTTTATCACTCGTAATATCTTTATTATTATTGCCATAGTCATTAGATTACTTTCAATTAGGAGGAATTATGCAAGGCGATAGTATTGTGAAAAGAATAATTAATGATGCAAATTTAGAGGCTAAACAAAATTTAATTAATGCAAAAAATAAAGTTGATAGCGAAAATATTTCTTTGCAGGAGTTTATTTTAGAACAAAAAAATTTAACAAATAAAGAGATAAAAAAACAAGTTAATTCTTTAAAAGAAAAATATTTAGTAAATCAAAACATACAGCAGAAAAAAATTCTTTTAAAAGTTAAACAGGATATTATAAAAAGTTTAAAACAAATGGCTGTTGATAGACTTTTAAATATGACTAAAAAAGATACTCTTGCTTTCATATCAAAAGTTTTAAAGAAAAATGCAGAAGAAAATCAAGTTGTATATGTTTTATTTAATCAAATTAAATTAGAGGAAATTAAATCTCTTTCGATTGTAAAAAAATTAAATCTTAAAATTAAAAAGGGAAGTGAACCGGGATTTATTTTTTCAAGTAGTAATTATGATAAAAATTTAAGTATAAATTATTTAGTTGATGAAAGTTTTGAAAAAAATCAGCATCAAATATTTTCACTACTTTTTGACTAAAATAAAAGGAGAAATTAATTTTGTATCTTTATGCTAGTGGTGTTGTGTCTTCATTAGAAAGCAAACTTTTGAAAAAAGAAACGCTTGATAAATTGCTAAATAGTGTTACAGAACAAGAGTTAATTAACAATTTATCTCAAACTGATTATGAAGAATTATTAAATACTCAAAATAACTTAGATAGTATTTTAAAGATAAGTTTAAAACGATTATTTGAGTTTATAAAAAAACAAAGTCCGAACAAACAAGTAACTAGTTTTTTCCTAACGCCTCTTGATTTTGACAATGTCCAAACTTTGATAAAATATGAGTTGTTAAAAAAGGATTGTAATTTAGATTTAATTGAGGGAGAATTTTCAATAAAACAAATTAAGACTGCCATAAATCAAAAAAAATTCAACTGTTTTAGTAAGCATTTATATAAAACATTAGAAGATTTTTACGAGTTAAATATAAGTAATGACAGTGCAAAAGTTGATTTATTTTTTAAAAAAAGAAAATATCAGGCCTTAAAAGAAATCTTTAAAAAGGGAATAATAAAAGAGTTATGCTTTTTTGATTTAGATATAACAAACATTTGTATTTTAGCAAGAAGTAATGATATTAATCATTTTAAATCTCAAATGGTCGAATGTGGAAGTCTCAATTTAGATATTTTAGAAGAATTATTTAATAAAAAAGAAAATGCTTTATATTTAATTCAAGATGATGCTTTAAGGAATATAGCAAAAAATATTTTTGATATGATAGAAGATGAAAAAAATGTTTTTTATCCTAAGGAAATGTTTTTTCTAAAAAAGTTAAAACCTAAAAAAAATGAAATAAATACCGAAGTTCCATTTATAAATTATATATTTGAGAAAATGATAGAAATTAGAAATTTAAGTATGGTTTTTAATTGTTTTTATAATAACATAGAACATAAACCAAAAATTATTGAATATTAAATTATTTTATTTTAACTTATACTTTTATCTTGCTTTGTATAGGAGAAAAAATGAAAAACAATATTGCTTTTATAGGAAGTTTAGACCAAATAGCAATTTTTAAAGTGGCTTGTTGTGATGTTTATGAGCCACAAGGACAAGAAGATACCAGAGTAGTTTTTAGTAAACTCTTATCTTTGTATAAAATAATATTTATAACAAACAACTATGCTCAATTTGTTTTTGATATTATAAAAGACTATTCAGATAAAGTTTACCCATTAATACTTGTTTTACCAACATCAAAAAATGACAGTGAAGGCTTACTAAAACAATTAGATGAAAACGTAAAAAAGTCGCTTGGTATTAGTTTAACCTTGCAGGAGGGAAAGAATGATTAAGGGAATTGTTACAAAAGTTTCAGGACCACTTATTGAAGTCGAGGGAATGAAAGATTGCAAGTTGTATGATGTTGTCAAAATTGGTAGTAAAAATCTAATTGGAGAAATTATTCAACTTAGAGGAGATAAAGCCTCAGTTCAAGTTTATGAGCAGACTAGTGGGGTTGGTCCGGGAGAACAAGTAATTTCAACAGATGAGCCTCTCAGCGTTGAACTTGCTCCGGGACTACTTACAAGTATTTTTGATGGTATTCAAAGACCACTTGACAAAATTGCTCAAAAATATGGCAACAATATTGTTCGTGGAATTGAAGTAGATAATTTAGATAGAGAAAAATTATGGCTATTTCATCCAACAGTTAAAAATGGAGATATGGTTAGTCCGGGAGATGAACTTGGTTATGTTCAAGAAACAGTTGCTATTAAACATAAAATTCTTGTACCTATTGGTGTTTTTGGAAAAGTAAGCAAGATTAAGGAAGGTAATTTTAACATTACTCAAACTATTGCCGTTATAGATAAAACGGAAGTTTGTATGTTGACAAAATGGCCGGTAAGAAAACCTAGACCTTTTCAAAATAAAATTGTACCAACTAAACCACTTTTAACAGGTCAAAGAATTATAGATACACTTTTTCCGGTTGCTCTTGGTGGGGTTGCGTGTGTTCCTGGACCATTTGGTAGTGGAAAGACAATTGTTCAACATCAACTTGCAAAATGGGCAGAAGCAGACATAATAATCTATATTGGATGTGGGGAAAGAGGAAATGAGATGACGGATGTTTTAAATGAATTTCCTCACATAATTGACCCAAAAACAGGTCAAAAGCTAATAAATAGAACAGTTTTAATAGCAAATACTTCTGATATGCCTGTTTCAGCAAGAGAAGCATCAATTTATACCGGTATAACAATTGCAGAGTATTTTAGAGATATGGGTTACAACGTAGCAATAATGGCAGATTCGACTTCACGTTGGGCAGAGGCGCTTAGAGAAATGAGTGGTAGATTAGAAGAAATGCCGGGAGAGGAAGGATATCCGGCTTATCTTTCTAGTAGGTTAGCAGAATTTTATGAAAGGGCAGGAGTTGTTATGACTTTGGGTAATTTTTATGGTTCAATTACGGCTATTGGTGCTGTTTCACCAGCCGGGGGCGATTTAAGTGAACCTGTTTGTCAGGCTACTTTAAGGATAGTAAAAGTTTTTTGGGGATTAAGTTCTTCGCTTGCCTATCAAAGACATTTTCCAGCAATAGATTGGTTGGAAAGTTATTCGTTATACTCAGACAAATTGAAAGAATGGTATGCCGACAATGTTTCCCTAAAATTTAATAACTTGAAACAATTTGTTTCTACAATCTTACAAGAAGAAAGTCATTTGCTAGAAATTGTTAGACTCGTTGGAAGTGATTCTCTTTCTTATTCAAATAGACTAATTCTAGAAGTTGCAAAAATGATTAGAGAAGATTTTTTACATCAAAATGCCTTTGATGAAATAGACACTTTTACTTCTATTCAAAAACAAAGCAAAATGTTAGAGATAATATTTGCCTATTTTGAACTTTGTAAGGATGCGCTTCAAAACGGAGTTATGTACAAAGAACTCCTAAATTTAAAAGTAAAAGAAAAGATTGCAAGAGCAAAGTATATTCCTGAAAACAAATTAATTCAGTTTGATGACATTATGAAATCTCTAAAAAAAGAAATTAAAGAGTTGCAGTCTAACATGGGAGATAGTTTATGAAAGAATATAAAAACATAAAAGAGATTGTAAGTCCGTTAATGGTAGTAGAGGGTGTGCTTGGGGTAAAGTATGATGAACTTGTTCAAGTGGTTGAGCAAGATGGCTCCTTTCGTCTTGGGAAGGTTCTTGAAGTTGATAAAGACAAAGCAGTTGTTCAGTTGTTTGAAAATGTCAATGGGCTTAAACCAAGTAGTAGTAGAGTAAGATTTTTAGGTCATGGTTTAGAACTTGGCGTTTCAAAAGATATGTTAGGACGAATTTTTAATGGTTTAGGAAAACCAATTGATGATGGGGAAGAAATCATTCCTGAAAAAAAGATAGATATAAATGGTCAACCGATAAATCCTGCAATGAGAGATTATCCAAATGAATTTATTCAAACGGGAATTTCTGCCATTGACGGATTAAACACTTTGGTAAGAGGTCAAAAGTTACCAATTTTTTCAATGAGTGGACTGCCACACGCTAACTTAATTGCTCAGATTGTTTCTCAATCAAAAGTTCTAAATAAGAATGATAAGTTTGCCATTGTTTTTTGTGCTATGGGAATTACTTTTGAGGAATATCAATTTTACAAAAAGAGTTTTGAAGACACCGGAGCAATTGAAAGAAGCGTAATGTTTATAAATCTTGCCAATGACCCAGCGATTGAAAGAATTGTTACACCTAGAATGGCTTTAACTTGTGCTGAATATCTAGCATTTGACTTAGATATGAATGTTTTAGTTATTTTAACAGATATGACAAGTTATGCTGAGGCGTTAAGAGAAATTTCATCAGCAAAGAAGGAAGTCCCAAGTAGGCGAGGATACCCGGGATATATGTACACTGATTTAGCAAATATTTATGAAAGGGCTGGAAGAATTAAAGATAAAAAAGGTTCAATTACACAAATTCCAATTTTGACTATGCCAGAAGATGACAAAACTCACCCAATTCCAGATTTAACAGGTTACATTACGGAAGGACAGATTTTATTATCAAGAGAACTTTATAAAAAAGGTATAAATCCGCCAATTGATGTTTTACCATCTCTTTCAAGATTAAAAGATAAGGGAATTGGAGAAGGTAAAACACGAGAAGACCACAGTGATAATATGAATCAATTATTTTCTTCATATGCTCGTGGTAAAGAAGCAAAGGAACTATCAACTATTTTAGGAGAGGGTGCGATTAGTGATAATGATAAATTATTTGCAAAATTTGCTGAGGTGTTTGAACAGGAATATATAAATCAAGGATTTGAAGTCAATAGGTCTATAACAGAAACGTTAGATTTAGGTTGGAAATTACTTAAAATGTTGCCAAGAGAAGAATTGAAAAGAGTAAGAGAGAGTTTTATAAATAAATATTTAAATTAAAAGGGGGTCAGTTGTATTGTCAAGACTAAACGTTAATCCAACTAGAATTCAGTTAAAAACATTAAAACAAAGATTGTCTATTGCTCAAAAAGGGCACAAAATGTTAAAAGACAAAACTGATGAACTTATAAGAAGATACTCAATTTTAGTTAAAAAGAATTTTGCGTTAAGGGAAGAAATGCAAAATAAGTTTATCACTTTATTAAATGATTTTACATTTGCAAAATCTTTTATGTTTAAAAATGAAATATTACAAACATTTTTAGTCTTAAATAATAGTTTTACAATAGAAAGTAGTTATAACTCAATTTTAAATATACAGGTCCCAAGTTTAAATATACAAAAAAAATATGATAGTCAATTAACTTATGGTAATGTTTTGCCTTATTCATATATAGACACAAATCCACGTTTTGATAATTTAGTTAAAAAAGTAAATGAGTTGTTCCCAGAATTAATAAATTTATGTCAAATTGAAAAAACCTGTCAAATTTTAGCAAGTGAGATTGAAAAATCTAAAAGAAGGGTTAATGCTCTAGAATTTGTGCTTATTCCTCAGTTTGTTGAAACGATAAAGTATATTTCTATGAAAATTGATGAAAACGAAAGAGTTTCAAAAGTAAGAATGTTAAAAGTTAAATCTATTATTGAGTCAAAAAAATAGTTAAAATAGTCAATTTAATTTTTTCCTAAGTTTTCAAAATTTTAAATGATTATTATATTTTTAGTATAAAATTCATTATTCTTTTTTAAAAATATTTTAATAAACTTTTTGTAAAATTATTTTATTTTTAAGAAATAAGAACCCTTTATGAATAATTATAGTCAAATTTTTACATTTTTTATTGCCAAATTATTTTTAAAGAGTTTAAGTTTGTTTTTTAATAAAGATTTTTTTATTTTTGTTGTTGATTAAAAAGATAATTTTATTTGTTTTAATTTGTAATTTAAATGTTTAAAAAGTTGACTTAAATTTATACTATATTATATAATTATATTTAGTATTTTAACTATGGATAGAAAAGGATTTAATATGAAAAAAGTTTTTAAATCAAAGAAAATATTCGTATTATTTAGTGTTATTTTAGCACTATTCTTTTCTAATTTAATATCTTTATCTTTCTTATTTGATTTCAACAAATTTGATAATTATAAAGTAAATTATGCGCAGGAAAATCTTTCTTATCAAAGTAATGTGACTGATGATACAAATCTATTTGTTCAAGATGAACAAATTGCTTCTTCTCAGAGTCAGTCATTACCCGAGGCTTATTCTCTTTATAATTTCTCTACATACAATAAATATTCTGAAAATTATCCTAATAATGTTGGAAATCAGAGAGGGACAAATATTTGTTGGGCTTTTGCAACATTAACTTCTTTTGAGTCAACTTTGTATAAACTAGGCATAGTAAGTATAGAACAAACTTTAAATTTTAGTGAAGTTGACTTGGCTTATAATGTTTTTAAGTTGTCAAGAGGTTATGATAGCTTTGGTGGTGGTAGTTTTGAACTTGCATATGAATATCTTTCAACAAATGGGGCAGTTTATGAACAAAGTTGGGAGAATCCATCTTCTTCGACTAGTGAGTCGTTAAATTGGTCAAATGATAGTATCATATTGGAAAGTTACGACTTAAAACTTAATCAATACCAACCGGTCGATTCTAATTATGTTGCTCTTGAATCTTATTTTTTTCCATCAAGAGAGATTATTGAAAAAAATGATGATAAACAGGGAATTTCTCAATCAATTACAGACCAAAAAATTGAAGATTTAAGAAACGATATAAAAACTCATATAATGACTTATGGTGCTGTTACTGCGTCTATTGCCTATGATACTAATTATTTGTTTAACAATTCTTCATTTTGCAACTCAACCATTGCCTCATCAAATCATTTAGTTACACTTGTGGGTTGGGACGATAATTTTGATAGCAATGGTCATAAGGGTGCCTATATTGCACAAAACTCTTATGGTACAAGTTTTGGTAATGGTGGTTATTTTTATATATTTTATGATGATTATCAAGTTGAAAATAATGTTACAGGTTTTATAAGAGTTGGAGAAAAAGATGAAACTTCTTATACATATGATAATATGTTAAATTCGGAATATCAAAACAGATTTGTAACTATTAGTGAAAATGGTAATACATATACAACCTCTTATTTTGAGACAAATAATAACGCTTATTTAACAAACTTCTTTCAAGTTTCTGATTATAAAAGTCAAAAATTAGAACTTATAAAAGTTCCTACGGTGTGTGTATCAAGTTATGATTCAAACACAGGACTATACACTAATAATAACGATACAACTTCTTTTAGGGTTTATTTAATTAATAATATTTCCTATCAAGATGTAAAGAATGCAAGTAGTTCGCTTACTAACATATTTCAAAATAAGATTCCTATTAAAAATAAAAACGCTACTTCTGGTGATGAATATTTATTTTCTTCTAATCAAACAGGGTTTTTTACCATTGATATAATTGATGATATAGTAATTAATGGAGATTATTTTGCTATCATTGTTGAAAATATTGATGGACCAATTTTCTTTATGAATAATAATTCTGACCAATCTATTTCTTCACCAACATATTTTACTACACGACCAACTTCGGGGTGGAGTATATATTCTACAACTAATTTTGATGGTTCTAGTATAGAATGTATATATCCTATGGTTGTTGAGACTTCGGTTGGTAGTTTAGAGTATAGCGTTAATGATATTGAATCTACTTATGATGGTCAAGTTAAAATTCCAACAATTAATGTTTATTCAACAAGTGATTATGACATTTATTATAGTTTAACCGGTAATGCTTGGTCTAAGATTTTTCCTGAGATTAAAGATGTGTTATATGATGATAATAATCAAGTATCATTTTATATAGTATATATAAAAATTGTTGCAAATTTATATGAGGATGTTTATGATAGCCTAACAGTTAAAATTCTTCCTCGTGAACTTATTCTTACACCAGATGATGACAATTCAAAAATTTATGGCGATAAAGATGGAATTATAAATTATACATTTTCTAATATTGTTAACCAAGAAATACCACAAGTAACGGGAAGGTTGTCAAGGGAAAGCGGAGAGAATGTAGGACAATATAATATCACGCTAGGTAACTTAAAATTAGCAACAAAAGACAATTTTAAGAGTGGAAATTATTTTATAACTTTTGTTGAAAATGTAAAATTTGAAATAACTAAAAGAAAACTTAATATCATTCCAACTAATAAACATAAGATTTACGGAGAACTAGATAGTGCTTTTGTTTATGAAATAGAGAATTTGGTTGGAAACGAAAAACCAGATTTAACACTCGACTTTACAAGAGAGAGTGGAGAAGATGTTGATGAATATGCTTTTATTTTAAATAACTATTCTTTAAGAGATAACCCCGGCAGTAGTTTGAATAATTATGAGTATTTTAGTGCTGATAATTATGAATTAGTTTTTAACCCAGACAAGATTAAATATAACATCTATCGTAGACCAATTTACATTACTCCAAACGCAGGACAAACAAAAGTTTTTAAGCAAGACGACCCTAAATTTACTTATACTTTTTCTAATTCTGCTATTAATGAAAATGTAAAAATTGAAGGTTATTTAACTAGGGAAAGTGGAGAAGATGTAGGTTACTATTCTTATAACATAGATAAACTAAAATTAGTTGATAACTATGAAAATAATGTTTTAACAACCAAGGCATCAAACTATTATTTAGTGCTAGTAAATGAAAATAAGTTTTTTATTTCTAATGGTCAAATACAGGGCATTGTTTTTGAAGACAATATATTTGTTTATAACAATCAAGAACATTTTATAGATTTTACTGTTCCACAAGAATACCAAAATGATATTATAGTAAAGTATTGTGAGGGTGGAACTTTTGATGAACAAAAAGGCAGTACAGAAAAAATTGGAAAAGTAAATGTTGGAGAATATCAAATTACAATTCAATTTAATTTAAAAAATTACGACACACTTGTACAAACAAAAACACTTACAATTCAAAAAAGAGATTTAGTTATAACGCCAATTGCAAATCAATCTAGAATTTATGGCGAAAGTAATAATATATTGTTTAGATATTCAAACAATGTTGCAAATCAAATTCCTAGTTTTAGTGGTGAATTGTCTCTTAGCAATTTTTCTGAAAGTGTTGGCGAATATGTAATTAGTGCCGGAAACCTTAGTTTACAAGATTACGGAGAATTTAGAAAGGAAAATTATAATATTGTCTTTGAGAATAAAGATAACCTAGTTTATACTATTAATAAAAGAGAGTTAATTGTCATTCCAGATAGTAACCAATCTAAGTTATATTCAAAGCAAGAAAAAACACTTCTTTATAACGTTAAAAATTTGTGTTCTTTTGATACATTAGAATTGGTTGGTAGTTTATCTAGGACTCAGGGAGAGGATGTTGGAATTTACCTAATAAATTTGGGCTCGCTAAGCTTAGGAAATAGTTTAGTTAAGAATTATAATTTGGTTTTATCCAATCAAGATACATATTTTGAAATACTTCCACTTCCAATCATTGTTAATATTTTAGATGTTACAAGATACTATGGACAAGTATTGAATGACTTTAATCAAATTATTTATAATGGCTATGAGGTTGTTGGTAGTCAAATTAGCGAGGATTTGCAACTAGAATTTACTTGTTATGAATATGCTAATAAACCTATAAATAATTTAACAAGAAAAAATGATTCTGGTTACATAATAAATGCTGTTAGTAATAATCCCAACTTCTCTTGTACTATAAATAGTGGAAGATACTATATTATCTATAATAATTATACCGTAAATTTTGTTTTGTTTGATGATATTATTACCATTCAAAATGTAGAACACTTTACAAAATTTTCTATATTACCAGACAGTGTAAACACTAATATTTTAGGTTATGAGTTTATTTGTTGGAAGGTAGATGATTTTAGAGTAGATTTACAAGATTACATTATAGAAAAAGATACAACATTTGTTGCTGAGTTTGACATAATTAAATATAACTTAAATTATGAATTAGATGGTGGCTCATTACCAGCAGATGCCGAAACATATTTTACTATAAAAGATAGTTTTGTAATTGAAGAACCTAAAAAGGAAGGTTATGTTTTTGATGGTTGGTACGATAATGAAAACTTTTTAGGAGAAAGGATTGTTGAAATTAAACAGGGAAGTTACAACGATTTAACTCTTTATGCAAAATTTGATATTATTGTTTATTCAGTTACATTGCCTGAAAATACAGTAGGGCAAGAGGTTCAAGGTAATTCGCAAATCGAATTTGGAAAGGATTATTTTTTTGATGTTGTCTTGTCAAGTGAGTATAATAAGTCATATCAAAAAATGAAAGTTTATGCAGTTTATGGAGATTATAGGGAGCAGTTAAATCCAATTTATAGCGGGTTAGACAAATATTCTTATGTAGTTAAACAAGCAAATGAAAATTTTAAAATTGAATTAGAGGGCATAACAATAAATATTTATGAAATAAACTTTGTTGCAGATGGAAAAGTTGTTGCAACTTATTCTGTACAGCATGGTCAAGAATTAAATCAAACATTACCTAATATTCCTATGAAAGAACATTACACTCAAAGTTCTCCAACTTGGGAAGAAAAACAATTAACAAATATTACAAGTGATATGACTGTTAATGCTCTTTATGTTCCAGATATATATAAGATTACTTTTATTCTTCCAAACGGGGAAATTATTGAAAGTAATGTAACTTATGGTCAAACTGTAAATACTGAAATTTTAAATAATAACTATCCACTTAATTTATTTGAGTATTATACATTTGATAAAGATTTGTCTAAAATAAGTGAAGATAGTATAGTAAATGTTTCTATTGGTAGTAATATATATGTACTTTATATTATTATTGGAATTATTATTTCTATAATTATTGGAATAGTTATTGCGATTATTATAAGAAATAGAAGGAGAAGTAAATTTAGTTGGTGGGTTTACAGTAAAGAAAATTTACCAAAGAAAAAATAAAATTAAGAACTGATATAAAATTAAGATATTAGGAAAGATAGAAAGTTTTAAAAAAAATTTATTAAATATTGTCCAACTAATGATTTGTAAAAAAATATATAAAACAAAAATAGTAAGTTAATTAATAACTTACTATTTTTTAACTTAAATAAAAGACAAAATAAAGAACAAAATTTTGTATTAAAAATGAAGTAATTTATATAAATAATTTGTTAAATTATTATAATACTATTTACTTATCATTTTGACTTAATTTTAAATATTCATTATATTTTTGTTCAGCATATTTTTTACTTTGTTCATACATTTTTTCAGCAAGGTTAGGAGAAATCTTTTGAAGTGCAGAATATCTAGTTTCACTTTTAATAAATTGTTCATAGTCACCCGTTGGTTTAGGACTGTCTAATTTAAAAGGATTTTGGTTTTGAGCAAGTAAACTTGGATTATATCTATATAAATGCCAATAACCACAATCAACTGCTTTTTTAATTTCTTCTTGTGAAGCACTCATATCAATTCCGTGATTTATGCAAGGAGCATAAGCAATAACAAGACTAGGACCATCGTAATTTTCTGCCTCATATAAAGCCTGTATTGTTTGGTTAATGTTAGCACCTAAACCGACTTGTGCAACATAAACATTTTTGTAACTCATGGCTATCATACCGAGGTCTTTTTTAGGTGTTTGTTTTCCACTAGATGCAAATTTTGCAGTAGCCGAGTAAGGTGTAGATTTTGACATTTGACCACCGGTATTTGAATAGACCTCAGTATCTAGAACTAAAATATTTACATTTTCTCCACTTGCAAGAATGTGGTCTAACCCCCCAAAACCAATGTCATAGGCCCAACCATCTCCACCAATAATCCAAACAGTCTCCTTAGTAAAACTCTTGCAATCTTTTTCTAAGTTAGTGCCTTTTAAAAGTGGGGAAAGTTGTTTTGAAAGTTGATAAGTTTTTTCACCATCTTCAAAATTATCTAACCAAGTTTGTAATAAAAGATTTAGTTTTTCATCTTTGTTTGAAGAAATAAATTGTTTAACTTCTTCTTTTAGGTTATTTCTTTTAATATTTTGTGCCAATTTAATACCATAACCAAATTCAGCGTTATCTTCGAATAAACTACTTGCCCAAGCAGGTCCTCTTAAATCATTGTTAAGAGCAAAAGGGGAAGTTGGTGCGCTTCCTGAATAAATACTACTACAACCTGTTGCATTTGCAATTACCATTCTATGACCAAATAGTTGAGTGAGAAGTTTTATATAAGGTGTTTCACCACACCCGGCGCAAGCACCACTAAATTCAAATAATGGTTGTTTAAACTGACTACCCTTTATAGAGTTTATTTTAAAAATAGTTTCAGGATTATTTATTTTAAGTGAATAATTATAGTTTTCATTATTCTTTTTGCTTTCTTCAATGCTTGGTGACATTATTAAAGCCTTTTGTTTTGCTGGACAAATTTTAGCACAGTTACCACAACCGGTGCAATCCTGAACATTTACTTGCATACGGAAATTGTAATTTGGAACGCCTATGGCTTTTATAGTTTCAAATGTTTTTGGAGCATCTTTTAATTGCTCATCATTTACAAGAACGGGCCTTATTGCAGCGTGAGGGCATACAGCAGAACACATATTACATTGAATACAATTTTCTTTTATCCAACAAGGACTATTAATTGAAATGCCTCTTTTTTCATATTTTGAAGTATTTGTTGGAACATAACCTCTTGGATTGAATGAAGAAACAGGTAAATCATCTCCCTTTTTATGTTCAATGATTTTAATAAAGTTTTTGTCTATTTCATCTAAATTTTCTTGTTGTGTTTTAACATTGTCTTTTAAATTTATTTCATCTAAATTAATTTCATATAAATTTGCTACGCTATTTTTTATTGCATTAATATTTGCAGTAACAATTTCATTTCCTTTTCTAGCGTAAGTTTTAGTTGTTATATCAATTAGTAATTCTTCAACTTTATTGTAATCAATAATATTTGTAAGTTTGAAGAAACAAGTTTGCATTACGACATTTATTCTTTTACCAAGTCCAGCCTGCTGTGCGACACTGTTAGCATTAATTACAAATAATTTTGCCTTTTTATCTTTTAAGGTTTTGAAAAAAGAATTTGGAATTATTTCAAACATTTTTTGTTTATCATAAGGGCAATTTAGTAAAAATATTCCATTTTCTTTTAAATCTTTTTCCATATCATACTTGCCAATGAAACTTATATTATGGCAAGCAACGAAATTAGCATTTGTAATAAGATAAGGTGCGTTTGTATTTTCTTTTCCAAATCTTAAATGAGAAATCGTAACGCTTCCAGATTTTTTTGAATCATATTCAAAATATCCTTGTGCGTTTAAATCGGTATTTGAGCCAATAATTTTTATAGAATTTTTATTTGCACCAACAGTTCCATCACTTCCTAAGCCATAAAATTTACAAGAGTAATTATTGTCTAAAATTTGATAACTTTTATCATATGTTAGAGAAGTATTTGATATATCATCATTAATTCCAATTGTAAAATTATTTTTCATTTTATCTTCTAAATTTTCAAAAATAGCCTTAACCATAGCAGGTGTAAATTCTTTACCACCAAGACCAAATCTTCCTCCAACGACATTAATACTTGACCTTTTTTCTTCAAGTAGGGCAGTACAAACATCTTTATACAAAGGTTCGCCATCTGCACCACTTTCTTTGGTTCTATCTAAAACGGCAATTCTTTTTACACTATTTGGAATTTTATCAACAAAGTCTTTTGCATAAAAAGGTCTATATAGTCTTACACAAATAGCACCATATTTTTTGTTATTTTGAGCATTTAAATGAGTAATTGTTTGTTTAATTGTCTCGTAACCACTTCCTATTACAATAACAATATCGGTGGCATTTTTATCTCCAAAGTATTCAAAAATTTCATAATGTCTATTTGTAATACTCTCTAATTCTTTCATAGCAAACTTAACAGCAGTTACAACATTGTTATAATAAGGATTACAAGCCTCTCTATTTTGGAAATAAATGTCAGGATTTTGTGCCGTGCCTTGTTGATGAGGCGTTACACTTGAAAGTGCTCTATTTTTAAATTGCTCAATCTCTTTTGTAGGCAAAATTTTTAGCAAATCATCATTTTGAATATCATCAATCTTTTGAATTTCATGAGAAGTCCTAAACCCATCAAAAAAATGAATGAAAGGAACGCTACTTTTTAATGTCGCTATGTGTGCAATAACAGCCATATCTTGCGCCTCTTGAACAGTATTTGAGGCAAGCATTGCAAAACCTGTACTTCTACAAGCCATAACATCAGCGTGGTCGCCAAAAATGGAAAGGGCATGTGTGGAAAGAGCCCTTGCACTAACATGAAAAACGCAAGGTAAAAGTTCTCCTGCGATTTTATACATATTTGGAATCATAAGTAACAGCCCCTGACTTGCCGTAAAAGTTGTTGTTAGAGCCCCGGCGCTAAGTGAACCATGAACAGCCCCTGCTACTCCTGCCTCAGATTGCATTTGAAAGACTTTTACCGTTTTATCAAATAAATTTTTAATTCCTTTTGATTGCCATTCATCTACATTTTCAGCCATTGTTGAAGATGGAGTAATGGGATAAATACACGCAATTTCACTAAAAGCGTATGCCATTCTAGATGCGGCAGTGTTGCCATCAACAGTTATTTTCATTTTTTTCTCCTTAATTTTATGACTGTTTTTTTTAACTTAAAATATACAATAATGACATTTAAAAGAATATTTATCAATTTAAAGTAATTAATACATATATTTTATAATTCATTTTAAGTCAATTCATACACATAAGTATGATTATATTTTTTGAAATTGTCAAATTTTTTATTGATTACAAATAAAAATTTTTGTAAAATAAAAGAATGAAAAACATTTGTTTAATTATAGAATATATAGGTACAAACTATTGTGGTTTTCAAAGGCAAAGGAATGGTATTTCAATTCAGCAAGTCTTAGAGGAAGCAATATTTAAGGCAATAAATCAAAAAGTTAATACTGTTGCAAGTGGAAGAACAGATGCGGGCGTTCACGCGTTAAATCAAGTAGTAAATTTTTCTTGTTCTTGTAACATACCTAGCGATAAAATTCATTATCATATTAATCAATACTTACCAAAAGACATAAGAATTAAAAAGAGTTTTGAGGTTGATGAAAATTTTAATAGCAGAAAGAGTGCAATTTCAAAGACGTATTTTTATAAAATATACAATGGAAAAAATTTTAGTGTTTTTGATGAAGATAGAAGTTTATTTTTCCCATATAAACTTGATTTTTATCTATTAAATAAAGGGGCAACTCTTGTTAAAGGTCAGCATAATTTTAGTGCATTTGTTTGTAGTAATTCTACTTCAAAATCTTTTGTAAGGACAATTTATTCTTGTCATTTTAAAAGAGAAGGAGATTATATTTTTTTTGAAATAACAGGAAATGGTTTTTTATATAATATGGTTAGAATTTTAGTTGGGACTCTTTTAGAAGTTGGTGTTAAAAAAAGAACTATTGAAGATTTTAAAAATTTATTAAACGGTGCAGATAGAAAATTGGCGGGCAAAACTGTAAGTGCTGGTGGTCTTTATTTAAAACAAGTTCAATATGATACAAAAGGTAATTTGATTTAAAGCGTAAATTTTTTTCAATAAAAATTTTGATTTAAGTTTACTATTAAAGAGAAAGTTAAAAATAGGTTATACACTTTTAAAATTACCTTATCAATATACTTTTAAGTTGTAGATAAATATCAAAAATAAAAAAGAAGTATAATTAAAATAAGATTTTGGTTTTTATTGCAAATCATTTTAGATTATTTAATTTATAGCAAATATGCTAAATTTTTAGGAAAGTGAACAAGCAAAAATATCAGTGTAAAAAAATATAAAACATTTAATTTATTTATATAAAAGTACTTGACAAATTTAGCAAAAATAATTATCATACTTGATAGCAAAAAATTATGTTTTTGTCTTTTAGCCCAGACTTAAATTAAATTTCTGCTAACTTATTATTTAGAGTTTGAAGGAGATAAAATGAAAACTTATATGGCAAAACCTCAAACTGTGCAAAAAAAATGGTATATTGTTGATGCAACAAATATTCCACTTGGCAGATTAGCAAGCCAAGTATCAAGCATTTTGAGAGGTAAAAATAAACCTGAATATACTCCTCATGTTGATACAGGAGATTATGTTATTGTTATAAATAGCGACAAGGTCGTTTTGACAGGAAATAAATTAAAAGATAAGAAATATTATCATTATAGTGGTTATGTCGGTGGACTTAAAGAAGTTGGTTATGACAAGTTGCTTAGTGAAAAATCTGATTTTGTTGTAGCACACGCTGTAAAAGGTATGTTACCAAAAAACTCTCTTGGGGTAAAGATGTTTAAAAAACTAAAAGTTTATAAAGATGCTAACCATAATCACGAGGCACAAAAACCAGAGTTGATTTCAATTAAAGGAGCAAGACAATAATGGCAGAAGAAGTTAAAGAAGTTAAAAAACCAAGACCAGCAAAAAAGGTTGAAAAGAGTGAAGTGGTTGAGGTTAAAGAGGCTGTTAAGCCTGTTGTTAAAAGAAAGAAGACTTCTACTAAAAATAAGGCAACTTGTAATATCTTAACAGGTAAGAGAAAAGATGCTGTTGCTCGTGTAAGATTAGTTGAAGGTCATGGAAAGATTACTATTAACGAGAGAGATATTGATGACTATTTTAAACTTGACACTTTAAAACTTATTGTTCGTCAACCTCTTAAATTAACTGACACTGAAAATAAATATGACATTATAGTTAATGTTTATGGTGGTGGTTATACAGGACAAACCGGGGCTATAAGACACGCTATCGCTCGTGCTCTTGTAAAAGAAAATGAGATGTTTAAGTCTGAACTTAAAAAGGCTGGCTTCTTGACAAGAGATTCAAGAAAGAAAGAGAGAAAGAAATATGGTCTTAAAAAGGCTAGAAAGGCTCCACAATTTTCTAAGAGATAATTTGTTCAAACACTGTCTATTTATGGACAGTGTTTTTTATTAGAATTTAAGATAAATTATTTTATTTTTAATTTGATATTAATTACTGAAAAAAATATATATGTTTTTTTACGTAATTTCTATTTAACTATGTTTTAGTTAAGACATATAAAAATATAGAATTATTAAATTAAAAAAGTAGTTTTATATGAATTAGTCTTTTAAATTTATTATTAATTAAAGTTATTTTATTAGAACATATTTAAACTAAATCTAATAGACTAGTTGTAAATGTGTTTTATGTATGTTATTTACTTAACTTTTTAAATATAGAATACTTATAAAAATCTTTTTTAAAAAGATAATATAAATAGTTGTCATTTTGCACAAACAAAAGTATAATAATAAAAGAGGTTTTTATGAATAAACTATATGATTTAATTGTTGTAGGTGGAGGCCCGGGTGGAATAACTGCTGGAATATATGCAAAGAGGGCTGGTTTAGATGTTGTGATAATAGAAAGGAATGTACCGGGTGGAGCAATTACAACAACAAGCGAAGTCGAAAATTACACAGGTATAACAAAAATTGGCGGAATCGAACTTGCAACAAAAATGTTTGAGCACGCAAGTAGTTTAAGTATTCCATTTATATGGGATGAGGTAAAAAAAATTATTCCAGATGGGGAAGAAAAAGTTGTTGAATGTTACCAAGAAACTTATAAGGCAAAAGCAGTTATTATTGCCGTTGGAGCATCAGTTAGAAAACTTAATATTGATAAAGAAAGACAATTAATTGGTAAGGGTGTAAGTTATTGTGCTACTTGTGATGGCAGTTTATACAAAGATAAAATTGTCGCCATAGTTGGTGGAGGAAACACTGCGTTAGAAGATTGTTTATACTTATCAAATATAGCAAAAAAAGTATATTTGATTCATAGGAGAGAAGAATTTAGAGGGCAAAATATACTTGTTAATCAATTAAAAGAAAAAAGCAATGTACAACTTATATTAAATAGTGTGGTAAGTGATATTAATGGAGATAATAAAATAGAAAGTATAGTTGTAGAGAATAAAATTACAAAAGTTAAACAAGAAATCAAAATAGATGGGTTGTTTATTTGTATAGGTCGTGGGCCAGATACTGAAATGATAGATGGCAATATTAATATAAATAGTAGTGGTTATATAATAACAGATGAAAATATGAAAACAAATTATGACGGGATTTATGCTATTGGAGATATAAGGAATTCACCACTTAAACAAATTTTATGTGCTTGTTCAGATGGTGCCATAGCATCAACGAAAGCATTTGAGTACATTAAGACAAAAAATAAGTAAATGGAGAAAAAGAGTTGGTTACATTAGAGGATAGTTGGAAAAGTCGTTTAAAATCCGAATTTAAAAAAGATTATTTTCTCTCTCTTGCAAAATTTGTGAATAGAGAATATGAAACAAAAACTATTTATCCACCAAAAGAGAGAATGTTTGAGGCTTTAAATTTAACTGAATTTGATAAAGTAAGAGTTGTTATTATTGGACAAGACCCATATATTAATGAAGGACAGGCTCACGGTCTTTGTTTTTCAATTGAAAAGGGGGCTTTACCACCAAGTTTAGTTAATATTTTTTCAGAATTAAAAAATGAACTTGGTTGTTACATTCCAAATAATGGCAACTTAACAAAATGGGCAAAACAAGGAGTTTTATTACTTAACTCAGTTTTAACTGTACAAAAGGGTAAAAGTCTTAGTCATAAAAATATGGGGTGGGAAATTTTTACTAGGGAGATTATTAAAAAACTTGCATATGAAAGAGAACATTTAGTCTTTATGTTATGGGGAAATTGGGCTAAAAATGTTGTAAGTGGCATTGACTTATCTAAACATTATGTCTTAAAGTGTGCACACCCTAGTCCACTCTCAGCATACAATGGTTTTTTTGGATGTAACCACTTTAAAAAATGTAACGAAATTTTAACTTCGCTTAATCTTGCTCCAATAGATTGGCAAATTGAAAATAAATAAATAATAGAGGTTTGCAATGCACACTATGACAACTAATCAAAAAGAAGAACTCAATAATAAAATAGTAAAATTTTTAAATAGTAATTATGCTTTGTTGTTACTTGCAGTTGTAATATCGTTTTTCTGGGCAATCAAATTTCCATATATATCATTATTAGTTTTGACTGCTTTTGAAATTTGTGTTTTTATTTTCTGTAAAGATAACCCAAAGGCATTTATTTTTCCAATTATTGCTTTTTCATATGTGCTTAATTCTTTTTTTAATGGAATAGATTTGACTCATATTTTGGCAGGAGTTTTTATACTAGTTTTCATTATATGTGTAGTAGTTTATGTGATAAGACAAGTCTATGTTTATAAGAAACAAGTTCATCGTGGGAAAATGTTTTTACCATTTATTCTTTTAGGTGTTGGCAATATTTTTGGGGGATTGATAGGTCATTTTTATATCTTATCATTTTTAGCCGTTGCTCTTTTAAGTTTTATAGTGTATGCAATTTATTGGTTTTGTATTAACTTTTTAAGTGATTATAAAAAATATTTTGCTTATTGTTTATTGTTTTTGAGTTTAACAATCTCACTTGAACTTATTTTTGCCTATATTCAATTAGAAAATTTATCAAATATTTTTGGTAGTAAATTGGTAAGAGTTGGAATAGGTGAAATAAATACTGCTGCAATATTTATGTTGACAGGCGTTTGTTCGTGTTTTTACTTAGCAAGTAATAATAAGAAAGATTATTTATTTGTTTTACTTGCTCTTTTAATAGATATTTTCATATTTTTAACTTATAGTAGAATAACAATTTTAATTGCTGGCATTATTTCAATAGTATATTTTTTCTTTATTTTTAAGAAAAGTCAAAACAAAAAAATTTTTACTCCAATTATTATTTCAATTGTTGGAATAGTCGGAATTTGTATAATTGTATTTTTTGATAAGATTTACTCAATTTGCTATTATTACATTAATATGGGAGTAGGCTCTAATGGTAGGCAATCTTTATGGCCTTGGTGTCTAACAAAATTTTTAGAAAATCCAATTTTTGGAATAGGATATTATACAAAAGACTCTATTGCATCTTCAATTAGTATTCCGGGTTTAAATTATATAGGTGATTTTTTGCTTCTTAATGCTCATAACGTTTTTCTACAAATAATTACTTCAACCGGAATTTTTGGCTTGATTTGTTGTTTGCCATTTTACATAAAAAAATATAGCATGACTTTTAAGAATTTTAATCCTACAAAACTATTTGTCTTAATGACTTTTATTTGTGGATTTTTGTCTTCTTGTTTTGACCCAACTCCTGTACTCAATCCATTTTATGTAGTGCTAAATTTAATTTTAATCGCTATTGTTGAAAATGATAATTATGAAATTGAAAACAATTTGTCTATGCAAATACAATCTAACGAGAAAGAAAATGACTTAAAGTCTAAAAATAGAATTAAAAACAAGAAAGTAATAAAAGTTGATTATAATGAAAAAGATGTAACTTTAAACAATGAGAATAATAATATAAAAATTAACGAGGAAAACAAAAAAATTAAGAGAAATGAAGAAGATTCTCGTTAAATAGATAATTATAAAAAAAGTAAAGTTTAGATAAAAAAATAAAAAAGACTTTATAAAAATAAAGTCTTTTCTAATTTGGTAGGAAGTGCAACCTGCTTTGAAATGACTTGTCAAATAGTTTGATATAAACTTGACTCGATTAAAGCTACCTTGTGGCACACCATTAGGTCCACTTAATGCTGCTACCGTCAGGTCCTGACATGGTTCGTGGTTAACAGTTGCACAAGACCTTAATGTCATCATCAAAATTTAAACCTCTTTTTTAACAAAATCACCCCGAGGCAGATATTCAACTCTACTGTAGTGGATTGTAGATGCAGGGCACCACTAGCTCCCCATCTAGCACTTCCTGTTTGACATTATACATTAATATGCAAAAAAATGCAATACAATTAATTAGAAATAGTATAAATGTTTTGATTTTTTGATAAAATATGTTAAAATTTTTTGTACTTGGAGTAATTTATGAGTAAAGTTAATTCAAATAGGTCAAACGCTGAAAGATTTATTTCTGCGTATAACAAAATAGACCATGCTCTTAGGTCAATTTATGGATTTAAGAGAAGTATAAGTTATGCTGATTTAATTAGGAAATCAGTTCCTCTTAATAGCGTAGTTAGAAAGTTTGAGGATGAATTAATTGATTATGGCAGGTTAAGGAATTCTATTGTACACAAGACAAATCCAAATTATGTTATTGCTGAACCTCATATAGAGGTAGTTGAGGATTTTGAGAAGATTGCAAATATTATTTCTACTCCACCAACTGCGTATGATAAAGTATGCAAAAAAGATGTAATTACTTGTAGGAGTGATATAAATATAAAACAGTTACTAGAAATTATGGTTAGATTTGGTTACAAAAACATTCCTATTTTTGAAGACAACTGCTTAAAAGGTGTTGTTATTGGGGCAGGGCTACTTGACCATTTTGGAAACTGTTTACTAAATAATTTAGACTTAGATAAATTTATAAAGTCAACTACGGCAATTGAAATAGCAACTTTTTTGCATGAGAATAGTTACTTTACTGTTTGTGATAAGGAACTAACTATTGAGAGGGCTTTAAATTATTTTTATTTGAATAGAAAATTACAAATGATTATTATTACTAAAAATGGCACTTGCAATGAACCATTACTTGGTGTTATAACAATAGCAGATATTCTAGATATGAATGCAATTATTGAAAACTATGACTGAGGTGATTTTATGAACAAGACTACAACTGTTTACACAAAAGAAAATCTTGATACATTTTTAAAATTTGCTCTTAATAAAAACAAATATTTTATAGTTATATATATTTGTTCAGCAATAATAATTTTGGCTTCGATATTTATGTTTATTTATAACGATATCGCATATGGAATAATCTACTTGCTTTTAGGATTATTTTTTGCTAGTTACCAACTAATCATTATGCAAATATCAAAAAAGAAATTAAAAATTTCTATTGGTTGTCGTGATGAATTTGAATTTTTACAAGATAAATTTAAAGTGGTTTCCTACTCGGCAAGTAATGAAGAAATTTCAACAATGATAAAAAAATATGATGATATTTATAAAACTTATCAAAACAACAATTTCTTTTATATCTTTATTGATAAGATAAACGCATACATTATTGACAAATCAAACTTTAAAGATGAAAAAGAGTTTGAACAATTAATTAATTTTGTTACTTCTAAGGTTGAAGTTTCAAAACAACAAAAAAAAGCACAATAAAACACATAATTTTAGGGGATTAAAAGATGAAGAAAGAAAACGCAAAACCAGATTTTATTCAAATGGAAAAGCAAATGCTTAAATTTTGGAAAGATAATGATTGTTTTAAAAAACTTGTTGAAAAAAATAAGTCTAATCCAAGGTTTAAGTTCTTAGATGGTCCTATTACTGCAAATAATAGATGTGGTGTTCATCATATTTGGGGAAGGACATTAAAAGATATTACAATTAAATACAATGCTTTAAAAGGAAAAGATTGTCAGTATCAAAATGGTTTTGATGCACAAGGTATGTGGGTTGAAGTTAATGTCGAAAAAGAACTTGGACTTAATGGTAAACCTGAGATTTTAAAGTATGGTATTGATAACTTTACAAATAAATGTATGGAGCGTGTCAACTATTTTGCTAATGAAATAACTAACCAAAGTATTCGTATGGGGCAATGGATGGATTGGGAACATAGTTATTTTACTAACACTGATAATAATATTCTTGCAATTTGGCATTTTTTAAAAAAATGTAATGAAAAGGGTTATATTATAAAGAAAAATAGACCAATGTCTTGGTGCCCACGCTGTGGTACTAGTCTTAGTGAACACGAACTTATGGGCTGTTACCACGATGTAACTCACACTGCAATTTTTGCAAAATTTCCTGTAATAGGTAAAAATTTCAAATTGCTCGCTTGGACAACAACACCTTGGACATTGTGTGCAAATGTAGCACTTGCAGTTAATCCTAAATTTGATTATGTTAAAGTCAACTTAAAAGAAACAAATGATATTGTTGTATTGTGCAAGGAAACTTTAAAAGTAATTAAAGAGGAATATGAGATTTTAGAAGAATTTAAAGGTGAGTCTCTTGTTGGACTTACATACGAAACATGTTTTCCTGAATTAGTTGAACAAGATTTTGTTCATAAGGTTGTTCCTTGGGATGAAGTTGACTCCACAGAGGGAAGTGGAATTGTTCATATTGCTCCGGGTTGTGGCGTTGAAGATTTTGAACTTGGTAAAAAATTTAATTTACCAGAGATTTGTCCTATCGATGAACAGGGAATCATGCTTGAAAATACAGGGTTTTTGAAAAATAAGAAAACTACTGATGTTGTAGATTTAGTTGTAAATAGATTAAAAGAAGATAATAAACTTTATTATGCCCATAAATACACTCACAGTTATAAGTACTGTTGGAGGTGTAAAACAGACCTTGTTTATAAACTAATCTCAACTTGGTATATTTCTATTGATGAATTAAGACCTCAACTCCTAAAAGCCATCGAAGATGTTGAATTTCAGCCAGAATTTGGTAGAAAAAGAATGGAAGATTGGTTAAAAAATATGGGAGATTGGAATATTTCTAGGAGTAGATTTTACGGATTACCTTTACCTTTCTATGTTTGTCAAGAGTGTGGACAAGTCCATGTTGTTGGAAGTTTAGAAGAACTTGCTAAATTGGCAGTTAATCCTGAGGAAATTGCTAAAATTCCTAACTTACATAGACCTTGGATTGACAATGTTAAAATTCGATGTCAAAAGTGTGGGGCAGAAGTTGAAAGAATTAAGGAAGTCGGTGATTGTTGGTTAGATGCTGGTATAACTCCATTTAGTACAAAAAAGTATTTTGAAGACAAAGAATACTTTAATGCAAATTTTCCTAGTGATTATGTTTGTGAAATGGTTGAGCAAATTAAACTATGGTTCTATTCAATGCTTGTTATGAGCGTTGTTTTGACCGGTCGTGCTCCATATAAAAAGATTGTTACTCATCAGTATGTAAAAGATGAAAATGGCAATGAATTTCATAAAAGTGGGGGTAATAGTCTAGAAAGTGATATTGTTGCTGATAAAGTTGGGGCTGATGCAATTAGGTATCTTTATGCCGGGGCTAATATTACTAATGATATGAGATTTGGTTTCACATTGACTAGTGAAGCAAGAAGAAAACTTATGAATTTTTGGAATGCTTACATATTCTATAACACTTACGCTTGTATTGATAATCCAAATTTTGAAAATTTTAAACCTAATTTTGATAAACTTTGCCCTACGGATAGGTGGCTAGTTGAAAAATTAAATAAATTTATAGTTAACGCTGATAACTACTATTCTGAAAATAAAAGTTACTTGTTAGTAAAAGAGTTTGAGGAATTTGTTGATGATTTGACAAACTTTTATATTAGAGTTAATCGTAGAAGATTTTGGAAAAGTGATGATAAGGAAGACCAATTAACTGCTTATTGGTGCTTATATACTGCTCTAAAAAATATGATAATAATTATGGCTCCAATAATTCCTTTTATGACTGACTATATTTGGCAAAATTTAGTTAGGGAGACTGAAAAAGATGCTCCAATTTGTGTGATGTTATCTTCATTTCCTGTTCCATTTAGTCAAGTTAAAGAGACTAGTATTGTAAACGATGTAACTAATGCAAGAAATATCATTGCCATTGCTTTAAGACTAAGAAATGAAAAATCTCTTAAAATTAAACAACCTTTAAAGACTTTGTTTATTTTGGCAAGTGATGAAGTAAATGCCTCAGTTAAATTATTTGAAGATATTATTAAGGAAGAATTAAATGTTAAAAATATAGTATTTGAAAAAAATACTGATAAATTTAATATTAGTTATTTAACTGTAAACTTTAAAACTGCTGGTGCTGTTCTTAAAAAAGATGTTCAAGTACTTAAAGATTATATTTCAAGTTTGACTGACTATAAAATGAACGAATTAGTTCAAGAATATAAAAAAGGTAGCGTTGAAATTGATAAGTTTGGAAAATTGGACAGTTCGTTATTTATTCTTAATTATAGAGCAAAAGAGGAGTTTGTTATTTCTACCGAAAACAACATTACTCTTGTTCTTGATACTACGCTTGATAGAGAATTAATGCTAGAAGGTGCTTATAGGGAATTAGTTAGAACAGCGCAAGTTTTGAGAAAAGAGGCTGATTTTAACATTGATGAACGCATTGAATTAGACATAATTTCAACTTCTGATTTTATTAAAGAACTTATACAAAAGTATGAAGATAAAATCAAACAAGAAGTTTTAGTAAAAGTATTTAATCAAAATATCATTGTTCCTGACATTGAAAGAGAAGTTGAAGTTGGAGATGAAAAAGTTATTTTAAAATTGAAGGCAATAAAAAATTAGTTATAGGTGTAAAATGGTTGATGTAGTTTATGAAGATAATCAAATTTTAGTTGTTGTTAAACCACAAAATGTACCCGTTCAACTAGATGATAGTTGCGATAAAGACTTCTTAACAATTCTAAAAGATTATTTAATAGAAAAATATAATAAACCGGGCAAAGCATATTTAGGATTGGTTCATAGATTAGATAGACCAACCGGTGGAGTTATGGTTTTTGCAAAGACTTCAAAAAGTGCTGAAAGACTATCTAAACAAATTAGAGAAAATGAAGTTGATAAATATTATTTAGCAGTAGTTGATGGCATTCCAAGATATAAACAAAGTCGTCTTGTAAATCTTTTGAAAAAAGATGAAAAAAACAATATTGTCAAAATTGCTCCTCAGTACGAAGATGGAGCAAAAGAAGCAATTTTAGATTATCAACTACTTGAAACAAAAAATGATAAGTCTCTCATTAATATTCAGTTAGAAACGGGAAGAAGCCATCAAATTAGAGTTCAACTTGCAAATATAGGGTGTCCACTTTGTAATGACCAAAAATATAACCCAAATTCAAAAAAAGGAAATCTCGCACTTTGGGCTTATAAAATTTCTTTTAATCATCCCGTTAGTAAAAAAAGATTTACTTTTAAAGTTGCGCCTCCTATTGATGTAAATCCTTGGAATGAGTTTAATATTGAAAAATATATTTAAAAAAAAAGAACTTTATTATACTACTTTAAAAAATTTATGTATTTTTATTATATTATTTTAATTGTAGTCTAAAAAGTTCTTTTTTTATATTTAATTCTAATTTAGATAAAATACGTGTTTTATTTTTATTAGTTTTTAAATGTAAGATTAATGGATAATATAATTTTTATATTATTATTTTATTATCTTATTATTTTAATTTTGTTATTTAAAATTATTTTTAATCTTTGTCAGTTACAAGAGCATAAGTAGTCAACATAGTTGTTACAACACTTGTTGCATTTTCAAGTGCAGAAATACTTACTTTTGTAGGGTCGATTATTCCTTCTTTAATTAAGTTGCAATATTTTGAGTTTAGTGCGTCATAACCAAAGAATTTATTTTTATGTAATTTTATATTATTTAAGATTTCTTCTACATTTTCACTTGCGTTTATTAGAATTTGTTTAATTGGGGCTTGTAGAGTTTCAATAATTATTTGATATGCAAGTTCTTCTTCTTTTTCTAATTTATTTAATATCTTTTCAAGAATTAAAGAAATCCTAAATAAAGTTAATCCTCCACCAGCAACAATTCCTTGTTCTATGGCTGAGTTTGTTGCAGAAACAGCATCTTCTATTCTTAATTTTTTTTCTTTTTGTTCTATATCGCTTTGCGCTCCAACTAAGATAGTTGCAATGTTATTTGTTAAGTTTGCAAGTCTAAGTTTAAGTTGTTCTTTGTCAAAATCATTATCGCAACTTTCTATTTGTTCTTGTATAAGTTTTACTCTTGAATTAAGTCTTTCTTCACAAACATTTTTTGCAATAAGTAAGGTTGAATCTTTTGTAATTTTAATATGTTTAACTTCTCCTAGTTGTTCAAGGGTTGCACTTTTTAAGTCATTTACATTTGAATTTGAAAAAACTTGTGTATTAGTTAGACTAGCAATATCTTCTAAAAAGGCTAATTTTTTTTCTCCATAAAAAGGTGCTCTTATTACACAACAGTTGAATGTCCCTCTCATTTTATTTACTACTATTGCTGATAATGTTTCATCATCAATGTCATCACAAATAATTGCAATAGGTTTATTGCAAGCCATAGACTGTTCAAATATATTTACTAGTTCATTAAAATTGTTTAGTTTTTTATCAGTAAGGAGCAACAAACAATCGTTAAATTCACATATTCCTTTATCCATATTAGTGCATAAGTAAGGAGATATAAAACCATTAGATAACTTTAATCCTTCTTGAAAAACAAGTTCAGTTTTGTTTGTTTTTGAATCTTGTAATGATATGTTGCAGTTTTTATTTTTTTTATAAGCCGTTGCAATTAGTTTCCCAATTTGACTGTTTTGAGATGAGATTGTTGCAATATTTTCAATATCTTTCTCATTTGCAATACAAGTTGAAAATTTTTTTAATAGTTCAATTACTTTATTTTTTGCTTGGACAATATGTTTATTTAAAATAATAGGACTAACATTGTTTTCACATTGTTTTACGCCTAAATTAAACATTTTTTGTGCCAAAACAATTGCAGTAGTTGTTCCATCTCCTGCCAAATCGTTAGTTTTTTGACAAACTTCTTTTATTAACTTAATTCCAATATTTTCATATTTATCACTACTTTCAAACTCTCTTGCAATTGTTACACCATCATTCGTAATTAATGGTGTAGCATACTTTTTATCTAAAACGACATTTCTTCCTTTTGGCCCCAATGTTGACTTTACTAGGTTAGCAATTTTGTTTACTCCAACAAGTAACTTTTTTTGAGCCTTGTTATTATAAATATATTCTTTCAATTTTAGTTCTCCTTTTGTTTTGCTAAAATATCTGTTTGTTTTAACAAAATATAATCTTCACCTTTTGATGTAAATTTTGCACCAGCGTAATCTTCAAATAAAATGATATCTCCGATTTTTACTTGCATACAAATAAAGACACCATATTCATAGCAACCATTTCCAACACTTATTACTTTTGCCTTTTTTATACTGCTTTGATTTTCATTTAACGAAATTCCACTAGTTGTAAAATTATCATTTATTTCTTTAACGATTACTCTATCAAAGATAGGTTCAAATTCCATTTTTAAAACTCCTTTTATCATATATGTATGAGTAAAAACATATATTTTAGTAGAAATTTACTCATATATTACAATTTTAAATTATATTTAAAGGTGGTTTCAAATTTTAGTGTCAAAATTTTTATTAAGTACAAAAAAAAGAATAAGAAGAACACTTAAAAAAAATAAAAAAGGTGTTTTTCTATTTGTTTTTATAGCGCTAATACTTTTCTTTTTGCTTATAATTAACATTTCTGACATTTTTTCAAGCATAATTACAAAGCAGAAAAGTCTTTTTTATAATGATAAATTAGAAGTTTCTTCTTTTAATACATATGCTGTGTCCTTATATGACTTTAAAACTGAGGAGGAGGCAAAAAATAAAACTTATGAGGTGGAAAAACAAGGAGGAATGGGTGTGGTTTATCATAATGGGGAGTATTTTGTTCTATCTTCCTGTTATCCAAATTTAATAATGGCGCAAGAAATTAGAGATAATTTATGTTTGCTTGGATATAATTCAAAAATAATTAATTTCAAGACTAATTCACTTTGTTTTGATTACAAGGGGAATTATTCTCAGTTAATATTGTCAAGTTTAAATATTTTTAAAGAAACATTTTTGGAGTTGTATCAAATAAATATTGATTATGATAAAGATTTATTAAATAGGGCAAATGTAAATGGTAAAGTAGCAATTTTATCTTTGCAAGTGTATGATTTAATAAAAGGTTATCAAAACATTAAAAGTGGACTTGACAGTTCAAAAGAAAGTAACTTGTTGAATGGATTAAATGATTTATATCAAACATTAGAAGATGTTATAATTTATCAAAGCGAAGAAAAATTTGTTTTTACAAGTTTTTTTAAAAAAGAATTATATAAAATTATTTTATTGACACAAAGCGTGTATTCAAGTTTCGAATAGAATTTTAATAAAAAGATTATTATTTGTATAGAATATATTTTAATCATTATAACAAGAGTTTATATATATTTACTTGCTTTTTTAAATAGTATAATGTAAGATAAATTTGTATGAAAAAAATACAAAATGATAGAATTGTTGTTATTACAGGTGCAACAAGTGGAATAGGATTGGCTTGTAAAAATTTGTATGAAAAATTTGGTTATAAAGTCATTTCACTTGCAAGAAACAGGGTCGAAGAATTACAAGATTTTTTTTCTTGTGACGTTTCTAAGGCAGAAGAAGTTAAAGTAGTTTTTTCGCAAATAAAGAAAAAGTATGGGCAAATAGATATTTTACTGAATAATGCTGGGTATGGTATATCTGGTGCTGTTGAATTAATTGATGATGAAAACGTAGAAAATTTATTTAAAGTAAACTTAATAGGTTGTATAAATTGTTATAAATATGCTTTGCCATTAATGAATAGGGGTGGAAAGATTATAAATATAAGTTCAGTTTGTGCTTTTTTTCCACTTCCATATAGGTCATTATATTGTGCTTCAAAGGCTGCTCTTAATATGCTATCTTATTCAACAAAAATGGAATGTAAACCTCTTGGTATTCAAGTTACAAGCGTATGTCCGGGAGACACTAAAACAAACTTTACTAAAAATAGAGTAAAGATTTATACAACTAATCATAGGTATAAAGATAGAATAGAGAATGCTACTAAACAATTAGATTCAAGAGAAGATAAAAGAATGTTGCCTGATAAAGTCGCTAAGGTTATAGTTAATTTATCTAAAAAGAAGAGATTAAAGCCTTATATAATTGTAGGGACAAAATATAAAATTTTAAATTTTTTTATGAGGTTTTTACCTCTAAGTTGGTTAATGTTCTTTACTGAAAGATTCTTTGGTGGTTACAAAAGTTGCAATAAAGGGGGAAAATAATATAAAATGGCAGATAATTTATATTTCACTGAGGCAAAAGAAACTATTTTAAGACTTATAACAAAGGAATATCCTTCACTGCCTGAAAATTTAATTTCGGTCTTTATTAACAGTTTTTATAAGTTTTGTAGTTATGAGGAAGAAGGTAGAAAGATTAAGCCTCGTATTTATATCACTAACAATATTGACCTATTAAACAAAAACATTTTAAATTGTTTTAAATTGCAACTTTTTACTGATGAAGATGAACAGTTTTTTCATTCAAGACTTAAATCTATTTTGTCGTTTTGTTTAAATGATTGGACGGCTTACATAGAAGTAAGAGATAATAAAATTAATTATGGAATTTGTAAAGTTTTTAATAGCATAAAAGAGAAACCTCTTTCTCAACTTGTATTTGAATCAAGTGAGTTGTTAAATAACGAAAAATTTAATTTAATTTATTTAGATACTTTAAGTTCTTATGCTATTGGACTTAGAGGAATTAAAGGTGGAAATATTATAGTTAATTTCTCAATCAATGATTCTAATTTTCTAAATAGAGAAAATGTTATTAAACGATTTGTAAATGCTAGTTTTTCTAAATTAAAGACAACAAAAAACAAATTAAATGAAATTAAGATTTTGTATGAAAATATCTTAAAAAGGGCAATAAACAATATTCATGGGGCAATTTGCGTTGTGATTGATAAAGATTATAAAGATGTGAAAAATTTTTTTGCTGATGGTATTTGGTTAAATGAGCCTATTGAATTTTCTAAAACTTTTCTTATGACTAAGAGTTACTCCGAAGCAAAACTTAACGATATTGCCGAATTATTTATTTCTATGCTAAACTACGATGGTATAACCATTGTTGATAACGCCGGTAGAATTAGGGCATATAATGTCTTTATTAAATCGGACAAGTATAATAAGAAAAATATCATTGGTGGAGCAAGAAAACGCGCTGCCTATGCCGTAATAAATTGTGGAATTAAAAAGGTTGTTGGAGTTTATTTCCATTCACAAGATGGAGAAATTTTTTATGAGGAGACAAAGAAATGAATATCATTTGGGATGATGTGAGAAAGAAGTGTAATATTTCAGACTCTTCATTTATTGATATGATTAATAATTATGCAATATCTTCAAATGAACTATCTGGTGAAGATAAAGAGTTTATTCTAACTTCATATAATGCAAAAATGTATAACTATGTTGTTGAATACGTTTACAATAAAGCAGTTAAAATCTTACAAGATACTATTTTTTCCATGGGAGAAGAAGTTGTTGTTAACGTTACTCATTGGATTGATAGGACTGTTGTTTCTAATTTTTTTGACGTGTTTGTACTAAGACTTGCTCATGACCTTGGGCTAATCAGTAAAGATGATAAAATATTATTCTTAAATATAATTGAATTTCTTCAACATAAAAAAGAAAGTTTTGTAGTTGAAGTTGAAGATTTTATAAAAGAAAAAGCAAAATATTTTATTTGTTCTTTATTTGAAGCAGTATTGTCAAAAGATTATTCAGTGTTTGTACAAAATATAAATGATTCAATTCAAACATTGTTAAGTGTTAATATTTTACCAGATAGTGAAGAATATCATAATTTAATTAATAAGTTCGATTTAAGAAAAAATGTGTTAATTAGATTATTAATTTCTCTTGTTAAGAGTGAAAGTATTGTTGACAAAAAAGAATTAAAAATTCTTGTCCAAAATATTAAAAATTTGTTTTCAACGCTTTGGGAAAAAGCAAGTCTGAATGAAAAGAAGTTTTTTTGTTACTATTTAAAATCTTCTTCTCCTGATTCCGAACTTGTTAAGATTTTCTCTGAACTTTCTGATGAAATAAAATTACAGGAATTTAGTACAGATTTAACTACAATTACTAAAATTCTAAAAAATTGTCAAGATATATTGTCTTACCATTATAGTGTTTCATCTCACAAAGAAGAAACGGCTCCTTTGATAAAATTAAATGAAATTGAAGTTTATCCTAAGTTTTTTTTAAGGAGTGTCATAACTCCAAGTGTGATAACATATCTTGGTAATAATAATGGTTATATTAGAGAATCTAGAGAGATTGCCGGACAAATTTTAGACAAAATATCAACTGAAAAATGGAAGTTTTACTTTAAAAACTTTTTTGAGAGTGATGATTTTGTTTTAATAAATTTGTTTGATGTTAAGGATTGTTTAAAAGATTGGTGCTCGCTAATTAAAAAGAGTGGAGTTAACGAAGATGATTTTCAAGAAAAAGAAATAAGGGAGATTATCTCTGCTTCAAGGCAGTTCGATATAGAAAAAGTTAAGATTCTCGCAAGTAACCTTTATTATAAAACTTAATGATTAAAGGAGTCTATAAATTGTTAAATATTACTAAAATTGACTTAGGTACTATAAATTTACTTTCGAGAAATGATGTTAGAAGTTTAGTTTTAGACGCAGAAACACTTTATAAAAACAACATTTTAGAAGTTGCTAGATTTATTAAAGAAAATGATAAAAAAATTATTTTAATTTCGGGACCGTCTTCTGCTGGAAAAACTACAACTAGTTATAATCTTAGAAAGGCGTTAAATAGCGTAAACATTTCATCTCATGTCTTAAATATGGATGATTTTTACAAAAATCCAAAAGATATTCCTTTAAGAGCAGACGGAGAAAGAGATATTGAAAGCGTAAGAGCACTTGATGTTGAATGTATTAAAAATTGTTTAAATGATATTTTGACTAAGGGAGAAACATTAACTCCAAGATTCGATTTTGTTGAACTTAAAAGAAAAGATGAATGGATTAAATGTCAACTAAAAGACAATGAAATTATTATAATGGAAGGTATTCACGCCTTAAATCCTCAAATAATTAGTGGTTTAGATAAAAGTAAAATTGTAAAAATCTATCTTGATTGTCAAACCTCTTTTTATTATAAAGATGAACTTGTTTTAAATAATAGAAATTTGAGATTTTTAAGAAGAATTATAAGAGATGAAAGAGATAGAAATGTTCCTATAAAAAAAACAATGCAATTATGGGAAAGCGTTTGTGCTGGTGAAGATGAAAATATTAAACCTTTTATGGTAAATGCAGATATAATTATAAACACAGTATTTAAGTATGAACCTCTTTTATACAAAACACTACTTGAAAATGAGTTTAAAGAATTTAAAGATGATAAAATTATAGAAAATTTTTTAAAAGTATTTAATCTTTGTGAAACCATTTCTCCTGACTTAATTCCAAATGATAGTTTGATAAGGGAATTTATTGGTTATTAATATTTTAAGATTTATATTTTTTATGTGTTAGTGATTTTTAATTATTTAATTTCATAATGTAAATTTTTTATTATTTAAGTCTAATTTTAAATTAAGTTGTTAAATAGTTGATTAACTTGTAAGTGAAAAAGATTAAGGTTTGTATTTTAGCAAATTACTTTAATTAAGTTATGTCTTACTTAAATACTTTATAAATTTAATAAATGAAAAAAATGAGTTTAGTTTTTCTATTCTCATTTTATTTTTGTTAATAGTAATATCTTTTTGCTTTACTTTTCTTTAATATTTATCTAAAATTACAAAATAAGGGGAATATATATTATGGGATTATTCAATTCTTTAATGAAAGGTATGGGTTTTAGCAATAATGATGAACCTGAAAAGAATAAAAATAAGAAAGACAATACAGAAGATAAATATAGTAACTTTGAAAATGGGTTGGCAAACTCTTTTGTAGTGGGAGAATTCAAAAATCCTAGCGAAATAACCTCTCAAATACCTAATCTAGCAGGTGGCGTAGGTGGTAAAAATTTGATTATTTATTCGCCAAAAAATAATAATGATATTAAATTACTTATTGATTGCCTGAGAAGAAAAGAGGCTTGTATTGTCAATCTTGCGCAACTAAAACCTAGTGATGCCGATAAAATTTTACAGTTTATTAGTGGAGCAGTTTACGCTCTAAGAGGTAGTATTAAAAGACTTCAAGGGGATTTGTTTTTAATGACACCAGAGGGTATAAACATTATGACACAAACTAAGTAGGTGGGAATGGAAAAAAATTTAAATATAAAAATTATTTTATTAAAAGTTTGTTTAATACTTTCAGTTATTGTTATAGATTTAATTACAAAAATTATATTTTATGGTAAGGATATTACTATATTTGCAAGTTTAATATCTTTTAGAAACGCTCATAGACTTAACACAGGTGGAGCATGGGGAATTTTTAGTCAAGGAACAATAATGTTGATATGTTTTACAATTATTTTTCTTATTGGCATAGTATTTTTTGATTTTAGACTTAAAATTAAGCATAAACTATATTCCATTTCTTTTGCTTTTATTGTTGGTGGAGCGATTGGAAATTTAATTGACAGGATTTTTTTAGGTGGAGTAAGAGATTTTATTTTTTTTGAATTTGCACCAAATTTTCCAACTTTTAATTTTGCAGATTCCTTTTTGACTATTGGTTTAATTTTAATGTTTATTTATGTTATTTTTTGTTATAAAGCAAATGAAAAGGAAAATAAGGAAAATAAAGATGAAAGAATTGATAGTTGACCAAAATTTTGTGGATTGTAGGTTAGATGTCTTTGTATGTGAAAAAGAGAGTTCTTTAACTAGAAGTTATATAAAAAAATTAATTGAAGACGGAAAAATAACTCTCAATGGTAAAACTGTTAAGGCTGGCTATAAATTAAAATTAAATGATATAGTTGGCTATGAACTACCTAGCGCAGAAAAAATAGATATTCAACCTGAAAATATACCAATAAAAATTATTTATGAAGATAGTGATTTGCTTGTTATAAATAAAGAACAAGGTATGGTTGTTCATCCAGCAGGAAGATTAAGAACAGGTACTCTTGTTAATGCTCTTATGTTTCATATAAAAGATTTAAGTGGTATTAATGGTAAACTAAGGCCGGGTATTGTTCATAGAATAGACAAAGATACGTCTGGGTTATTGGTTGTTGCAAAGAATGACTTTACTCATTTAAAGTTACAAGAGCAAATTCAAAATAAAACTTGCCATAGAATTTACATTGCAGTTTGCTATGGCAAATTTAAGGATAATGAGGGTATTATTCAAAACTATTTGGCAAGGAGTAAAAAGAATTACGAAAAATATGTTGTTGTTCCAAATAATCAAGGTAAGTTAGCAATTACACATTATAAAGTTATTGCTTATAACAATGGTTTGTCTCTTGTAAAGTTTGAACTTAAAACAGGTAGAACTCATCAAATTAGAGTTCATTCTAGTTACTTAGGACATCCAATAGTTGGGGATAAACTTTATGGAAGTTTTGAAAAATCATATAATGTAAAGTTAAATGGTCAACTTTTACATGCTTACAAACTTGTTTTTAATCATCCAGCAAAGAATATTCCAATGACTTTTGTTTGCCCGTTGCCTAATTATTTTGATGAATTTTTAGTACAAAATAATTTAAAATTGAGCATAGGAGATTTAGATGAGAAATAAAAGATTTGTAAATTTACTCTGTTATTCAGTTATTTGCTTAATTGCCATATCTTTTTTAGTGTGCTATATTGCCACAAGATTTTTTGGATTAAATCAAGAAATTTTTAGTTTAGTTAGGCAAATAACCTTTTATCTTTGTATTGGTTTGACAGCACTTTCTGCTTTTGTTTATTCAACAAGCAGGAGGAATATTGTTTTTTCAGTTTTGCTTCTAATTGCAATTTGTGTAATAATTTTTGTAGAGTTGATGTAATATGAGAGATTTTTTTAAAAGAAATATATTTTTAATTGTTATTTTTATTTTAAGTTTTGTTTGTTTTTTATTGTCAGGAATTTCAAGTATTTTTTATACACTCTTTCTTGTACTTATAGCATATGCAATGTTTATTTTAGCAAATAGGTATAAGAAAAGATACAAAAGAATAATTGAGGAACAAGACGATAATGTTTTTGATGGTAGGAGATTTGATTATGATGAAGATGTCTATATTCTTCAAACAGAAAATAAAACAAAAAGATTATTAAACAAGAGTTCAAAATTTGAAGCGTTTTTTCCGGTAGTTTTTTTCATATTTATTGGAATTTGTGCAAGTATTATGGCAATTATTAGCATTGTAAACTTATTTTTGTAAAATATTTTTGTATTAATGATTGTTTTTTTCAAATTCATTTGTTATAATAAATGTTGCATTATATTTATAGGAGAAATTTATGAAATATACTAAAAAATTATTAGAAGACAAAAGATTAGAAGTTACTTTAAATATTGATAGCGCTGAGTGGCAAGAAGCACTTAATAACGCTTATAATCATAGTAAAGGTAAGTATTCAGTAGGAGGATTTAGAAAAGGTCACGCACCTAGAAAGGTTATTGAAAAAACTTATGGTGATACTGTTTTTTATGATGAAGCGATTGATAATTCTTTCTACAAATATTACTTAGAATTTTTATCCAAGGAGAAAGATATCCAGCCTGTTGCTAGTCCAGAAGTTAATATCAGTAAGATTGATGAAAATGGACTTGAACTTTTACTTAGAATTACTCTTAAACCAGAGGTTAAATTAGGTTCATATAAAGGACTTACAGTAGAAAAAGGCAAAGTAGAAGTTAGCGATGATGAGGTGGAGCATAAACTTGAACATTTAAGACAGTCCAGAGTTAAATTTGTCGAAGTTGATAGAGAAATTAAAAATGGAGATATGGCAACAATAGATTTTTCGGGTAGTGTAAACGGTGAAAAATTTGATGGTGGTACAGCAACTGATTATGACTTAGAAATTGGTTCAAAGAGTTTTATCGACACTTTTGAAGAACAACTTATTGGGCTTAAAAAAGGTGATAAAAAAGATGTTAATGTAACTTTTCCACAAAATTATCATGTTGACTCATTAAAGGGTAAACCAGCAGTTTTTGCGGTTGAAATTAAGGCAGTTAAGGAAAAACATTTGCCTGAATTAAATGATACTTTTGCAGATGAAGTTAGTGAGTTTTCTACTTTGAAGGAACTTAAAGAAGATACTAAGAAAAAACTTGAAGAACAAAAATCTCACGAACTTGATTCTCAGGCTGAATCAAAACTTGTTGATTTGATTGTAGATAATTCACAAGTTGATGTTCCTGAGATTATGGTACAAAATCAAGTAGATGACTTTATAAAAGATTTTGAATATCGTTTGTCATATCAGGGACTTTCGCTTGATGGCTATTTAAAGTATGCAAATACAACAATTGATGATTTAAAAAAGTCTAGAATTGATGATGCTAGAAAAACTGTTAAGACTAGACTTGTTTTGGAGCAAATTATTTTAAATGAAAAATTAGATGTAACTGATAAGGACATTGAAGATAAGTATAATGAACATAATACAGATAAGGACAAGAAAAAAACTATTAAAGAGATAAGAAAGAGTATGGATGAACAACAATTCAATTATTTTGAAAATTCTATCTTATTGAATAAACTTATGAAATTCTTAAAAGAGAATAATAAAATAGTTTAATTTTCTTAAATTTGTATAGTTTTTATAAACTAAACAATAATTAGATTGTAAAAGGGGTAAAATGATGAGTGCACTTATTCCAATGGTCGTTGACCAAACTAGTACAGGAGAAAGAAGTTACGATATTTATTCGAGATTGCTTGAAGATAGGATTATTTTTTTAACGGGAGAAATAACTGATGCAACGGCAAATATAGTTGTTGCACAACTTATTTACCTTGAAGGAAAAAATCCAGAAAAAGATATTCACTTATATATTAATAGTCCGGGAGGAAGTGTTAGCGCAGGACTTGCTATATATGATACAATAAAATATATTAAATGTGATGTAGTCACAATTTGCATAGGACTTGCTGCTTCAATGGGAGCCTTTTTGCTTTCAAGTGGTACAAAAGGAAAAAGATATGCTTTACCAAATAGCGAGATTATGATTCACCAACCTCTTGGTGGTGCTCAGGGACAGGCTAGCGATATAGAAATTCAGGCAAAGCACATTCAAAATATTAAGGAAAAAATTAATAAGATTTTGAGTGAAGCAACCGGTCAAGAATTAAGTAAAATTTCAAAAGATACTGACAGAGATTATTATATGTCTGCCGAACAAGCAAAAGAATACGGCTTGATTGATGAGATTTTTTATACTAGAAAGTCTAAAAAATAAAGTCCTGTAAGATAAAAACAAAAGAAAGGTGCTAACCTAAAACAAAATAAAAGGAGATTAGTTTTTTTATGAAGAAAGATTTATTTTGTTCTTTTTGTGGAAAATCTCAGGCAGAAACTAAACGTATAATTGCTAGTCCTGATGGTGAAAGTTTTATTTGTGATGAATGTATTGAAGTTTGTAAAGAAATTATTAAGGCAGAGAAGATTGAAGATGATCAACCTAATATTGATTTACCTTTACCACATGAAATTAAAGATAGATTAGATGATTTTATTATAGGACAAGATGAAGCAAAAATGGTGCTGTCTGTTGCCGTTTACAATCATTACAAGAGAATTAACTATAATTCTCAAATTAAATCAAACAAGAGTGGAGAACAACCTATTGAACTAGAAAAGAGCAATATCTTATTAATTGGTCCAACCGGTTGCGGAAAAACTTTGCTTGCTAAAACACTTGCTAAAATATTAAAAGTACCATTTGCTAGTTGCGATGCTACAACTTTGACTGAGGCAGGGTATGTTGGCGATGATGTTGAAAATATTTTGTTAAAATTAATTCAAAACGCTGATTACAATGTCGCTAAGGCCCAAAGAGGTATTGTATATATTGATGAGATTGACAAAATTGCAAGAAAAGGAGAAAACAGGTCTATAACGCGTGATGTTTCAGGAGAGGGGGTACAACAGGCTCTTCTTAAAATTTTGGAAAGTACGGTAGCAAATGTTCCTCCACAAGGTGGTAGAAAACATCCTCAACAAGAAACAATTTCTATTGATACTACAAATATATTGTTTATTTGTGGTGGCGCTTTTGTTGGACTAGACAAAATTATTGAGAAGCGTTTATCTAATGTTTCCTTAGGTTTTGGTTCAAAAGTTCAAAACATGTCAAAAGAAGAAGAAATTTATAATTTGATTAAAGATGTTCAACCTCAGGACCTAAATAAATTTGGTCTTATTCCTGAATTCGTAGGCAGATTACCTATTACTGTTGGATTGCATGATTTGTCCGAGGATGCGCTTGTACAAATTATGGTTCAACCTAAAAATTCTATAACAAAACAGTATAAAAAAATGTTTGATATGGATGGAATTAATCTTGTATTTAAAGAAGATGCCATCAAAGCAGTTGCAAATAAAGCAATGAAATTAAAAACAGGTGCAAGAGGACTTAGAACAATTTTGGAAGAAAGTATGTTAAAAGTTATGTACTCTGCTCCCGGAGATAAAACAATTGATAGTATTGTTATTAATGAGAATTTTATTAATAATAAGGGTAGCGAACCTGAATTTATTAGAAAACAATTAACAAGTGAAGAAAGTGCTTAATTAAAAAAGGAGTACTAAAATGCAAGTAAAACAAGCACAATTTGTTACTAGTGTTGCAGATAAGAATTTTTATAAAAGCGACTATAATGAAGTTGCCTTTGTTGGTAGAAGTAATGTAGGGAAAAGTTCTTTAATTAACTTTATCGCAAATAGGAAAAGACTTGCAAAAACTTCTTCGACTCCCGGCAAAACAAAACTAATTAATTATTATTTAATTAATAATTCATTTCTTTTAGTTGATTTGCCCGGTTATGGTTATGCTGAGGTAAGCAAGGCTCAAAAGACAAATTGGGGAGATTTCCTAGAAGAATATTTAAAATCTTCTAAAAATTTAAAGTGTGTTTACTTGCTTTTAGATATTAGAAGAACGCCAACTGCACAAGATGAACAAATGTTAAAGTTTTTATATTTTAATAGGATTTCAACCAAAGTAGTTGTTACAAAAACTGACACATTATCTCGTTCCCAAGTTTTTAATAATCTTATGATAATTTGTTCTAGACTTGGACTAAGTAAAAAAGATGTCATTTTAACTTCTTCTCAGGATAGAGAAGGTTTAGAAGATTTGTTAACAAGTATAGAGACATATGCTTTAAAATGATTAATATAAAAATTGTTTTTTAATTGTTAATTTTAAATAGTTAAAATTAACAATTTTTTTTTCTTTTAACATAAATACTTTATTATTTCATATAATTTTTTAGTTAAAGATTTATTAGACTTTAAGTGTAAAGACTTTTTAAGTTCTTTAACTAATATGACTAAAAATAGTTCTAAAAGAATAGAGAAGGAGGATATTATTTTAAATGTCATTTTATACATGTAATCGTTCAGGATGTTGCCCGGGAGTTATTTCAGGTAATCCAATAAACGGTATTTGCGAAAAGGCTTGTATTCAAGTTGATAAAGTTTTAGATGCTGGAATGAGACAAATACAAGAAACTAATGTTCAAGTTACTTTAACAAATCAAAATCCAGCAAGTCCAACAACACCATTAACATTTGTAAGTGCAGTTACAAATGGCGACACTGTTATTTCTAACTTAAATGTTGAAAGATTAACAGATAAGCCAAATTTTGCGAGAGTTTCCTTTGATGCAACAGTTCCTATCATAGTTACATATACTGATGCAAATGGTGTAACAGGAACAGGTACTAGTACAATAACTATTCCTAATGATGTAATTATGTTTATACCACAACCATCAATTGTACCTTATAGAATTGAAGTTTTTGGTGCAATGTCTAGTCCAATGGGTGTTTATGTTTCAGGAAGTACATTCTCAATAAGTGCTTGTGTAACACTAATTACAAGAGTATTAGTCAAATCTGAAATTCTTGTACCAAGTTACGGCTATTGTAGCCCACCACCTGCACAGGACTATACTCAGGAAATTTGCAGTGGCGTTTTTGAATTACCAATTTTCCCAACAGCAATACAAAACCAAAGAATTTAGTACACTTAAAGAAAAAAGAATTTGCAAAAAAATACTAATTTGATATACTCTTTCTTATAGAGGTTAAATAAGTGAAAGTTTTTGCAATTTCTGATTTACATTTATCATTAAATAATCCAAAGCCTATGGATATTTTTGGACCGGTATGGAATAATTATTTAGATGATATTGTAAAAGACTGGCAAGAAAAAGTAACAGATGACGATGTTGTTTTGTTGGCAGGTGATTTAAGTTGGGCAATGAAATTAAACGATGCTGTTAAAGATATTGAGTTTATTGCCAAATTGCCGGGTAAAAAGATTATAATCCGTGGAAATCACGATTATTGGTGGGAAGCAATAGGTAAGGTAAGAAAAGTTTTACCACAAAATTTTTACGCTTTGCAAAATGATTGTATTGAAATAAACAACGTAATTTTTTGTGGCACAAGAGGATGGACTTTTGATGATGAAAAACTTTTGAATAGAGAACTTATTCGATTAGAAATGTCATTAAAAAGTGCAAAATCAATTCAAAACAATAACCAAAAGATTGTTTGTATGTTACACTATCCACCATTTGACAAAGTTTTTTCGAGTACAAATTTTACAAAATTACTTGAAAATTATGGAGTAAGTTATGTTATTTATGGGCATCTTCACGGATTAAAGAAGGGAACATTTAGTTTAACCTATCACATGAATAATATAGATTATTATTTAACTTCTTGTGATATGTTAAAAAATAAATTAGTACAAATAATATAAGAAAAATAAAATTATAAGAGAGTAAGATGTTATATCTTGCTCTTTTTTTAGGCACGCAAGAATAACACGAATGAAACGAGTGTTTTCTTATGTCGTTTTGCACAAAAAAAACCTTTTTTATTAAAAATTTGCTATAAAGTGGGCAAAAGTGGTTGGAAGTGGGTAAACTTTATGTTAGAATAATCGCAAGGAGAAAAGTAGGTAAATGTTTCTAGGCGAGTTTGAGTACTCTTGTGATGAGAAAAATAGAGTTCGTATTCCTAACAAGTTTAGAATTTACTTGAAGGGTGAATTTATTTTAACCAAAGGTAACGATGGTTGTATTTTTGCATTGCCTAAGGATTATTTTTCCTCAATTTTACAAAAGACAAATGAATTGCCAATGTTTAGTTCTATTGCTCAAAAACCATTAAGATTGTTATTTTCCTCTGCTTGTGAAGTTGAAGAAGATAAACAAGGCAGGCTTTTAATTCCTAGTAATTTAAAAAGTTTTGCAAATATCAAAAAAGATGTTGTTTTTGTAGGTGCAGGTTCTAGGATTGAATTGTGGAGCAAAGAAAATTGGATAAAATATAAAAATAAAATTGATGAAAATCTAGATGAATTGTTACAGGGGTTGGGAGATTATGGAATTTAAACATATTCCAATTATGCTTAACGAATGTATTGAAAATCTTAATATAAAACAAAATGGAATATATGTTGATGCTACATTAGGTGGCGCTGGTCATAGTTTAGAGATTGCAAAAAGACTTGGTAAGGAGGGAGTTTTACTAGGTATAGACAAAGATATAGATGCAATAAAAGTAAGCAGTGAACGACTTAAAAATTTTAAATGCAAAGTTATTTTAGTTAATGACGACTTCAAAAATTTAAAGCAAATATTAAGAGACCATAATATTGATAAGATTGATGGACTTCTTGCTGACTTAGGTGTTTCTTCCTATCAAATTGATGAGGTTAATCGAGGTTTTAGTTATTCAAAAGATGCCAATCTTGATATGCGAATGGATAAAACTCAAAGTTTAAATGCTTGCGAAATAGTAAATAATTACAGTGAAAAAGATTTAATTAGAATATTATTTGATTATGGCGAAGAAAATTATGCTAAAAAGATTGCAAGAAATATTGTTGAAACTAGAAAAACAAAAAAGATTCAAACAACTCAGGAATTAGTTAAAATTATTGAAAATAGTGTTCCACTTAAACTTCTTCATAGAGGAGGCAGTGTTGCTAAAAAGACTTTTCAGGCACTTAGGATTGAGGTTAACAAAGAACTAGAAAGCTTGCAGAAGTTGTTAGATGATATAATAGACTGTTTAAATCCAAAAGGTAGATTGTGTGTAATAACATTTCATTCGCTTGAAGATAGACTTGTAAAAAAATGTTTTAACTATAATTCTAGTGGTTGTATCTGCCCAAAAGAATTTCCAATTTGCGTTTGTAATCATAAACCTATTATAAAATTAATTACAAAAAAACCAATAACACCGTCTGATAGTGAGATAAAGACAAATTCTAGGAGTTCTTCTAGCAAATTAAGAGTTGCTGAGAAAATTTAATTTCTAGATTAAAAGGAGTAAAAATGAGTAGGTCAAGAAATGATATTTTATTAGAAGAAAAAGTTGCTCAAATTGATGACATTAATTTCGACAAAATATATGACATTAATGAAATTACAAAAAAAGAAATTGATAAATTTGATAATGAAATATTATCAAATAATAAAGATGCTGTTCAAACTAAAAATGAAGATGACGTTGCTTTTTCTTTGGAAGTGCAAACTAATGAAGTATTTGACAATTTTGTTTGGAAAAGAGATGAAAATGAAAAACAAAAAAGAGAAAAATCAAAATTTTCTAACAAACCTTTAATTTTCACTTTTACTTCTATTATGACTTTGCTTTGCATATTATTTATATATAATATGTTTGTGATTAATAGACTTGAATTTTCTGCTGGTCAGGCAAGGGCTAATATGGATAATGTTTCTAGTTCAGTTTCGGTTGAGTATGAAAATAATTATATTGCATTTGAAAATGGAAATAATTTAGAAATTAAAAACTATCCACCGGTGGAAAATGATGATATGCCACAAACATCTAATTGGTTTGACAACATTTGTAATGGCGTTAAACAATTATTTGGAGGGTCATCATTAAACTAAAAGTTGAGTATTCTATTTTTTCTATACAAAAGAGGTTACTATCATTTATAATGATTGTAGCCTTTATTTTTTGTATATTATTTTTTAGGTTATATTATCTTCAAATAGTTCAATCTCAATCAATGCAAATAATAGCAGTTGAGCAATGGGTTAGAACGTTACCACTTACAGCAAAAAGAGGACAAATAGTTGATAAAAATGGAAACATTTTAGCAATAAGTTACACAAGTTATGATGTTTTTGTTCGTGCAAAGGAAATTGACGACCCGGTAAAGGTTACTACATATCTTAGTTCTCTTTTAAATCTTGATTATCAAAAATTATACGAGAAGGTAATAAACATTTTTGTTTCTGAAACACTAATTAAACTTCAAATTGATGAGGAAACTGCGCTTAAAATTGTGCAAGAAGATTATAGTGGTGTTTATGTTACTGAGAACATAAAAAGATATTATCCTTATGGTAAAACTCTTTCTCAGGTAATAGGATATTTAACAAGTGATAGTATTGGTCAAACAGGAATCGAGCGATATTATGAGAATACAATAAGTGGAACAGATGGTAAGTATTTAACACAAAGTGATGTGAGAGGAATCACGTTAAACGATTCTTTAAATTATTATATCGAAGCAGTTGATGGACTAAACATTTCGCTTAACATAGACATAAATATTCAAGTTATGGCAGAGCAAATACTTGAAAAAATTATGCAAGAACACAATCCTAAAAAGGCGTCAATTTTAGTAATGGACCCACAAACCTCGCAAATTCTAACTCTTGCAATAAGTCCAAGTTTTGACTTAAACAATGTACCAAGAGATAATGTTGAACTTTTGATGGACCTTTCAAAAAATATTACAGTAACAGATGTTTATGAACCGGGTTCAACATTTAAAATTTTTACTCTTGCATGTGCACTAAGCGAGGGGCTTACAAGCGTGGATGAAACATTTTATTGCCCAGGTTATAGAATCGTAGATGGACAAAAAATAAAGTGTTGGAAAACAACAGGACATGGTGAACAAACACTTATTGAGGCAGTTCAAAATTCATGTAATGCGTGTTTTATTGATTTAGGATTAAGAATTGGAAAAGAAACGCTTTACAAGTATTTACATTCATTTGGAATAGGTTCATCTTCTGGCATTGATATTAGTGGCGAAAGTTCAGGAATTTTACTTGATGAGAATTTGGTACAGACAGTTGATTTGGCGCGTATAGCATTTGGTCAAACAGTTGCTGTAAATCAGGTACAATTATTAAATTCATTTTGTTCAGTTTTAAACGGTGGAACTCTTAACACTCCAAGTTTATTAAATAATTATTTTGATGAAGATGGAAATATAGTATATCAAAACTCTACGATTAAAAAGAGTAAAACAGTTTCAGGTAGTGTAAGCAGTACTTTAAGATATTTATTAGAACAGTCTCTTAGCAAAACGGGAGAAATGAGTTTCGTTGAAGGTTATAGGGTTGCAGGTAAAACAGGAACGGCTCAAAAATACGGAGAAGATGGAAAAATCTCGCCTGGCAAATATATTTCTAGTTTTTTTGGATTTTTAAATCAAAATGATAATCCAACTTATGCTATTTTAGTTTATGTAGATGAACCATCAAGTGGAGTATACTATGGAGGACTTGTTGCAAAACCATACGCAAAAGAACTTTTTGAAAGCATTATAAAATATAAAAATCTACCAAAAGATGATGAAAGTATTGTAGTTAAAAATATTGTTGTTCCTGATTTGATTAATATGTCTTTATCTCAGGCCTTAGTTAAACTCGAAAAATTGGGAGTGTACTATGAAATAGATGGCGAAGGAGAGAAAATAATAAATCAATTTCCATCTCCGGGAAAAGAAATATCTCAATCGTCAACTATTATTATTCAAACAAATTAAAAGAGGGTAAAATGAAATTAAAAGATTTAATAAAAAAGATTAAGGTTTTAGATTATAAAGGAAATCTTGAAACTGAAATATATGCTTTGAGTCAAAAGGCAACAGATAAGAAAGAAAAGTATTTATTATTTTGTTATAAGGGAGTAAATTTTGATAGTCATGATTTTGTAAATAATGCAAGGGCAAATGGTTGCATTGCACTTATTGTAGAACATTTTATAGAGGATTGTGATTTAACTCAAATTTTAGTTAAAAATACTAGAAATATTATGCCAATAGTATGCAAAACTTTTTTTTCTAATGTTCAAAAGAAATTAAAAATAATAGGAGTAACGGGAACAAATGGTAAAACAACTACTTCAACACTTTTATATGAAATTTTAAGTTTAAAATATCGAACTGTACTTATTGGAACTAACGGTGTATTTTATAATGATAAAAAATTAAATTTTAATATGACAACTCCTGATACAGTTGATTTGTTTTATTTACTCGATGATTTTGTTAAAAGTAATATTGAAGTTGTAGTCATGGAAGTTTCTGCTCACGCTATTGATTTAAAAAAGATAAAGGGATTGAGATTTGAATATGGTATTTTTACAAATTTATCTCAGGACCATTTAGACTACTTTAAAACGATGGGAAAGTACGCTCTTTGTAAATTAAAATTTCTAAATAAAACTTATTGTAAAAATTGTATTATAAATACTGATGATAGTTACGGAGAAATGTTTGCTAAGATTTGCAATTCAAAAGTCTATACATATGGAATTGATAATCCTTGTCAGAATTTTGCAATTAATATTAATATGAATATTTCTGGAAGTAATTTTTTTGTCAATGTTTTTGATAGTGTGTTTGAAATAAAAACTAATTTTGTTTGTAGATTTAATATTTATAATGTTTTAGCAGTTATTATTTGTGCTAGACTACTTGGAATTGATGAAAAGAAAATAAAGAGTTGTTTATCAAAGATTAAAAGAATAGACGGCAGGTTAAATATATACAAATTGAAAAACAATTCAGTAGCAATAATTGATTATGCTCATACACCTGATGGACTTGAAAAGATTTTAATTTGTCTTAAAAAAATTTGTCAATCAAGACTTATAGTAGTTTTTGGTTGTGGAGGAGATAGAGATAGATTAAAACGTCCAAAGATGGGAAGAATAGTTAGTTTATATGCAGATTTTATGTTTATAACTAACGACAATCCTAGAAGTGAAGATGAGAATAAAATTGTTCAAAATATCTTATCTGGAATTGAAAAAAATAATTTTAAAATAATACTAGATAGAAAAGAAGCCATTTTACAAGCATATAATTTTAGTAAAAAGAATGACATTATTTTAATAGCAGGTAAAGGTGCAGAGGAATATCAGGAAATTAAGGGAATTAAGTACGCTTTCAATGATAAACAAGTGTTAGATGATTTAATTAAATAGTTATTTTTAAACTAAATTTACTAATAAAAGTACGTAAGAAAAATAAATATTTAAAAAAAACAAATAATATATTTATAAAAGAGGGAAATTATGCCTTATTATTGGATTTTCTTAACTACTTTTATTGTAAGTGTTTTATTTGCTCCATTTTATATTAAGTTTGCAACCAAATTAAAATTTGGTCAAAATATTTTAGAATATGTTGGAGAACATAAAAATAAACAAGGCACTCCAACTATGGGTGGGGTTATTTTTATTTTACCAACAATAATAGTAAGTTTATTTTTTGTTCAGGGAAATAAATTTCTTTCAATATTTTGTTTACTTGTTTTTTTTGGTTGTGGGCTTGTTGGGTTTTTAGATGATTTTATTAAAATAAAGTTTAAAAGAAATTTAGGTCTTAGGGCATATCAAAAAATACTATTTCAAATTGGAATTGCACTCATTGTTGCTTTTTATATTTATAATCATTCATCTTTTTCAAATATTTATGTTCCTTTTTTTAACAATCAAATTCATGTGGGTTGGCTTATAATACCATTTGTTGTATTAGTTTTTCTAGCGACAACAAATAGTGTAAATTTAACTGATGGACTTGATGGACTAGCAGGTGGCGTTAGTATTGTATTTTTAATAATTATGGTTTTCATAAGTAACATTTGCTTAAAATCTTCACCATTACAAATTGTACAAGAGTATTCGACCCAAATTCAAAACTTAAATTATATATCAATTTCGTTAGTTGGAGGATTACTAGGTTTTTTAGTTTTCAATTTTTATCCAGCAAAAATTTTTATGGGAGATACAGGTTCTCTCGCAATAGGAGCACTGATTGCTTTTGTTACTTGTTTTAATGGGACAAGTTTATATATTCCAATAATAGGCTTTATGTTTGTACTTTCATCATTAAGTGTTATTTTACAAGTATTGCATTACAAGCGAACAAAAAAGAGAATATTTTTAATGGCACCTTTTCACCACCACTTACAACATAAAGGCATGTATGAAACAAAAATTGTTTTCATATATATAGTTATAACAATTCTTATTGGAACTGTTGTAATAGCATTATTAGGTGGTTTATGAACATTTTAATTTATGGATTAGAAAAAAGTGGATTAGGAAGTTTAGATTTATTAAATAAGAAAAAAAACAATATTTTTCTTTATGATGATGACTTCATAAAAGTTGAAAAGATAAAACAATTAATTGGCATAAAAAACAATATTTTTTATATTAAAACTCTAACTAATGATTTAATCGACAATCTAAATATGATTGTTATTTCTCCATCAATTAGCATAAAAAATAAATACGTTTTGTATGCAATAAACAAAAACATACAAGTAGTTAGCGAACTAGAATTAGCGTATAGATTTTGCAAAAATAAGATTATTTCTGTTACAGGTACAAATGGAAAAACCACAACAGTTGAGTTGATTTATAATATTTTACATAAAGCAAAAAAGAATGTAGAAAAAGTTGGTAATATAGGTTATCCATTATCAAAAGCAATTAATGAAAAGAAAAAAGGGATATATGTGTGTGAAGTTAGTAGTTTTCAATTAGAAGCAATAAAGGAGTATTCTTCATACATAAGTTGCTTATTAAATATTTCTCCTGACCATCTAAATAGACATACCTATGAGGAATATACAAGTTTAAAATATAAGATCTTTGATAAATGTAAATACAGCATAATTAATAAAAGTTTAAAAAAAGATAACTTAAAAAATTGTTTTATTATTTTAAATAATTTAGATAAAAATAACAAAGATTCAATTGAAAATGGTTGTTTTATAAAAGATAATTATATTTATTTTAAGTTTAATAAAAAAATAGAAAAAATTATACATTTAAAGGACATTTCTTTGATTGGGGAACACAATATTGAAAATGTTTGTTGTGCAATTATTGTTTCAAAATTATTAAAAATTAAGAAAAAATACATCGTAGATGGAATTAAAGATTTTAAACCAGATGAACACAGGTTGCAACTTGTTTACAAAAAAAATGGAATTAATTTTTACGATGATAGTAAAGCAACAAATATTGATGCAACAATTAAAGCAATTAATTCAATTGAAGGTCAAACTATGCTAATTTTAGGCGGAAGTGATAAGGGATATGATTACAACTTTCTTTTACAAAATTTAACTAATAATATCGTAAAAATTTTTCTTATTGGAGAAGTCGCTTTAAAAATAAAACAAGAATATGACAGTTTATGTATTAATATCCCTATTGAAATACATAAAAATTTGTATTTAGCAGTAAATAGCGCTTGCGAGCAGTTAAAGTCTGGTCAAAATCTTTTATTATCACCAGCAAGTGCTAGTTTTGATGAATTTAAAAATTATAAAGACAGGGGAGAAAAATTTTTATTTTACATAAGGGAATTTTATGAAATCTAAAAAAAATAAATTATTAAATAGTAAAGAAGGGATTATTCTTGCTAGTATTAGTATTTTTTTAATTTTATTTGGCGTTTTAATGGTTTATAGTGCAAGTTACTATTATGCAGAGAAAAATTATAATAATCCCTATTTTTTCTTAATAAAACAAGCGATAGGCTTTTTTATTGGCATTATTGTTTTATTAATTCTTAGAAAAGTTGATTACAACAAACTAAAAAAATTTGGTTTAGTTGGTTTAATTATTGGTTATGTGTTGCTTATATTGGTTTTTATACCAGGAATAGGTGTAGAGAATTACGGAGCAAGAAGATGGATTAATTTACCCGGCTTTACTATTCAATCAAGTGAAATCGCAAAATTTTCATTTGTTCTTTTTGCAAGTGGTTATTTATCAAATCATTTTAAGGATATTAAAAAATTAAAGACATTATTGCCTGTTGTATTGGCAGGTGGACTCACTTGTTTTCTAATCATACTTGAACCAAATATGTCAATAACAATGTGTGTTGGAATGGTGTTATTATCAATGTTGTTTATTGGAGGCGCATCTTTTAAACATTTTTTACTATTATCACTACCGTTACTTATTTTAGTTCCTATTTTAATAATAATAGAACCTTATAGAATGTTGCGTCTATTGGCTTTTATTAACCCATGGGAGAATCCTAAGGGAGAAGGTTATCAATTAATTCAATCTTTTTTTTCGATTTCAGGAGGCGGACTCTTCGGAGTTGGACTATTTAATTCTAGACAAAAATATTTATTTTTACCTTTTTCAGAAAGTGATTTTATTTTTGCTGTAATTGCCGAAGAATTTGGACTTATTGGGTGTATTTTATTGCTTTTATTATATTTTGTTCTAATCTTTTGTGGAATTAAGATTGCAATCCGTGCAAAGAATAGATTTGGTTGTTATTTAGTAAGTGGCATAATAAGTATAATTTGTATTCAAACAGTATTAAATATTGCAGTTGTAACCGGTTTAATACCTCCAACAGGATTGCCGCTACCATTTATAAGTAGTGGAAGTACATCTATTGTAGTTTTTATGGCTAGTATAGGCGTAATTTTAAATATAGATAGACAAAACAATCAAATTAAAATTGACTACAATATTGAAAAAAAAATAAATTTTTTCAAAAAGAATAAGTTAAGTAAGATATAATGATTTTTTCATATTAATTTATTTAAATTTAAATGATTATTAATGAAGTAAATTTTTATAAATACAATTTTGTTTATAGTTTTAAAATCACATAATCAATATTTTTACCATAAAATGATATGTATTAGGAGATAAAATGGATAAATTTATTATTAATGGTGGTAAAAAATTAAATGGAAGTATTTGCGTACCAAAAGCAAAGAATTCCTATTTAGCAATTTTAGCAGGTTGTGTTTTGTCCTCAGGAATTGTAACGCTACATAAATGTCCAAATTTTGTTGATGTAAATAAAATGCTTGAAATTTTAGAAATTTTAGGTTGCAGAATTGAAAGACAAGATGATAATGTAATTATTGATTGTAGATTTATACATAATTATAAGGTCCCAAATGAACTTGCAAAACAAATTAGGTCATCTATTTTTTTACTAGGACCTATTTTAGCCCGTTTAAGAAAAGCCGTGGTTTGTTATCCTGGTGGATGTGATATAGGTGCTAGACCAATTGATTTACATTTAAAAGGTTTAAAATCATTAAATGTAGAAATCATAGAAAAATTTGGTATAATACAATGTGATGCAAAAGAGATAAAAGGTAATGATATTCATTTAGATTATCCTAGTGTGGGTGCAACTGAAAACATTATGATGGCATCAGTTCTAGCGAAAGGAACTACTAGAATTTTTAACTGTGCGAAAGAACCTGAAATTGTTGATTTGCAAAATTTTATTAATAAAATGGGTGGTAAAATTTATGGTGCTGGAAGTGATATTATAACAATTGAAGGAGTTGAAAAATTATCTTCGGTCGAATATACGCCAATGCCAGATAGAATAATAGCAGGAACATATTTATTAGGAGTTGCAACTTGTGGAGGAGATGTTTTAGTTAAAAATGTCGAATTTGAACATATATTCTCGTTAATTACAAAACTAAGAGATTCAGGCTTTGAGGTAATAAAAAAAGATGATAGTATAAGGTTGATTTCAAATAAAAGACCAAAGAGTTTTGGTAAGATTGAAACAATGCCATATCCGGGATTTCCAACTGATATGCAACCGCAAGCATTAGTTTTACAAACAGTTAGTGAGGGAGTATGTGTTGTTGTTGAGAACTTATTTGAAACGAGATTAAAACATGTTCCTGAACTTGTTAAAATGGGTGCTAATATTACTCTTAAAGATAGAATGGCTATTGTTAGTGGCGTAGAAAAATTATATGGAGCGGAGGTATGTTGTACAGATTTGAGGGCAGGTTCTGCGTTGACAATTGCTGGAATGGTTGCACAAGGGCAAACGATTTTAACAAATGTACATAATATTGATAGAGGATATGACCATTTAGAGAACGCCTTTAACTTGTTGGGAGCAGATATAAAAAGAGTATAAAGGAATTAAAAAATAATGCGAAAAAGACGGCTAATTTTAATGGTAACAATTATGCTAGTTTTTGTTTTGCTCTTAACGCTATCATCTGCAATTTTTGAATTAAAATATATTGACATATGCTTTTTTGACAATAAAGGGAATATGTTAAATATTACGCAAAATCAAATATATAATTCAAAAGAGAAAGTAAATAAAATAATTTCTTCAACAAACTTTGAATATGGACAATCGTTATTTATTATGAACAGTAGTGAATACACCTTTTCCTTAGAAAATAAAAATCCATACTTAAAGGTAATAAATATTGAGTCTATCTTTCCAAATAAACTAATAATAAATGCGCAGGAGAGAAAAAAACTTTTTTACATTCAAAGTTTAAACGAAGATTTTATTTTTGATAGTGAATTTAAATTATTAGAAAAGGGAAAAAGTTTAGATAAGACAAATCTTATAAATTTTGCATTTCAAAATAGAAATGGTGGCGAATTGTCTTTTTTTGATTTTTTTGAAATTTCAAGTTTTGCCTTAGATGCTGGACAGTTTTTAAATGAAAATAATAAGGTTTTCATAAAAATAGATAATTGTGTTAAAATTATAAAATCTTATTTTGAAGAACTTTTGACTAATACAAGTAAATTTATTATTGAGGAGGAAGAAAGTAATTTATTAAATTTAAAAATAAATACTTGCAATATTTTAGGAATTACATTAGAAGTAAAAGATATTTTCAATGATTTTGATAAAAAACTTAACAAAATTATGCAGTCATTTTTAACGCTTTACAACACTGAGAAAATAAAAACAACATATGGTAGAATTGTAATTGACAAAAATTGTAATTGTTATTGGTATGAAAAATAGTATTTTATTTATTATTTAGTACAAACTAAAAATGTTAGATTTTTCAAGTCTAGCGTTAAAAGGGAAGGAGGTTTTTTAACATGAAAAATTCATCAAACAAGGCTTCAAAAAAAGCATCAAAAATGAAAAATAGCAATTCAGTTGAAAATTGCAATTAATTTTTTAACTTTTTTTGAAAAATTTTAGAAGAAAAATAATGCTAAAAATAATTCTTTCTTCATAAAAAGCAGAGGATAAAATAAAAACTTTGCTTTTTTATTTTTTGCATCATTAATTTTAAATTCATATTA
>CASESH010000015.1 GCA_949290565.1 uncultured Christensenella sp. | reverse complement strand
TAATGGAAGATAATGCAGTTCAAAATTATGTCGAAGTTGATTTTTCTGGCATAGATGAAAATGGCGAGTTTTATGGAGATTGTATTTCGGTAAAAATTGATGATTTAAAAGTTATTCAATAAAATTTTTAGAACTTAGATGATAATATAAACTATGTGATGATAAAATTTAAGCAAGTTAAATTTTAATTTTGCTAAACACAAAAACACAACAAATTGTGTTCATCACATAGTATGTAAAACCATCAGCCTCACTCTTGCAAGCAAGTTCAACTTCCGATAATATAAACTATGAGATGTTCACTTTCAAAAAATTGAAATTGAATACAAAATTAAAATTTCATTACAAAAAATATTTATTTTGTCATCTTTGTTTTGATTAACATTAGGCACTGCAAAATACTTTGTGCTTTGCGACGCATTCTGATAATATATGGTTACTGTTGCAAATATATCAATTTTAGGCAGTTTTAGAAAGCATTTGACCGAAAGTTAAAAATCTTAACTTTCGGTCATTTTTTTAGGCACGCAAGAATAACACGAATGAAACGAGTGTTTTCTTTTGCCTATTTTGATGATAGAAAACATTTGCTACAAATTTTGGGTGCATTTGCAACAAAAAATTAGTTATAAAATCATAAATTTGAGAGCAATATTTTAAGGACGAACTACCAACTTAAAATCCTTATAAAACCCTTTAAAATAAAGGGTTTTAGCGGTGTGGAAAAAATAAAAATGAGAGCAAATTGTACTCTCAAATTTGGTAGGAATGAGTGGACTCGAACCACCGACCCCCACCTTATCAGGGTGGTGCTCTAACCGGCTGAGCTACATTCCTATACTAGATTTGTTTTAACGACTTTAACAACTGTCAAGTGGTGGAGATAGTCGGACTCGAACCGACGACCCTCTGCGTGCAAGGCAGATGCTCTAGCCAACTGAGCCATACCCCCAATTAATTGAACAATGTTATATTAGCAATATTTAATTTATTTGTCAATGATAAAATACAAATTTTTAAAAATTATTTCATAAATTTTTATTTTTTCTTGTTGATAATGGAAGATAGTTAATCTTTATTATTAAGTAATTAATAGGTAAAATACAAAGTATAAATTATAATTATTTAGTAAATTCGTAAATTTGTTTTATCAATAAATATATTTAACTATTTACATTTCCGTATAAATATTAAATAATTAGTTTTAATAATTTGCATAAAAACTTTTTAAAAAATAATAAAAATTTAATAATAAATGTTGACAATTGGTATAAAGTGTAATATAATCAACTTGCTTAACTTATGGTGGCGTAGCTTAGTTGGTTAGAGCATTCGGTTCATACCCGAAAGGTCGCAGGTTCGAATCTTGCCGCCACTACCACTTAAATTAAATAATTTTGGTCCCGTGGTCAAGCGGTTAAGACATCGCCCTTTCACGGCGGTAACATGGGTTCGATTCCCGTCGGGATCACCAAATAACAATATATTGTGTTGTAATTTCTATTTTAAATACAATATATTATGATTAGAAGATTGAAATTTTTCAATCTTCTTTTTTTAGTAGAATTTGAGTACAAGTTTATTAGTAAAATTTGAGTACAAGTTTATTAGTAAAATTTAAGTACAATTTATTTGATAAATTAGTATAGTTATAAAAATTTTGAAAATGTGAGTTAATTTTTGACTTTTTAATTTTACTCTACATTTTTTTTGTAATGAGTATTTTAGTTTTTTTGTATATAAAATTTATATTTTTTTATGGGGTAAAATAAAAAAAGATAAGTTAGTTTTTTAAATAAATTTTTAATTTTAAAATAAAAAAACATTACATAAAAAACTAAAATATAAATTGATGAATTTGAAAATAAAAAAAAGAGAGTCATAACACAAGTAGAGTACTTTGATTATGATTACGAGATACCGAATAAATTCGTTTTTCTCTCAACTCTCTTAATTATTATTAATTTAATTTTATAAATGTCAATGTAGTTTTTTATAATACATAGAAAATAGTTTACATAGTTATTATTTTTTGAATATTTAGCCTATACTTCTTAATTATATATAGATTTTAAATTTAAAATGTTATTTATATCTCTACATACATAATTAATTATTAAAAGTAATTAAATTTTGATTTGTTATAAATTTGGAAATTTGAATATATGGCAAAACAAAAAAAACTATTTTACTATAAAATAATTTTTTTTGTATAAGTATTTTAAATAATAACTAACACTAGATTTACAAGTAGTTTAACTTAACCCATTAATCCATTTGCTTGTCTAAACATATCTTCTACAACTATATCATAAATTTCTCCAAGTGTAGAACAGTATTCTAGAACTTTCCAAGGTTCATTTGTATGAAAATGAATTTTAATAAGTTCGCTATCACCGACAACAAGCAAACAATCTCCAACTAGTTTAGTATTAAAATATTCTTTTATTTTATCTTCGTCTAAATCTTTACCATCAATGAGTAATTGAGTGTCGTACCTATAATTTAATTCTTCAACATCATCCATATCTTCCATAGTATCGACATCTTGAACATAATCCATAAAAATTCTCCTTAAACTAAGTTGGATATATTCTAACTTATATTTATATATAAGTCAAACAAATTTAAGTTGCCAAAAAATGACATATGTGCTTTAATTTAAATAGGAGAAAAGAATGTTAGAATTAAAAAATATATCTTATGTGATTGAAGAAAATGGAAATAAGATTGAAATATTAAAAGATATATCTTTTACAGTCAAGGATAAAGATTTAGTTGTAATAACCGGGCCGAACGGAAGTGGAAAATCAACTCTTGCAAAGATAATTATGGGTATAATAGCACCAACAAGTGGTGAGATTTTTTTTAATGGATTAAATATAACTAGTTTAAATTTGACAGAGAGAGCAAAAATTGGTTTTGGATTTGCCTTTCAGCAACCAACAACTTTTAAAGGTCTTACTGTAAAAGATTTGCTTAATATTGCTACAAATGAGGAAAATAATCTTTCAACCTCGTGTGATTATTTAAGTAAAGTTGGTTTATGTGCAAGAGAATACACTGATAGAGAGGTTAATTCTAAACTTTCTGGTGGGGAACTAAAAAGAATTGAACTTGCTTTACTTCTTGCTAAAAATAGTTGTTTAAACATATGTGATGAGCCAGAGGCTGGGATAGATTTATGGAGTTTTGATGCTCTTATAAGATTGTTTCTACAAGAAGACAAGACTTTTCTTGTTATAAGTCATCAAAAAGGATTAATTGAGATTGCAAATGAGATTATTATTTTGAAAAAAGGTCAAATTGAACACATAGGTAAGTACGAAGATGTAGAAGAATACTTATCAAGTAACGTTTGTGAGAGGTTAGAAGAATAATGAATGAAATAGAGAAAAAATTGTTTGAAGAAGTTTCAGGTTTGCACGATATTCCACAAGTTGGAGTTTTTAATATTAGAGAGAATGGTAAATTGCTTGCTAGAGGTGTTGATGATGAAATTAATATTGTTTCAAAAAAAGATAAAGAGGGTATAGATATTTTTGTCAAAGAAAATACAAAGAATAAAAGTGTTCATATTCCCGTAATTGTTAGTCAGGAAGGTATAAATGATAAAGTATATAATGATTTTTTTATAGGCAATAATTGTGATATTTTAATAGTTGCAGGTTGTGGAATCCACAATGCAGGGCAAAAACAATCTTCTCACAATGGTATTCATACTTTTCATATAGGGGATAATTGTAAAGTAAAATATGTAGAAAAACACTTTGCTTTTGGTGACAAAAAAGTTAAGAAAGTTCTTGACCCTATAACTTCTATCGAAATAGGGAAAAATAGTTTTGTTGAAATGGAAACTGTTCAATTAGGTGGCGTAAGTAAAAGTGATAGACGTACAAAAGCCTATGTAGGAGACAATTCGACTCTAATTATAAAAGAAAAAATTTTAACTCAGGATAAAGAAATTGCTAAAACCAATTTTGTGGTGGAATTGAACGGAGAGAATTCAAAAGTTGACGTCTTATCAAGGTCTGTTGCAGGGAATAAAAGTAAACAGGAATTTATTTCGAACATAATTGGAAGAAAAACTTGTTTTGGGCACGTTGAATGTGATGGTATATTAAGTGAAAATGCAGTAATTTGTAGCGTGCCTAAAATTGTTGCATTTAGTCCAGAAGCAAATTTAGTTCACGAGGCAGCAATAGGAAAAATCTCACAAGAACAGCAACAAAAGTTAATGAGTATGGGGCTGACAAAAGATGAGGCTGAAAAAGTAATTATAAAAGGATTTTTAAACTAAAAGCATAATCTTAAAAAACATTCTAAAAATTTTTTAATATATAAAAAATAATGTTAAAAAAAAGAACTTTACTATTTTGAATTTAATCTTATAAGCAAAGTTCTTTTTTTGTTTAGTCTAAAATTAATATAAATTCTTAATAAAAATTATTTTGTTAAATGAAGTTTATAATTTATGTCTGCCATTTTATCAGTTGTTACATAACCAGCAGGTGCTTTGATAATGTCAGGCAATCTATTTACAATACTTGCACAAGTCATTTCAACAGTTGCAGGACGATTTATTACAACAGTTGTTGAAGGTTCTCCTTCAATTGTCCATTCGTTTTGGTCAAATTCATCTGGTCCATAAACTTTACCAATACATTCTGTTTCAAGAGTAATTCCTTCTTTTGTTGTGGTTGTTACAACAGCACTCATTCCGGTAGCATTACCCTTTTTAATAGTCATATTTAACGTTGATGATTTTAAATCTTTTTTGTAAGTTTGAGGAACACATTTTTGAGTTTGACTTACAACTGTTAATCCAAGTTTTTCACAAAGCCAACCATTGACAGTCCACATATAAGATGGGGAATATTCTCCAGCTTTAATTAATTTTTGTCTTTCTTTGTCAGAAATTCTATCAACAGAGGCAATTTTTTCATCAAATTCTTTTAGTGTCAAACCTGAACCGTGAACTTCGGCAAGAGCAATCCCATAGTCTTCTACATTGTAAGATGATTTTCCTTTTATCTTTGTTATTTTATGAGTAGTACCTGCAAGTACTGAAATTAAACTACCCCAAGAGGTGTCTTGATATCCACTACCTGTTAATGTGCAATTATGCTCTTTTGCAACTTTGTCTAATTCCTTTGTAAGTTTTGGAGATGAATTCATAGGGAAGAAAGCCTCCTCACATGTTGAAATAGCATTTACTCCACATTTTGCACAAGTTAACATAACTTCATAGATGTCTTTTAATAAACTCATTGTTGTTATGATAGCAACATCTGGTTTATGCTTTTTTAGTGAAGATTCAAGATTAGCAATATCTTCTATTACTGCTCCTTTTTTTATGTCTGGGCATATTGTTGAAATACTTTTTCCTACAATATCTTTGTTTACATCATAAGCGCAAACTACTTCGCCACCTTTTTCATGAACATATCTCATGGTGTAAACAGACATTTTTCCGCAACCTATTTGTGCGACTTTAATTTTTTGACTCATAAAATTTTCTCCTTAATAATTTTTTTATCTTTGTGTGATAAATCGTGATATTTTCACTTTTTTTAGTATATCATTTTTTTAAAAAATTAAAAACGATTTTAGAATATTTTTAATTTTTTAGTTTAAATTTAATTATTTTGTTGAAATATTTTGTTATTTTTATAAAAAATGATAGTATTTTTATATAAGTTATTTTAGAGGGATTATAATGAACAAATTAAAAATTGGTTTTTTTATTGATACATATTTTCCTATGATTGATGGGGTTGTAAATGTTGTTGATAATTATGCAAAAAGAATGTGTAAGTTTGCAGATGTAATTGTTTTTTGCCCGGAGCATCATAAAAAAGATTATAATGATAACTTTGAATATCAGGTTAAGAGATGTAAAAGTTTGAAATTCTTTAATTATGATTACAATATTCCTTTTACGCAATTTGATTTTAAATTAAAAAAGTTCTTAAAAAATTGTAATCTAGATATTGTACATATACATTCTCCATTTTCAATTGGTAAACTTGGGGTTAAGTATGCAAAAAAATACAATATTCCTTGTGTGGCTTCGTTACATTCTCAATACAAGCAAGATTTTTATAAGGCTACTCATTCAAAGTTTATGACTAATTTATTAGTTAAAATGATAGTTAAAGTCTTTAACGCTTGTGATGAGTGCTGGGCCGTTAATGAGGCTGTTGCCAAACTTTATTTTGAGGAGTATAAATTAAAAGAATTGCCTAAGGTTGCTTACAATGGTACAGATATGCTTCCGGTAGAAGATGAAAAACTTGCTAGAAGAGAAATTAATGAAATGTTTAATTTACAAGATAGTCAAAAAGTTTTTTGTTTTGTAGGAAGACTTACTCTTTTAAAAAATATTTTATTTATTGCCGATGCTCTAAAATTAGTTAAAGATAAGGGCATTAAATTTAAAATGATTTATGTGGGAAATGGTTTTGATGAAAAGACTTTAAGAGAAAAAGTTTCTAAATTAGGCTTAGATAATGATGTTATTTTTGCAGGAAAAATTAGTGATAGGGAAATGCTTAAAAAAATTTACGCTAGAACTGACTTGCTTTTATTTCCTTCTCTTTATGATACAGATGGACTTATTAAATACGAAGGTGCTAGTCAGCATACTCCTACATTAACTTTACAAGGTATTCCGGCAGGTTGTAATATAAAAGATGGAATTAATGGTTATTTGTCAAAAGATTCTATTCAAGAATTCGCTGATAAAATTATAAAGATATTTGAAAATAAAGAGGAGTATAAAAAAGTTTGTGAGGGCGCTTTTAAAGACTTATACATAACATGGGATAAAATTGTAGAAAAATCATATAATGAATATTTAAGATTAATTAAAGAAAAAAAGAATTTATGAAATTAAATTTTATTTTATAAATCAGTGATAAAATAGTTAGTAAAATAAATTTCTATTCTTGTAAAATTTACTATATTTTAAAATCCCAAAATCCAATTTGTTAAATTAAAAAGAAAAAAACAACTTTATTAAGTTTTAAAGTTGTTTTTTTGTAATATAAAACCCCCAGATAGTCTGGGGGTTCGGTTTAGGTTTACCGATGAACAAAATTTCTCCTTTTGTGTTAAACTTTTGTTTGTAGTCTAACAAAATTTGAAAACACAAAAGGAGAAAAAATGTCTAAA
>CASESH010000014.1 GCA_949290565.1 uncultured Christensenella sp. | reverse complement strand
CGAATGGAGTACATTCACTTCTATTGAGTTGATTAACTCTCTGTTCAACATTACCAGCATAACCGATCTTAACCCATTCAGGGAAAGAAGGATTTGTTAAAATATAGATATACCCTTTTTCTTCTGTCATACAACGCTCCTCGTGATTATTATATCATAAATAGAAAAATAAAAAAACACTTTGAAAGACCCTTAACGAATTTCATTACATTTATGAACATTTTTCATTACTTAATTTTCTATTATGTTTTCGTACTTTCAAAAAATAATAGATTTATATACTAAAAAGTAAAATGTAACCACCACTACAGTTAGAGAGAAACTCAAATTTAATAATTTTTAGGAAATATTTGTGGAAATATTTGTGTTTTTATTTATAATTTGTTATTATAGTATAAAGGAGAGTAAAATATTATGAGTGAAGAATTGCTACAAAGAAACTATCTAGAAAATCCTGACAGAATTGGCAAATATACATTTTATAACATAGGTGGCACTACAATAAATCAGCTCAAAAATAGTGGTATCATTCCCAATAGGAAGTATAAGGGAATTGAGAATAAAAAACCCGACGGCTTAATTATGTTGAGTAAAAAAGTAATAGCCATTATTGAAAATAAAGATATTAATAAGTTTAATAATGATAACAAAAGAGATGCCGCTAATAATCAAGCATGGACTATTGCTAAAGTTTTAAAACCCAAAATTATAATCACAACCGACACTGTATCTAGCGTATGGAAAAATGGTTTTAATAATGAAATAATACGTGACGAGAACGAGACTGATTTAAAAGTCGCATTTAATCACAATAATTTTTTGCTTGTAGAAAAAACTATTGATAAAATTATAAATTCTATAAGTGAAACAAATTCAACAATCATACCTCTTCAATATACTAATCCATTACCTTTGGCTAAACAGGTTTGGCAAGATGTATATGTTGCCAGTAGCGCAACTCCAGAAAATTGTTTGTACACTTTTATAGAACTCTTTATTTTTAAATATTTAAGCGATTTGGGGATACTTGATAGTAGATATTCATTCAAATATCTTTATGATATGTTTAATGACTGCGACAACGACGATGTGCTAGAATACTATGCAAAAAATATAAGGCCATATATAAAAAAATTGTTCCCTGAAAGTGATATTGATCATACTACGATCATTAATGGAACAATATTTGTTAATAGTAAAGGGGAACCAGTACAAGGATATAGTACTGCTTTTAAGAATATATTAGACAAATTTAAAAAATTTGGAAAATTAGAAAACATTGATATTGATTTTAAAAGTAAAGTGTTTGAAGTCTTTTTTAAAGAGGATAGTAGCAAAGGGGGCATGGGACAGTATTTTACCCCACTTAAAGTTGTTCAAAATATGGTTAATATGGCCGACATAAGAGAAGGTATGTCAATATGTGATCCAGCTTGTGGAGTTGGTAAATTTATATTGGAGGCAATTTCAAAAAATATCGACGAATTTTATCAGATAAAAAACAATCATATTGTAGAAAATATCCATATTGAGGGTTATGATAAAGGGTTTACAAAAGATACAGAAAGGACAATAATTTTAGCCAAAGCCAACATGTTATTGTATTTTTCTGACCTGGTTAAATCAAATCCTAATTTAACTAAAGATTTCTCTGCTCTATTTAATAGAACTTTTACATTAAAGACAAAGAGTGTCTTAGGAACTTTAGAAGAGGCTGTAAGAAATAAGTTTGACTTAATATTAACGAATCCTCCTTATATTATGACAGGAACTAAAGTTTTAAGAGATGAAATATCAAAGAATCCAATTTTAAAATCTTACTACACCCATAATGGACAAGGTGCAGAAGGATTGTTTATTGAATGGATAATTCATGCATTAAAAGTAGGTGGAAAAGCTCTAATTGTTGTTCCAGATGGTATTTTTAATAGAAAAAACGATGCATTATTAAGACGATTTATCCTAGACGAGTGTTATATTGATGCTATTATATCTTTGCCATCAAAAACATTTTTTACTACTCCAAAAAAGACATTTATAATTTCGTTAATAAAGAAAAACAATAAACAGGATATCCAAAAATATGATGTTTTCTGTTATTTAGCATCTTCAATAGGTGAAACCCTAGATTCAAATAGATTTGAAGATGAACACAATGATCTTGAACGTGGTATTCAATTGTATAATATTTACAAAGCTTTAAAATATAATAAAAATAACATTCTTGCTGAGGACAAGAGGTGTAAAATTATTCCAATAACTCATTTTTATAATAAGATAAATGATAATTGGGTGATTGATAACCTGTGGACAAATGATGAAAAAATAGAGCTTAAAATTACCGAAAAAGACAATATATATAGTATTAGTGAATTCTGTGAAATTATCAAATCAATTTCAGAGGAATTAACACAATATGAAGAAATTTTAAAGGATTTAGATTAATGAATAAAGAGTTTTTATTAAAAGATATTTTTGATATATATAAGGGGGACTCGAAGTACACTCACAAGTTTGCTATTAAAAATCCTGGAGAATATCCAGTTTATTCATCCCAAACAGTCAACAATGGGGAAATTTTTAAAATTTCAACATATGATTATGATAATGATATTTATGGTAAATGTTTAACATGGACAACGGACGGTATATATGCAGGCACTTTATTTATAAGAAATAATAAATTTAGTATTACAACTCATGCTGGTGTGTTAATTCTTAAAGAAAATTTTAAAAATTTAATAAATGTAGAGTATATATATTTTATGTTAAAAGATATTTTAAGACATTATGCCATCGGTGAAAATAATAAAAGATTAACCAAAAACATAATTGAAAAAATAAAAATTGTTTTACCCTTAAAAAACAATGATATAGATATTAAATTACAGGACGAAGTCTGTGAAAAATTACGAAAAGTACAGGATATTAAGGACAATATGCTAATGCTAATTGATAAGTTAAATTCTATAGAAGTCGATCCGTTCCCTAATAATGTAGAATTTAAATCTATAAAGGCAAAAGATCTTTTTGATTTAACGATCAGCTCAAATAATAGCTCATTTACCAAAAAAGTAGTTAAAGCCAATAAGGGAGAAATCCCTGTCTATGGCGCCAGCATGAATCCTCACGAAGTTGGATATGGTTATATTAAAGACAATGTGCCAGGCATAAAATATTTTAGCGATTGCTTAACAATTAACAGAAATGGATCGGCAGGATTTGTTCATAAAAGACAAGGTAAATTTACAATATCTATGGATGTTACACCACTAGTTCTAAATAAAAAATTTAAAACCTCAGTAGACTTAGATTTTTTGACTTTAGCAATTAATAGGAAACTTAAGAATTTAAATTTTGGTTTTACCAATAAGGCTGGTAAGGATAGAATAGCAAAGATAGATGTGGAAATCCCAGTTGAAAACGGTAAATTTTCTATAGAAAAGCAAAGAGAAATATTTAACAGATATATTACAATACTTAACATAAAAAATAATATAATTGAGAAAATAAGAGAAACATCTGAATCGATCGTTAATTAACATATAACTGATCGTCACTAAAATTTTTAAAACTTAATTTCCAAAAAACTACTAAGCTTATTTAAGATAATAAAGTATCCTACTCTCAAATGAAAATTATGTAAATTTTTATGCTAGTTTATGGTGACTATACAAACATTTATGTATGTAAAAACAATACGTAATACTCAATATGTACCATAAAATTATTATAGTGATACTACATGTTATACATTCCACTTAATGAGCGCAGCAATACATTTTTTAATTTTGAAATACTTTGCAAAATGACTTGCAAAGTATTTTTATAAGAGTTAAAACACACTCAACCATTGGAGGGCTTATGAAAAATGAAACTCTTATAGAATTTGTTAAAGAAAAATATTATAAACAAAAAATGTCAGCTGAATATGAACTTCAACTGACAAAAATTGTAGAACTTGAAAACAAATTCACCAAAGACTTTTCAAAGGACAAATGGCGTGAATACTTCAATCTTGACCTTGCAATAGGCGAACTCCATTCCATTGAAATTGAACAAGTTGTTGAGTTTGTTATTAAAATCTTAAAAGAATTTCATTAATAATTTAATATTTATTAAAAACTCAGATCAAGTACACAGTCTCTATTATGAGAATAAAGAATGTTATACCAAAGTGAAACTAAAGAAATACAATTTGACTTACTGGGTGGTCGGATGTAAATTAGATAAAATAAAATATTGAAAGACATTTAATTTTACCACCAATAAGTAATAGGCTAACATTCCAAACTTACATCCTTTCACTAATTTAACAATAAAATTAACTTATTAAGTTGTCTATTTATTATATAAAAATATCATATCCCCGCTTTAGAACATAAACTCGCTATATTCATTCGTATTTTTTCATAAATACTATCACTTATAGAAAATATTGCATCGCCTAAATTTATGTCATCCTTATGTATTGACTTAACCATATTACAACATACATAAAACCTAAATTCTTCATTATTATACTTAATTTCCCCAAGGTCTAATGTGAAATCTTTTCTACCATTTAAATTTCCGTTGTACTTTAACAACAATGCTGTTACAAATAAATGATAATCATGTTTATTATGAACAATTTCACAAAAATGACTTACGTCGATTTTTAATTCTTTAAAATCTGAAACCAAATTTTTTGTAAAACTACTACCAAGAACTGCAAGCAAATCTAAGTCGCTATTATTCACTAAATAAACATTTTTAGGATACTTTAAATTAATAACTGGAGAAATTTTTAATTCGGAATTATATTCTACTTTATCAATATTCGTTGTAGAAACATCTTGTTTATATGTAATTTTTTCATGAATATTCTCTGATAATAATCTTTTATTAAATCTAGAACCAATAAACTGATTAAGTATAGGTATAAATAATTTAAATGCTGTTTCATTATTAATTTGCCCGACAAATTTCTCATATTCATTTTCTATAGTATATTTAATCAGCGCACTTAATTTCTGATCCTGTTCAATATTTTTTAATAATTTTGAATTGATATCTCCTATTACTGATAATAATTCTTGTCCAAATATATTTTGCAATAAAAGCAAAAAATAAATTATACTTTCCGTATTAAACTTATTATAAAAACTAATTTCTAAATTTTTTAAAATCTCTAAATCGTTATCTCTATAAGTTGTAATAATAGATTTATCCATATCAAACCAAAACTCCGGAGGAATTCTTAGGCTTTGTATAGCATTATCAATTTCATCTTTATTCGATACATAATTATCACTCCAAAGACCTATACAGTAAGGCCCGTTATCTTCTGGAATTAAAGCCTCTATATTACTAATTAATCCAGAAGCCATCATTTTAGGAGAATTTGAACCATTTATTTTTAAATCTATGAAAATAATTTGTAATTTTTTCTTTTCACTCGGAAAATTCGAGGCCTTG
>CASESH010000013.1 GCA_949290565.1 uncultured Christensenella sp. | reverse complement strand
AAATTTTATTTTAAAGAGAAAAAGTTTTTCAATATATTTTTTATTAATAATTTATTATTAAATTTTTTCTTTTTTAGGAATTTTTTTAAAATTTTTTCTGTAATTTTTATTTATTAATTTTTTATTATTTTAATGAGAAATTTTTAAAAGTTTGTATATGGATTTAAAATTATTTTTAAAACATTTTTTTATTTTTTTAAAATAATAGAAAATATTTAATAAACAAAATAAAATTGTTTTTTTCATTTTATAAATTGTTTTTAAATAATTTTTTAAAAATTTTAATTAATTTTATTTGTAATTTTTTTATTTTTATATCTACTTTTTTATAAAATCGTTTAATATTTTGACAAATAGAAAAAAATTTTTTAAACTATACAAAGGAAGTGAATTATGAACAAATTTTGGACTTATAGTTCAATAGAAAATCAACAAAGTTATTTATTTGATAAAAATCATATTTTAATGATTTTAGTCAGTTTAGTTATTATTATTTTTTTCTCAATGTATGCTAGTAGGCAAAAGTTAAAATATCAAAAAATTTTTACGGCTATCATCTTAACTATTATTGTTGTACTAGAAATTATAAAGATTATTTTTAGATATTTTTATTTAAAAGCAAATAATGAAGAACTTTCTTTTTTGAATGTTGTTGAGTTTGATTTGTTTACAATTTCTCTTTGGATTAGTGTTCCATTAATTCTAGTTGCTATATTCACTAAAAATAAATATAAAAATAATTTAATCTTATTAAATTTTGTTTTTTTTGTAACTAATTTGTCTGCTATTATTACTGTTATTTATCCAATAGGTTTAAATCAAAATTTTCAAATTTATCACATATATAATTTGATTTACTTTTTAATTAGAAGTTTAGTTGTAATGTTGTCTTTATTTTTTATTTTTTCTAATTGGTTGCAAATTAACAAATTTTTAGATTTATGGAAGGCTTTTTTCTCTTTATTGTTTTTGTGCCTTGTCTGTTCGTTATTAGGACTACTTATTGGTAAAGAAGTAAACTTATTCTATATTAACTACTGTCCACTTTTTGAAAATATGGGAATTCACTTGGGTTATCCTTTCAATTATTTAATGATAGGTGTTTTCTTTTTTGTTCTACAAATTTTGTTATTTTTACCATTTTATGTTTATAGCAATTTTAAGTATAGAAAAACATAAACGTTTTATTAGGTATTTTAGTTGCTAAAAATGTTTTTAAAGTTTAAAAAATGACTTACTATTATGACAAAATTTTTAAATATAATTTAGAATGAGGTAAATTATGAAATTAGGAGTTGTTGGTTTACCTAATGTAGGTAAGAGTACACTATTTAATGCTATTACAAAGGCTGGCGCTGAAAGTGCAAATTATCCTTTTTGTACCATAGAGCCAAATGTTGGGATTGTTGATGTTCCAGATGAAAGACTTGAAGTTTTAACAAAATTATATAACGCAAAAAAAACCACTCCCGCACAAATTGAATTCGTTGATATTGCCGGACTTGTAAAAGGAGCAAGTAAAGGAGAAGGACTTGGAAATAAATTTTTAAGTCATATAAGAGAAGTTGATGCCATAGTTCATGTGGTAAGATGTTTTGATGATGAAAAAATTATTCATGTTGAGGGAAGCGTAAACCCTACAAGAGATATTCAAACAATAAATTTAGAACTTATTTTAGCAGATTTAGAAAGTGTTGAAAAGTATATAGAAAAAGAAAATAAGTTAATTAAAGCCGGCGCTTCAACAAAAGAACATATTGTTTTACTTAATACCATCAAAAATACTCTTGAAGATGAAAGACCTATAAGAAGTTTAAACTTTAATGAAGAACAAAAAGAATATGTAGATAAATTATTTTTACTCACGACTAAGCCTGTTATTTATGTCGCAAATATTGCCGAGGGAGATATTCTTCTCTCTGCTGAACAAAATAAATATTTAAAAGAAGTAGTTGATTATGCTAGTAAGGAAAAGTCAGAAGTTCTAGCATTAAGTTGCAAAATCGAAGAAGAACTTATAAATTTAGATGAAGAAGAACGAGAACTTTTTAAACAAGAACTTGGTTTGAATAGAAGTGGTCTTGAAAAATTAATTATTACAAGTTACAAAATTTTGGGGTTGATGAGTTTTCTTACGGCTGGCGAAAAAGAAGTTAGGGCGTGGACTATTAAAATTGAAACTAAGGCTCCTCAGGCAGCAGGGAAAATTCATAGTGATTTTGAAAAGGGCTTTATTAGAGCAGATGTTGTAAAATATCAAGATTTAGTTGAATTAGGTAGTTACAATCTAGCAAAAGAAAAGGGAAAAGTTGCAAGTGTTGGGAAAGATTATGTAATGCAAGATGGAGATGTGGTGTTATTTAAATTTAATGTTTAATCATTTAAGGTTAAATTGTACAGAAACTTAAAAAAAATTTTTTTAATTATTAATTACATTATAAATTTTAGTTAAAAATATAATAATCAAATTTAATAAATAATTGAATAGTAAAAACTATAAAACGAATAACTTATTTTAAAATTAATGAAATAAAAAACTAAAAAATAAAGTTTTTTTCTTTATTAGTTTAAAATTATTAAAATTAAACATTTTTTATTTTATCATTATGGAAATAATTTCTAAATGAGTTAGAATTTAATAAATAATGTAAATTATTTTTATACTATAACTATAATAAGTGTCTTTACCAAATAACTTAAATGATAGAAATAAAGGTTATATTAATTTTTTAAAATAAACAAAATTAAATTTTATTTATTAATAAAATCTAAAAAAACCATATAAAATCTTGTTAATTATTAGATAAAAATTATTAATTTATTTTTAAACTTGAAATTAATAAAAAAACCTTATTAAATAAAATAAGGTTTTTTCTATTTATATTCAAATTATTTTATTGTTACTATTTTTGTTTTTTTCTATCAACTTTTGACATATGGCAAATTAGGTCAACAACTTTGTTTGAATAGCCCCATTCATTATCATACCAAGCAACAAGTTTTACAAAAGTTTCATTTAACATGATTCCAGCACTTGCATCAAAAATACAAGTTCTTTCATCGTGAATAAAATCAGAAGATACGACAGGTTCTTCGGTATAGCCCAAAATTCCTTTTAATTCTTTTTCACTTGTAGATTTAATTACTTTTTTTATTTTGTCATATGTTGTAGGTTTTTTTAGTTTGCAAGTTAAGTCAACTACTGATACATCAAGAGTTGGAACTCTAAAACTCATACCTGTTAGTTTGCCATTTAATTCAGGAATAACTTTTCCTACGGCTTTTGCTGCGCCTGTTGAAGATGGAATTATATTATAAGTTGCCGCCCTTCCACCTCTCCAATCTTTCTTTGATGGTCCATCGACAGTTAATTGAGTTGCTGTTACTGAGTGGACTGTTGTCATTAAACCTTCAACAATTCCAAAATTATCGTTAATTACTTTTGCAAGAGGTGCTAGACAATTTGTTGTACAACTTGCGTTTGAAACTACATTCATAGATGGTAAGTATTCACATTCATTTACACCCATGACGAACATTGGAATGTCGCCTTTTCCCGGAGCAGTAATAACAACTTTTTTTGCACCACCTTTAAAGTGAAGTTCGGCGCCTTCTTGTGAAGTAAATTTTCCCGTTGCTTCTGCTATATACTCTGCACCACACGAAGACCAATCAATTAAGTTAGGCTCTTTTTCTGCAAACATTCTAATCTTTTTACCATTAACAATTAAAGAATTTTCAGTGTGAGATACCTTTGCATTTAGCTTGCCGTGAATTGTGTCATATCTTAACATATAGTCAGCATAGTCAGCGCTTATAAATGGGTCATTAATTCCTACAACTTCTACATCACTTCTTTCAAGACACGCCCTTAAAATAAGCCTACCTATTCTACCAAAACCATTAATTCCAATCTTTGTTTTCATTTTTATCTCCTTTTTATGAAACAATTATACAACACAAAAGTTTTAACAACAAACTATTTAAACTAAGTTTTCAGGATTTAAACATTTTAATTCGTCTAAAACAAACTTGCCGTCTTTTCTAATGAGAACGTCATCAAAATATATCTCTCCACCACCATACTCTTTTGTTTGGACTTGAATTAAGTCCCAATGAAGTGCTGACTTGTTACCATTGTCACATTCATCATAAGCGTTGCCCGGTGTAAAATGAATCGAACCAGCAAGTTTTTCATCAAATAATATGTCTAGCATAGGTTTATTTATATGGGGATTTACTCCAAAAGAAAATTCTCCTACATATCTTGCCCCTTCATCTATATCAAATATACTATTAATATTTTCTTTGCTAATTGATGAGGCTTTTATAATTTTGCCATTTTTAAAAGTCAGCGAAACGTTTTCGTGTTTTTCTCCGGTGTAGGACAAAATTGGAATGTTATAAGTTATTTTTCCATTTACGCTCTCTTTTATTGGGGCAGTAAATACTTCTCCATCAGGAATGTTATTTTTTCCAGCGCATAATATTGCAGGCATGTTTTTTATTGAAAAAGTTAAGTCTGTATCTTTTGAAATAATTCGAACTTTATCTGTCTTTTCCATTAAATTTTTAAGTGGTTGCATACTTTTTAAAATATTTGAGTAATCTAAGTTGCATACCTTAAAAAAGTAATCTTCAAAGCAGTCTGTACTCATTCCAGCGTTTTGAGCAGCAATACAAGATGGATAATTTAAAATTACCCATTTTGTATGTTTGGTTCTAGTGTCGTGATGAACGGGCTTTGAATAAAATTTACTTACAATTTCTAAATTTCTTTTGTCAACAGCGCTGTTTTCAAAAACATTCTTGTTCTTAATTGAAATATAGGCATCCATTGTTTTCATAACCTGCAAGTCAAACGAACACCTAAGTTTTTCTCTTTCTTCACTTGTTCCATATAGCAATTCTCTTGTAACTTGCGAGGAATACAAATTTACAAAAGGATATGCTTTCTTCTTATAAATTTCTTTTACTAGTGCGTTTATGAAATTAATATCGGCGTCAGTTGCTTCAATTAAAACTTTTTCTTTTGGTAAAACTGAACAGGAATAATTTATCAAATTGTATGCTAATTTTCTCAACCTTTCATCTATCACTTTTTCTCCTTTTCAATTTTTTTTATGATTAAATCTTTTATAGCGCAACTTGTCTTTGTTCTTAAATCTAAGGCATTTTTAAAAAAGAAAGTTACTGATAAAACTAAATTAATTAGGCAAATGGCAATCATAAAAAAATTAAATAAAATTAGACTTTTGTCCATATATATATTGCCCAATATAATTATTAATAAACTAACAAAAAAAATAGATAGAGTTATCCAAGTTTGTTTAAAATAAGATAAAATTTTTTTTCTTTTTGGTTTGTAAGTTTTTATATTTTTATCAATATATAAATAATCAATATTAAATCCATACATTTTTGTACAGTTTTTTAATCTTGTTGCTTTATTTGGTAAAGATAACAAAATATCTATAATGTTTTTATCGATTAAACCAAGGGAAGTTACATTAAGAGCGTCGTTTTGATAGGAAAATAAATTAACAAAAAAATTATAAAATTTACTGAAAATATTTTTAAAAAATGTTTCAAATTTATTAGACTTCTTTTTTATATGGACAATATTTGCGCCATTCAAATGTTTTTTTATTAGTGCATTGAAAAGTCTATCAATGTTTTCAATTTGGGTATCGCCTAATAGCAAAACATCGCAAGAGTAAGTCTGAATTGCATTTAGAAAAACATCGTTGTAATTAAAGTCTTTTTCAACTAAATTTAACAAGATATTTTTATGTTTTTTTGTTAATGATTTTAAAGTTTTTATATTATTTTCATCTTTTGAATTTACATATATAAGCAAAGAGCAGTTTTTATTTTGTTTATAAAAACTTGACTTAAAAAATTTATCAAAAAACAACTTTGCGTTATTCTCTTCAAAAATAGGAAATAGACAATTAATTTTCATACTAGAATTATAATAAAATTTTTAAAAAAATAAAATAATTTTTACATTAAAAAATCAAAAAGTAAAAAATTTTTATTTTTTATTTAACATTTTATATTATTTGAGATAAAATTATTCTTACTAGTTAATAATTATTAACTAAACTATTATTTAAGAGGTTTGAAATGAAAGAAAACAAATTTTTACTTTTAGATGCTTTACAAAATCATTATGCAGTTGGTGCATTTAACTTTGCTACGTTAGAAGTTTTAAAGGCAATTGTAAAAGGTGCTGAAATTCAAAATTCTCCTATAATTGCTCAGGTTTCTGAAAGCGCTTTGGAATTCTTAGGCGATGATTATTTAAAAGAAATTATAAAGTCAACTAGAAAAACTTGTAAGGTTCCTATTAGTTTCCACTTTGACCACGGAAAAAGTTTTGAAAGTGTAAAAAGGGCAATCAAGGCGGGTTGTGATTCTGTCATGATTGATGCTTCGATGTTGCCTTTTGAAGACAACGTTTGTATTACAAAAAGGGTTGTTGATTATGCTCATAAACATAGCGTTTTTGTAGAGGCCGAACTAGGTTCGTTGGCAGGTATTGAAGATGATATAAATGTTAGCGATAAAAATAGTTTTTATACAAGTCCCAAACAAGCAAAAGAATTTGTAAAATTAACAAATGTAGATAGTTTAGCAATTGCTATTGGGACTAAACATGGCGCCTATAAGTTTGGTGGAGAGGCAAAATTAAGATTTGATATTTTAGAAGAAATTGAAAAGCAACTTCCTAATTTCCCACTTGTTCTACATGGCGCAAGTGGAGTAGATTCAAATGATGTAAATAGTTTGTATGATCTTGGAGTTGACATTAAGGGTGCAAAAGGTGTAAGTGAAGAAATTCTAAGAAAAATTAGCAAGACAAATGTTTGTAAAATTAATGGAGATACAGATATTAGAATTTCGTATTTATTAGGTATATTGTCTAATATAAAAAACAATAACTCAAATATTGATTATAGAAGATATTTAGGTAGTGGGATGAATGAAGTTACTAAACTTATAATGAAAAAATTAGATGTTTACAACAGTGTTAATAAAGCAAAGTAAAGAGATATGTAAAATTCATATCTCTTTTTTTAAATCAATAATAATTTTTTTAATAGTTTATTGACTTTAAAGCATAAAAAAATGTAAATATGAGTGTTCTTACAATATTAAGAATACAATTAAAGTTATACTACAACCTATTGATATTATTGAAAGAGTTAATCCAATTATTCCAATCGATTTTCTATTTAGTCTAATTTGTAAAACTGCAAATACAAAACTGTAAATTGCAAGAGTGAGAGAAATTATTATTCCACTTAAAACATAAATTAAAATCATTAAAAAATAAGAAGCGCCTACAAATTGTATATTGCTTAATTTTGATATTAGACAACTGATAGAGATTGCAAGTGCAATTAAAGATAATATTAGAGAAATCACCCCATATTTTTTTATTTGTTTTCTTTCTTCTTCGTGTCTTGTCTTTTCAATGTTATAGTTGTTTATTATATTTCTAAAAAGAAAAAAACCTGTAAATTTACCAACAGAATCTTGTTTGTTTAATTTGTTTGAATAATTTAATTCTTCATCAATATTCATAAAAAAACACCTTTTTAGTATTATGTCTAAAAAAGTGTTTTTTATTTTTTTAATTAAAATTATTTAATAATTATCATAAAGTATATTTAAGTTTTACAAAAGATTACAAGTCATTATCAACATTATTATCTTCATTTATTAACTTGTCTTCTTCTTCGTTTTTTGTTAAACTTGCTTGTTCAAAAGAATTTTTAGAACTTTCATCTTTATTTTTTAAAGCACTAAATGATATTTTAGAATATTTTTTGTTAATTAAATATTTATCAATTATGAAAACTTTTGCAATAAAAATTACAACCAAATTTACAAGAATACTTATATAAACATCAGTGAAGAAATGTGCCCCAGCAATTATTCTTGATAGGGCAACGGCGCCTGTGTACAAAACTGAGAATACAATAGCAAAAGTTTTAAATCCGTAATTGTTTGATTTTTTATAGAAGCAAGGAAGTAATAATAGTAGAAAAGAACTAGCAGCAGCGCAGGTGTGTCCAGAAGGGAAAGATTCGAAGTAGTCTCCGTAGTATTGAGAAGTTGAAGCAAACTTATTTGTGTTAATTACATACCAAGGGGTAAAGTTTTCAAAATTAGTTTGACCTTCGTAAATCATTGCTCTAAATCTTGTTCTATCAAAAATTAGTTTTGAACCCTGAACGATTGCATTTGTAACAAGAGAAATTAAAATGACGGCAACTGCCCAGCCAAAAAGTTCCTTTAAGTTTTCTTCTTTGATTAAAGAAATTAACAAAAATATTACAACGTGAATTAATATAGAAGAACCAACTATACAAACTTTCCCCCAAACAGTTTGCAAAAATAAGCCAAAAGAAATTAGTTGATGAAGTGTAAAATAGTTTAAGGTTTTATTTAATCCATAAAAAATAATAATTCCGCCTATAATGAAAGATAAAATTAATGTAGCATAATTTAAATATTTATTTTTTAGAGGTTTTTTTATTAAATAACAAAAAACTATTGCAAAAGATATGTCGAGTAACAAATATAAAATATCTTCACCAACCGACTCGCCAATAATTGCAAATTTATTAGTAGAATAATAATTCCCAACTTCAAGAGAAGAAAGAGTCTTTGAAATTTGTAAATCATAAATTGTTCCTAAAATTAATCCTATAAGCAATAGAATTGCAATAACTCCCGAAGTAATATAAAAAATAGTTTTCTTTGTCATAGCATTTTCCTTTTATTCGTTTTTATATGGTGCACCACAATATGGACATTTATCTAAATCGTTATCGAAACTACATTTACAGTATTTGCATACTAATTTGTCTTGTAATGAATTTGCGTTTTTATTATCTACTGAATTCTGTTCTAAATTTGAGTCAACATCATCTAGTGATTGTTTGTTTGTAATTTCATCATTTTTTTTGTCTAATAGTTTACAAAGTTCTAGATTTTTTTGAAAGGCGTTTTCAACTTGCTCTTTTACATTTTCAAATCTAATTATATGCGTAGGTTTTTTTATGCTTACTAGCAATAAAAAATAACAAGTTATTGAGCCTATTATTCCTATCAGCAAAATAACAGTAGTTAAATAAATGTTTACTTCAAACATCAAAAATAGTATTCCCGTAATAATTAATATTAAAGAAAAGAATAAATAAGTCGAAGTCTTCACTATATACCTTGCCTTTATTTCTTAATTTTACTATTAAACGTTTATTTAAACAAGCAAAATTTTATATTTTCGTTGCAATTTCGAGAGCGATAATAAACATTTTTTCAAAGTTTTTTTCTCTTTCTACACTACTTGTTGTTTTTCCACTTAAAACTTCATCTGAAACCGTGCAAATACAAAGAGCCTCTTTTTTTGCAGCAAGTGCTGTGCTATATAAACTTGCTCCTTCCATTTCTACACCATAAACATTTTGACTTAGTATAAATTCATCTCGTTTTTTGCTAGAATAAAATGTATCTGTCGTAAATATATTTCCTAAGAAACAAGTATAATCTTTTTTCTTTATTACTGCTTTTGCAAGTTTTAATAACTTTTTAGAGCATGGTAAATAATTTAATTTCTTATCTTTATACATTTCATTATAATTTGTATCGGTTATTGCTTGTTGAGCAATTACTATGTCTCCAATTTTTGCTAAATTATTTAAAGAGCCTATTGTCCCAACCCTTATAATGTTTTCAACAAGATAAAAATTATAAAGTTCATACGAGTAAATTCCCATACTAGCAGGACCCATTCCGGATGACATAATGCTAACTAATTTGTTTTTATATTTGCCGGTATAACAATAGTTATTTCTTACTTTACTGACTACCTTATAATCTTGTAAAAACTTTTTTGCCATTATTTTTGCTCTTATAGGGTCGCCCGGCATAATTACCGTTTTAGCGATTTCATTTTTTTTTGCACTTATATGTGGGGTAGGTGTTTTTTCCATTTTTCTTTCCTTAATAAAATTTTATTTTTTTATTCTTTTTAGTCAAATTTAATTTAATAGTATAAATAGAGTTTAATTTATTGATTAAAAAAAGTAAATTGTTTATAATTAATTAGGAGAAAATAAATGATAAATATAGCAATTGATGGCGTGGCAGGGTGTGGAAAATCTTCAATTAGTAAACTACTTGCAAAAAGACTAAATTTTAAAAATTTTAATACGGGGCTGGTTTATCGTGCTTTGGCTTGCCACTTTTTAAAACTGTATGGCGAAAATATAGATATTAATAAAAATATTATTAAGCAATTTTTAAATGACTTAAACATTAGAGTGGAATTTCAAAATGATTTGCAAAAAGTTTATATAAATAATATTGATTATTCCAATTTTTTAAGAGAAGAAAAAGTTAGTGTTTTTACCCCTAAGATTTCTGGATTTGATGAACTGAGAGAAAAAGTTAGACAGGTTCAACGAGATTTTGCAAAACATAACAACTGTGTTATGGAAGGTAGAGATATAGGTAGAGTTGTTCTAAAAAATGCTACCTGTAAGTTTTTTATAACTGCTAGTCAGCGAGTTAGGGCAGAACGCAGAAAAAAACAATTTGAAGACAGAAATGAAAATATTGAATTTGAAACAATTTTGAAAGATATTATTAAAAGAGATAATCAAGATAAAAATAGAGAATTTGGGGCAATGATTCCAGATACAGATGCTATTATTATAGATAACTCAAATGAAACATTAGAACAATCTGTTAATAGGTGTGAAAAGTTTGTTAATGAAAAAATTAAAATTAATTAGTTTTCTTTTTTAAAAAAATTATCACTGAAAAAAATATGTTTAAAATTGTAAAAATTATGATTGCACTAGTTATGCCACAATTTAAAATATTGTTTTTTATTTGCAAAATTGCTAGCAATAGACAAATTGACAAAATAATTTGTAACAATAGTAAAATACAAATAAATTTAATATAGTTCATTTTAAAGTTGATTATTTTTGTTTGTTTTAGTAAAGCAAAAATGGATTGTATAATAATAAAGTTTATAACTAAAATTTCAAGCAATAAAGTTATTTTATAAAAATTACAACATAAATGATTTTCAGTACAATATTCTAAAAATTTAACCGTGTTATAGTAAACTATTGTGTGATTATCAGCAATATATACTATTGGTAATGATATAAAAATGTAAAAACTTAAACCCAATAAACTACATATAAAAGAAATAGAATGTTTTTTCAAGTTTTATTCCTCCAAATAACTTTCTATTATCTTTTATATGATTTTTTACTTAATTAGGTTTAAGTCTAAAATCTATTCAAAGAGAATATTTACTTTTGCACTAATGTTAATTTTACCGATTAAATCATCATCATAGTTTTCTGAAAAATTTTTTGCAAGACAGCAAACACTATATACATTTTCTTCTTTTATACTTATTATTCTTTCTGGTTCTCTCCCTAAAATTGCCATTGCTTTTGTTTTAGCATTTTCTATTGCTTCATTTAATACTTCTAAATATGCTTCGTTTTGATTTGTTAGCATATAGTTTATTCCGTGAATACTTGTTACATTGTTTTCTGTCAATATATCAATGTAATCTTTTATTTTATCTATACTAGAAATCTCAAAACTAAAATTTGTTATTGTATAGTATCCTATTAAAGTCTTTCCTGCTGAATAATCATAACTTGGATATGAAGTGTAAGATTCAATCGTTATTTGACCTAAATTGCTTTCTTTAAAAACATTTTTTAATTTATTTAATCTTTCTAAATTTTCATCTTTTGACTTTTTTATATCCAAGTTTAAAGTTTCAATACTTGCATTAATTTTTGCTTTGTCTGGTGTAAAATTTTTGTTAGCATTCCCAATTACAGAGATGGACATATTGTCACTGTTTATTTTTTCTTGAAGTAAATTACTATTTATTTTTTCTTTTGTTATAGTCGTATTTTCATTATTTGAAATACTTTCTGTCAGTTGACACGCATTCATTTGTTTATCATAAATAAAATTAATTTTTTTAAGGTTAAATCCTTGTATAAGAGCAATGCTTAATACAAATAAAAAAAGAGAAAATAGTATTTTTATTTTTTTACTCATAGTAACCTCCATAATTAAATTGAATAAAAATTTAAAAATTATTTATTAAAAGCAAAATTAGTTATATTTTTCTTTTTTTCAACAAAAAAATTATTTTTAATTTATATTTTAAATTATTATTTATTTGTGTTATAATATCTTATATGTAGCATATTATGTTATATAAAATTATTACAAAAGAGGGAATTATGACTTTAAACGAAAAATTTATTCAAGATATAAAAAATGAAAGTCAAAAGACGAAGGTTATTTATAGAGAGGGAAAGTGTTTTTATAAAAAAACCGAAAGATTTGTTAGACTTGAAAATATTTTAATGACTAAGGCTCCTAAAAGGATAATTGATAAAGTAAAGTCTCTTAATTTGGTGGGGTTAGACTTTTCATCTTTTGAAAACAAGCAAGATAAAGAATTCGCTTTGTAATATTAATTAAAATTTTTATGAAACTAATTATTTTTTTGTTTGGTTTTCATAATCAAATTTGTTTTTTTTTGTTTACTATGTTATGTTATAATAATTGTACGTGGCTTTGTGTTGTAAAAATTTTATAAATTTTTACTGTACAGTCTTTGACTGTACACAAAAGTAAAACTTTTGACACAAAGCCGTTTCTAAATATCAAATTGCTTTTATTTTCACTAAAAATTTTAATTACATAAAAAGTAAATTAATGTATGTTTTTTAATTAATAGGTTGAATAGATTAGACTAACACTAATAAAAAAAGATTTTTTTGTGAGGAAAAAATGATAGAAGTAAAAAATCTTACAAAAATTTATAATGAAAAAAGTGTAAAACAATTCAAAGCACTAGATAGTGTTAGTTTTACTTTGCAAAATAAAGGAATGGTTTTTATACTAGGAAAAAGTGGAAGTGGAAAATCAACACTTTTAAATTTACTTGGTGGATTAGATAAGATAACTAGTGGGGATATTATTGCTGATGGTAATCAGTTTTCTAGTTTTAGTGAAAATGATTATGACAATTATAGAAACAATTATTTAGGATTTGTATTTCAAGATTTTTGTTTAATTAATAATTTGAATATATATCAAAATGTACAAATGTCTTTAAAGTTAAGAAGGGAAAAAGACAAAAATTTTATTTTACAAACGCTAGAAAGTGTAGGGCTTAAAGGTTATGAAAAAAGGTATCCAAAAGAATTATCAGGCGGACAAAAACAAAGGGTTGCCATTGCAAGAGCAATAGTAAAAAAACCAAAATTAATTCTAGCAGATGAGCCGACAGGTAATCTAGATAGCAAGACTTCAAAGCAAATACTAAATATTTTTAAAGAGTTATCAAAAGAAAATTTAGTAGTTATTGTTTCTCACAATAGAGAGGATGCAGAAACATATGCTGATAGAATAATTGAGTTAAGCGATGGTAAGATAGTTGCAGATGTAATAAAAAATAAAAAGTATAAGAACGCTTTTAGTATAAAAGGCGATGAAATAGTTTTACCTGATAGAAAACTAACAGAAAATGAAATAGTTTTACTAAATAAAAAAATAAAACAAAAAGAATGTAAAATTATTTCAACACCGGACAAGTTTGTTGAGACAAAAAAGTGTGAAGACAAACAAAGGAATATTGTTTTTGAAAATAAAAGCATGTCTTTTTTTAGTTCATTTAAAATTGCATACGATTTTTTAAAAAGTAGGAAAATTACACTAATATTTACATTTTTATTTGTTCTATTAATCATTACTTTATTGAGCGTTTGTCAAATGTTTGTAAGATTTGATGATGGCAAAGTCGTAAATGAAGCGCTTGCGAAAAAAAACGAACAGGTTTTTGTTTTAAAAAAAGGATATCTTGCAGATGATAAAGACTATGTTCGTTGGTATAAAAACAGTTATATAAGTCAAGAAGAAATTGATTTGTTTTATAAAAACGGTTATAGTGGAAATATTTTTAAGTTATACAATACGCCACTTCCTATAAGTAGAGACAATTGCGTGGCAGATAATTTTGGCTATGAAAAAGATGATGAACGTTATATGAATTTTTACGCAAACGAGGGAGTTGGTGTTTTACAGTGTGATTTAAATTATTTAAACAACTTGTTTGCAGTAAATGGAGGAGTGCAAGTTCTTAGTGGTTCAATTAGAACAAGTTCAAACAAATTAATAATTACAGATTATTTTGCCGATAGTTTACTTTATTATAATGTAGATAATATTTTTGACACAACAAGTAGTGACAAATACGAAAAAATTACTAGCGCTGATAAGATTTTTAATAGATATTCTGTTTGTGCTGTTATAAAAACAGATTATAAAGAAAAGTACGGAAATTTAATAGAAAAATTTTTTGAGTATTCAAAAAAGGAAAATATTGCTTTATTAAAAGATTTTGTTAAGTCAGATGAGTTTGTTGGATTAATAGAAGATTTGAGTAAATATTATGCCGTCGCTTATACCCTTAATACAAATTATGTACAAACTGAAATCTCTATGGCCGTTCAAAATGATGTTACTTCAAAAAATTGGTTTACAAATTTTGGAGAAGTAATTTACAAAGATGAACTAGGAATGGATGTAACTTCAAGTAAAGAAAGTAAAGTTTTTGTAATAGATAAAGCATATAATTCTTCTCTACAACAGGGTGAAATTTATATGCCTATAAAGGAATACAACAAATATTTTAATACCAATTACAATACCCCAAATTTTTCTAGTGAAATTCAAAAATATATTTATTTAACACATTATAATAAGGATTTTGAAAATGTTACTTCTGTTCCGGCTTATACAAAGATTTATAATGTTGTTGGTATAATAGATGATAGTTGCTGGGTAATTAATCCTTTTGACTTTGAAGAAATGTATTATTCAACACTATATCCTACGGCTCTTTACTTTGATAATACTGACAATGTCGCAAATATTTATCACACAGGCTCTTTTATGCAATTTGTAGTCAATGCTAGTTACTTTAATGCTGTTACTGACCTAACTAATATAGTTGGTATTTTTAAAGACTACTTTGGAGCAATTGCTGGGGTGCTTTGTCTAGTAGCAGTTTTGTTGCTTATAAACTTTGGTTATAGTAGTGTTAAGAGTAATATTTTTGAAATAGGTGTTATTAAAGCCTTAGGAGGCAAAAATAGAAATATAAGTTTTGCTTTTGTTCTTCAAATGCTGTTTATAGGTTTGCTAATTTGCGTTTCAGCACTATTTTTAAGTTTTGTTTTTGTTTCTGCTTCCAATACTATTATAGTAAATAGTTTTATTAACTTTTATCAAAACAACGCTTTAAAAGACTTAACTGTTTTGCAGTTTTTACCAAATATTTTATTTATGGATTTAGTTATTACAATTTTAATTTCATTATTTTCGGCACTATTTCCTATTTTTAAGTTGAAGAAAATTAAACCTTATATAATAATGAAATTAAAAAACTAAAAATTAATAAAAAAAAGAGAAGTTAATTCTCTTTTTTTGCATTGTTATAAAAATTAGTTAAATTCACTTAAAATTTTTATCTCTTTTGCAATATCTAGATTTATGTTCTCTAAATTAGGTAAAGCAACTTTTTTTAATAAATAAATTCCAATTACATAGTTGTTTTTTGTTAATTTTTCTATTTTGGCAACATCTTTCTTATTGCAATAGTCTTTTGTTACAAATCTCATTTTTTTATAAAGTTTTACTGCAATCTTGTTTTTAACCTTGTCTGAGTAATAAGTTAAAAAACTTTTATCTGGGAAAAGAATCTTTGCTTTTTTTATTGCTAGTTTTAAAATTTGTTTGCCATATCCCATTTTTCTATTTTTTCTTAAAACACCATACCAATTTAATAAAACGTGTTCAGGCAAATTCTTTTTTAAAGTAAAACCCAACAATTCCAACTGGTTGATTTTTTGAAAATGCAATATAATTTAAAGGGTTTTCAGTTTTAATTCCAAAATCTACTTGTTCAGGTGATTTGTCGTGAGGAAAAATTTTAGCCTGTAAAGTTTTTGCGATTTCACTATTTTCATTGCTAACTTGAATTAATTTTAACATTTTTATACCTCTTGTATATCTTATCATTAAACTAGTAAAATAAAAAAATAAATTATGCTAGATTTAAAATAACTTATTACAAATTATTTTATATAAAATTTTTAAAACTCTTTACAATTACTATTTTGGATTTGTAATTTAGTATTTATATCATTATTTTTATCTCAAATTGTTTGTGAATAATTTTCATCGTTATCTTTTTTATTATTTTGGTTCCTGTTAAAATTTATTTTTTCTTTTGAAATTTTATAATTGCATGATTCGGAATGTTCTGGTTTATAATCTGTTACTTTAATTCCACAATACGAATTGTTACTATAATAAAAATCTTTATGAGAGATTAAAGTCCAGTCTTTTTGTCTATATTCAAAACCTGTATCAAATGTCTTATAAACTTGTTTTAAGGTCATATCTTTTGGAAGAATAAATTCAATTTCAGAGTCTTTTTCAAAACAGCCATTGTCTAGCATAATAGAGTAGTCGATTGGAGCAACAATTTTTAATTCTTTTATTCCATTAAAACAATCGCTTCCTATTATAAAACTTCCCTGTGCATATTGTTCAAGTTGACTATTAATTAATTGTTCACAAAATTTATTTTTTTTGCATTTTTTCAAATAACTAATTGCTTCTAACATATGAGAGTTGTCAACTTTTTTATAATCACTTTCCTTTATTAAAAATTTTGGAAGAATAATTTCTTCTGGCATTTGATCGCACATTAGATGAAACTTTTTAATTATATTATTTTCAATTTCAAAAGCATATACGGGATTTTTAATATTATCAAAGAAAATATAAAAATGACCACATTGTCTTAATTTTAAACTCATTTCATACCTCTTAATTTTATTAATTATAACATATAAAATATTGATTTGCAATATCCTTTTAAATGCAAAAACAAATAATTAAAGACCTTTATAGTCTTATTTCAAAATTTTAAAAAAGGTAGTGTGAAAAATTATAAAAAAATAGAATAAAAATATTTTTTACCATAGGTGCGGATGGTGGGCCTTAGCGTCGTAATTTTTATTAATTGCTCAACTTGTAAAGAACAAGTTTTCGCTTTTAAGTTTGATTGCTCCTTACTCGCAAAAATATTTATATTTCCGGAAATCAAAAAAAACTGAGTTTAATTCCCACATATATATTTTAGATAATTTGTAAAAAAAGTAGAGCTTACAACTCTACTTATTTGGTGCGGATGGTGGGACTTGAACCCACAAGCAAAAACGCTACATATCGCATAAATAAAGGACTTTTTATAAAATTCTACTCAAATTCTACTCAACTTTTTTATAAAAAACTAGGTAAAATAAATTACCTAGTTTTTATTTTTTTATTGTATAACATACAAACTTTTTTGACTCTTTTATTCTAATACAATTTAATAAACTTATTTCAGATACTATTTGAGTTTTTTCTTCTTCATTTAAAAAAGAAACTTCTTTATTGTAAAAATCTAAATTGTATGTTCGCCAATAAATTTTTTTATTATATTTAACTTTTGCCCTATCTTTTGCAAGATATTTTGAAACGTAATTTGCAAGTTTTAATTCGTTTTCTTCGCCAGATATTTTAACAATTGTTACAAAACCTTTATCATATATTGTTGTATCTAGATTATATACTTGGTCTCCAAAATTTGTCTTTAAAGGTTGCATATAATATTTATTTTCAACTTTTTTACCCTTTCTCACATAAAATTCTGCTGAATTAATTGCAACAGTCAAATATTTATCTAAATTACAATTACCAATAAAACCGTGAAAATGTATTCCACCCTTTTTATGTAATTCTGTAACAGCAATCATTTTAATATTTTTAAATCTATATTGCATTTTTTGTCTAAATAATTGCCAAATATATTCTACATCTTCATCATTATACTTATCATATTTAGAAGACTTTTCTATTGTTAATGTTAAAAAATATTTCCAAGTATTTGACCGAATATAGCCATATAAATTTTGTAATGACCTTTTTCTACTATCAATCAAAACATTTTTTAATTTAAAGATACTTAATTCTTCTTCTTCATTTTTTTGAATTAAAATACCATTATTATCATACATCCATTTTCTAGTTCTATCAACATTAGTATTTAAACCCATTGTATCGCGTTGCCAAAATGCATCTTTAAATATTAAAATCTCTTTTGTATGTAAATATTCATTAACTACAACATTTGCTTTACATTTATTTTGATAAGGACAAGTTAAATAATTTGGACAACCAAATTGTGCTTTAACATTTAAACAATAATTACACAATTCTCTTGTCATTTTTGTTTTTAAAGAAGAAATGTCTATTTCAGTTAATTCTTCAAAATTTTCTTTTTTTTCAGACAATTTTTATTTCTCCTTTATTTTTTTTTCTTTACAAGTGTCCCCATTATCAAGTATAGGGGACACTTTATTGTCAAGTAAGACATCGCAAGGGGCAGGGCTAAAGCCTTTGCCCCTTTGCGAATCCACTTTACTTGTTGGACTTATTTACTCTCTTGGGCATTGCCCAAACCCACAAGGAGCACGCCCCTTGACCCATTTCTCACTCGCCGTTAGGCAAGCAATTCCCCAAACAATGTGTGGGGAATTAACATTGCAAGTTTATTCGCTTGTTTTATTGTCAAGGGCAGAGCATAAACCGCTTACGCTATTTATTCGCTATCGCTCTCTGCTTTTTCCTTGACAACTCCACTTCGCTTTTTAACTTTGGTTATACTAACTTGTTTTTCGTTCAAATATAAAGTTTTAAGTCCAGACAGCGAAATTTTTATTTTTTCTTAACTAAATAAACTACTCGAGTTTTTTTAGAACTCAGTGCCTTTACTATCTCATTTTTAGTCTTTTTTGTTAACTTACAAGTATCTTCAATAAATTTAGAATTTAATCCTTGTTTATTTGTCATTGTAACAAATGAACTCATTCCTTTATCAATTTTTCCATAATAATCATAGTTTGAATCTAAAACAAATTTACCTTTTTTATTTTTTACCCAAACATTAGAAGATTTAACAACTTGTAAATTTACAATATCTTTATTTTTTGGTTGTAACTTTCTTGACATTATACTTTCCTTGTATTATATTTTAATTAACCTAGATGGTCTTAATTGACAGGTCAGCATTGTGTATGGCCCAGCAGTAAAGGTATATAGGTTAGTAATTTTGAGCCAGTTTACTGCACTGAACACTCTTTAATGAGTGTTCTTTTTTTTGCAATTATTATTTTTCTCTGCAAAATATAGTGGCTTTAAACCTGACATTAAAATTTTAAGTTTTTGAAATAATGATAATTTATACCCGTTTTCTTGTAGATAAAGTAAATGATATATTTCAATCTCTTTAAATTTCTTTTTTAGATTCTGATAAATATACTTGTCTAACTTTTTTAAATATTTTGGTGGCACAAAATCACCGGTATCAAGTGTATGAGACCAAGTTTCTGAAAACTTATCAATGGTTATATTTATTAACTCATTTTTATTAAATTCCATAACTATTTTTTCTCCTTAAGTGATTTTGATTGATAAAAATTTTCTGGTAACTCATCATCAAATTCTAATAATGACTTAACATAACTTTCTAATGTTTCTTCAACCAATGTAGATTGATTATAATCAATATCTTCTTCCATATGACCATCGTAAAACTTTGGCTTACAATTTTGAGATGAATAACAATCAAATACATTGTAATCTGCTATAACAATTTCTTCACTATAACAATCTTTATCTTTTTTACCACTTGCCATATATCTATCAAACAAACTACTATTATCAATTTTTCTGATTTTCCAAGTTAACCCAATTATTTTACCGTATTTATCTTTGTTAATATCTAATTTAACTATTTCAATAAACTGAGCAAGTTCTCTAATATTAATATCAATAAGCATAGGTCTTTGCGTATCTAAAAATATATCTAAATTATTATGACCATGTTGCTCATACCATCTACTTTGCCAATCAGGAAAATATATACTCATACGAGAATTAAGATATTTTTGTGCTTCAGTAATACATATACATTCATAAGGTAAATTAAAATGTGTTTTTACATGTTTATTATAAAAACCTAATCTATAGGGATTGATTCTACGGCTTAGTCTAGGACTATACCTAAACTTAAAACCTAATATATCATAATTAGCACTAACACAATGTATAGGTATAGTCTTAATATTTATAAAGCCGTTCTCTATTTTAGAATATAACTCATTTTGCATTAATTTATTTCTTTCCCGGTCAAACATTGTCACAACTGCAATATGCGTTAAGAAACAAGTCTTTCCAGTTCTTGGTGGAGCAAATATTATTGTTATCA